>JBEBHO010000028.1:0-55190 GCA_040081095.1 Nitrospira sp.
CATGTTCTGGCCGGCACCCACTCGTTGGATGATGTCATTGTTGACGGACCGGGCGGGATTCGTGTCCTGCCGGCCAGCTCCGGTGTTCCCCAGCTCACGGCGCTGAACGAGTCACAGCAAATGATTCTCCTGGAACAGCTCGAAACGCTCTCACAGGAAGTCGATGTGCTGCTGATCGACACCGGAGCCGGCATTTCACCGAATGTCACGTTCTTCACATCCTCGGCTCAGGATGCCATCGTCGTGGTTTCGCCTGAACCCACCTCGCTGACCGATGCGTACGCTCTCATCAAGGTCCTGACCAGGCAGTATCGGGAGCGGCGATTCAAAGTGGTGGTCAACATGGCAAAGAGTCCGCGCGAAGCGGCGGAGGTATTCAGGAAACTCGATACTGCTGCGGACCGTTTCCTGCATATTGCTCTCGATTATGTTGGCTATATTCCGCAGGATGATTATGTTCCGCTCGCCGTGATGCAGCAAAAGGCGCTGCTGGAGCTCTTCCCGGCTTCGCCGGCGGCCCAGGCCTTTACGCGCCTGGCTGGGCAAATCCTGCAGTGGCCTAAGCCGAATTTTCCCAAGAGTGCTGTGCAGCTTTTGTGGCAACGGTTCGTTCCTACCACCGCAGTCATGTGATGGAGTTACAGGCGTACTTATTATGAGTAAAACGGCAGTTCATCGAGCACATCAAGCGATTCCAAGCGGCGATGCTCATCGGGAACAACTGATCAAGGAATTCGCCCATGTCATTCGGGCGATGGCCCATCGTCTGGCCTTCCGGTTGCCGGCGTATTTGGATGCGGAAGACCTGATCTCCGTCGGGACTATCGGCCTGATGGATGCCATGGAGAAATACGACCCCAACCGAGAGGCGAAGTTTAAGACGTATGCCGAGTTCCGGATTCGTGGGGCCATGCTGGATGAAATCCGGTCCATGGATTGGATTCCGCGCTCCGTGCATGAACGGATTGGATTGCTTCAGAAAACCCATATCGTCCTCTTGAACCGGCTCGGACGCCCTCCCTTGGATGAAGAGGTGGCTGCCGAGCTGAAGATGCCGCTGGACGAGCTGGACGAGTTTATCTCCAGGGCCCGTGGCGCCGTGATGATCAGTATCGACGACCTGGGGCTTCAGGAGCCGGACGGGCATAAGGTGGTGAAGATGCTCGCCGACACGCACCACCCTGATCCCTTGTCGACGTTGGTCAACGAGCGGGAGCGTGAATCCATTGCCGAAGCGATCCAGGAATTGCCGGAGAAAGAGCGGCTGGTGTTGACGCTCTACTATTATGAAGAACTGACGATGAAAGAAATCGGTGAGTTGCTCAAGGTCACGGAATCCCGCGTCTGCCAAATTCATACCAAAGCGATTCTCAGACTCAAGGCGTTCCTTCACGCCGAGGGATAGCGCGAGGACTTGCCGGCATTCTGCCGCAAGTCCTCCTCCAGCCCGGCTGCATGCCGTGATCGTTTGTAGCCGTTTCTGCGCAATGTGCACCCAGCCGCGTGCGCTCTTTAGTTCTCTTCGTGAACAGCCGACAGAGAGCCATAACATCCTGGAATGTCATGGCTCTTGTTCATGGATAAGGTCCACAACGCAACGCCTCGATCGGCCTCACTCGCATCGCGCCCGGGATATAGAGGGCCGTTCACGCTCGGTCTGTCCCGCTTAAGCCGCGCGCATTCAAAACGTAGCCTAGCCTCCCGTTCCAAAGCGGTGATGTGTTTTGTGTCGTCTCTCGCGATCGGCCTGATGGCAGCGCAAGGACTCATGAACACCTCGGTGGCATCTCTCTCGACTGTAAGTGTGGCGATGGCACGAGGATCCGTCTCCGCCAATACTCCGGTGTCGCTCCTTGGGGGAGTGGGCCTCATTCTGAGCGTCAGTCTCAGTCTCGCGGGTGTGTGGTTCTGGCCTTTCAGGCATCGAACGAAGTCCCTGCCACGCGAGGAAAGCCTGGCGGCCTACGATCATGTTACCGGTCTGCCCACGCTGCGCCTCTTCACCGTGCTCCTGGATCAAGCGCTGACGAGAGCCTCCCATATGGGCCGGAGCATCGGTGTGCTGGTCGCCGAACTGCATCAATTCCGTCCTCTTCCCACTTCAGCGATCACCCCGAACATCTCATTGATCGTCCGAGTGCAGGCGGCCCGCATCAAGAGCGCGTTGCCTCCCAACAATACCGTCGCGCGGATCGGCGAGCGCCGCTTTGCAATTCTCATCGAGGATGTGATCGATCGGGATCAAATCGATGCGCCAGCTCAGAATATCTATCGAACCATGTCGCTTCCGTTAATGATCGAGGGGCAGGAAGTCCTCTTGACCTGTCAGATCGGCGGAGCAATGTATGCGACGACGGCGGCGTCAGGTGAAGCATTGCTGAGTCAGGCCGTGAAAGCCCTTGCCCACGCGACATCGGATAATCCCATCCGCTTCACCGATGTCATCGGTGAGATTCCTTTCAGCACGTCGGCTGCGGTCGCTACGCCTTCCCCCGAATCCATTCTGCGCTAGGTAACTTCTTCCTCATCCCTGGAACTATTCGCCCTCTCCATCTTCGTACGGTCCCACGGGCTTGCGTTGTCAGACTGTTGGTTATTTGACAACCTGCCAAGTTTCCCCGCAATTCGCACTTCTTCTGACCCACAAGTCTGCGCCGGATGAATCTGATGATCTGGCATGCAGGTTGCTGTGTCTTCTTGCGAATCGAAGTATCAAGGAGACATGACCGTGAACCGAGGTATCTATCCCATTCTCTCCGGCGCCCTTGCCCATGAACGGCGGATGCAAGTCTTTGCCAATAACATGGCGAACGTGAACACCGCCGGGTTTAAGCAGGATGAGCAGACCTTCAAGGCGGTGTTCCCCAAGGCGCATCTTGCTATTCCCTCAATTCCAGGCACCGTGTCACTCGCCAATCAAATCGTGGCCAAACCATTCGGCCCGACGGAACGCGTGTATGCGGCTCCTAATACAGTGAAAACAACCTATGACGCGGGACGCATTCGTCTGACTGGGAACCCGTTGGACCTCGCCATTCAAGGACGCGGGTTCTTAGAAGTGAAGACCCCCCAAGGCACCAGATATACCCGCAACGGCATGCTCTCTCTCGACAATCAACGCCGGCTCGTTACGAATCTCGGCTATCCGGTCATGGGCACGAAGGGGGAATTGAAGATTCCCGTCGGGAAAATGGATATTTCCAATCAGGGGCAAATTAAGGTCGACGGCAACCCCATCGGCACCATCAAGGTCATGGATTTTCCCGATACCGACATGCCGCAAAAGTACGCGGAAGGCATGTTCATCTCCGATAAGGGGTTCCCTGCGAAAGCTCCCCAAGTCCAGGTCGGGCACATCGAAGATTCCAACGTCAATTCGATTGGTGAAATGGTCAAGATGATCGAGGGCATGCGCGGGTATGAATCGGCTCAGAAGTTGATTCAAACCCTGGACCGGATGGCTGAAACGGCTATTCAAGAAGTCGGACGAGTGGCTTAGGAGGCGATTATGATTCGGGCAATGTGGACAGCCGCCACCGGAATGACGGCACAACAGATCAACGTAGATACCGTGGCCCATAACCTGGCTAACGTCAATACCAACTCGTTCAAGCGCAGCCGAGCGGAATTTGCAGATCTGCTCTACCAAATCCAGCGCTTGCCAGGCACCAGCGCATCCAACGTCGGTGTCTTTCCAGTGGGCATTCAAGTCGGCGCCGGCGTACGCCCCACGACGGTCTCGAAGGAATGGCTCCAGGGGAACATGCGCCAGACCAACAATGACCTGGATATCGCGATCGATGGACCCGGGTTCTTTCAGGTCTCGAGACCGGATGGAACCATCATGTACACCAGGAACGGGTCATTCAAACGAGATAACGTCGGCAACTTGGTCACGGGTGACGGGGACTTATTGAATCCCGTTATTACCATTCCTTCCGGTGCATTGAAAATGGATATCGGTCAGGACGGGACCGTCTCCGTCTTGCTCCCTGGTGTGACGCAGGCTTCCCAGGTCGGCCAAATTCAATTGACGCGATTCGACAATCCGGCCGGACTCGTGGCGATGGGAAACAATCTGTTCATCGACAGCTTTGCGTCGGGCCCTCCAACCCAAGGGACCGGCGGATTCTCCACCGGATTCGGGACGATCCAGCAGGGATTCTTGGAAAGTTCGAACGTCAACCTGGCTGAGGAAATGGTCAATATGATCATTGCGCAGCGGAGCTACGAGATTAACTCGAAAACGATTCAAGCGTCTGACGAGATGATGTCCATCGCGAACAATCTCCGACGATAAGGATGAGCTATGACGACCGTTCGCATCATCACCGCAGCCTTCGTTTTTGCCGTTGCGACCAGCCCGTCGTTCGGGGCCAGCGCCGACAAGATGGTCAAGCCGGTATCGGTGGGAGCCCAGGGATCCACTGGGCTGGCCATCGGCAAGCTGGAGGCGACGCGGCCAACGATGCGGGAGCTGCACTTTGAGCAACTCCAAAAGACGATCCAGAGATATCTGGAGGGGGAATGGGGGACGCGGGTGAAGTCGGTGCAGGTCACGCTTCTGGAGCCATTGGATGCCATTAAAATTCCAACCGGGGTGATCGAGCTCCAGATCCCGTCCACTTCGGGTGGCAACACGACGATGGGCCGCAGAAGCTTTTCCATTCAGATCATGGTCAATGGGAATCCGTGGAAGACCATTGAGACGCTGGCTGATATCTCGGCCATGATCGATGTGGTTGTCCCGTCACGGTTTTTGAAGTCGGAGGAGACCATTGAACCTGACGATCTCACCACGGCGCGCATCGTGACTTACGACGTGAAGCATCCCTTCATCACGGATCCGGAAGCCGCTATCGGGAAGAGCACGGCTCGCCCGCTGCAGCCGAATACCCCGTTGCGTCCCACCTTTCTGAAAAAGCCATTTATGGTCAAGAAAGGCGATCACGTCATGATCGAAGCGCGACGGGGCAATTTCTCCGTGCAAACATCGGGGGTGACCAAGGGGAGCGGTCAAGTCGGGCAAACTGTCATGGTGGCGAATCTTGATTCGGGACGAGAGCTGCGGGCCAAAATTGTGGCGCCCGGCTTGGTTCAAGTGGACTTTTAGGAATACCCCATGCGCTGTGCAACGGCTCGAACATGCGGAGCGGTAGCGGTGCTGGCCAGCGTGATGCTGAGCGCCTGCAGCCTCATGCCCACAGCCTCGACTTCCAGTAAGTTAACCGTGCCGACGCTTCCCCCGCCCAAGACGTTGGGGTCGTTGTGGCAGGAAGAAAATGGCCGCGCCTACTTGTATGAGGATATGCGAGCCATGAGGGTGGGAGACATCCTCACCGTCAAGATTGTCGAAAAGCACAAAGGCTCCAAATCAGCCGACACCGCGGCCCAGCGCGATTCGACCCTGTCGAATTCATTGGCCGGAACAGGCGTCGGGTATATCGGAATTCCCGGCATTCGTCTCGGTGACGAAGCCAGGCGAGGGCTCGGGGTCGATGCCTCGGCGAGCAACAAGTTCAGTGGAAAGGGAGCCACCAATCGGGAAGGGACCTTAACCGGGACGATCTCGGTCATTGTCGTGGAAGTGCTTCCCAATGGCGATTTGCGGGTTGAAGGACGGCGTGAAGTGACGGTCAATAGCGAAAAACAATTGATGACGATTGCCGGCATTGTGCGGCGGGTGGATGTGGACACAAAAAATACGGTGCTGTCGTCGGCGATCGCCGATGCGAAAATTGAATACGCGGGGTTAGGGGTGTTGGACGATGTGCAGCGGCCCGGATGGCTGGTGCGCATTCTTGATTGGATATATCCGTTCTAACCGATGGAGTTCCTCGTGAAGCATGCGACTAAACGGAAAGCGATGGTGAAATGGGATCTCTGGCGCCGTGCCGTCTCGTATGAATCGTTGCAGATGATGGTGATGAGCGGTGTGGTGAGACGGGCAGACCTGGATCCCCCTCAGAACCCGGAGCGAACAGGCTATTGGCACCGCGAAGCGGCCAAGGTCGCCGTTCCTCAAGAGGCGGCTTCAGAGCAAGGATGGATCTCGCGGATGATTCTGGGACGGAAATCGGCCAGTCTGCCCACGCACCGGCTGTAACGGAACAAAGGAAGACAGCTCGAATGATGACACGTTGGACTCGTTCATTGGTTGTGGTGCTCTTGGTGGGGCACTTGGGTCTGCCGCTCTCGGCGGAGGCTGTCCGCATTAAGGACATCGGATCGATCGAAGGCGTTCGGGAAAACCAGTTGATCGGGTATGGATTGATTGTCGGGCTCGACCGAACGGGCGATCAGGTGATCGGCGGCCAGTTTACGATTCAAGCCATGATGTCCATGTTGAATAAAATGGGGATCAATCTGGTGATCGATCCCATTCAGCTATTGACCAAGAATATCGCCTCCGTGATGGTCACGACCAAGCTGCCTCCATTTGCCAAGCCCGGCATGACGCTCGATGTCGTTGTATCCTCCATGGCGAATGCGAAAAGTTTGCAGGGCGGCACGCTGCTCCTCACGCCTTTGAAAGCGGCCAACCAACAAGTGTTTGCCGTGGCACAGGGACCGGTGTCGGTCGGCGGATTCCTTGGCGGGGTCGGTGGGCCTGGAGGAGCCACGGTCACCAAAAATCACCAGGCAGCCGGAGTCGTTCCTGGGGGAGCGATCATTGAAAAGGAGCTGGTGGTCAATATCGATGCCTGGGAGACGGTGTCGGTATTGCTGCGGCAGCCGGACTTTACGACCGCCATCAGGACGGCTGAGGCGATCGACGGAGTGTTTGGCAAGGGAAGCGCCTTGCCGGTCAATTCAGGCCTTGTCAAAGCGACAATTCCGTCGACCTTTCATGGTCGTGTCGTTGAATATATCGCCTCGATTGAAGGATTGGATGTCTCCGTCGATAGCGCCGCCAAGGTCGTCGTGAATGAGCGGACGGGAACGGTCGTCCTGGGCGAGCATGTAAGGATCTCGACCTGCGCAATCTCACACGGCAACCTGACGATTTCCGTGAAAAATACCCTGAATGTCTCTCAACCGAATGCGCCGATTATCGGGTCAGCCAGCAGCCAGCCGGCGACCGTGACGGAAGATGTGCAGACCGAGGTGAAGGAACAGGAATCCCGCTTGATGGTGGTCGATGAGACGGTGACGCTGGGTGAAGTAGTTCGAGCGCTCAACGCTGTGGGCGTGACGCCGAGAGATCTTGTGTCCATTCTTTCGGCATTACGGGCGGCAGGAGCACTTCAAGCAACTCTTGAGATTATCTAGATAAACCAATTAGATAATGCGCAATTCTAATTTTATGTATGAGCAATAAAATGATGATTAACGATCCAAGCCAGGCACAGTTTCTTGCTTCCCCCGTGTTCACCAATCCTCTTGGGAATCAGAGCGAGCCTAACTCAGTGAAAGTCAAAGGGAGCCCTACGGACCGCCAGGAGCTCATCAGGGCTGCAAAGCAGTATGAAGCATTTTTCGTGTCCTATCTCATGAAAGTCATGAGAGAAACGGTTCATGAATCAGAGATGACCGGCAAGATGGGGTCCTATTTCTATTCCTTTTACGATCAAGAGATTGGCAATAGGGCATCGGAGTCGGGAGGAATCGGAATCACTCAAATGGTTCAAGAATATATCGAAAAAAATTATCCGCCTCCCGCTAAAGTTCCAGATAGCGGAAACCGATAAGGTACGCGACAGGGCTTGAAGCCACCGAGAGGGGAACGCCTCATCTGGCTCAACCATTTCCCAGCAGAAGGAGAGAGACATGCAGATTCCAGGTTCAGGTCGTTCCGATCAACTGGCCAAGATTCTCTTAGGTACGCCGGAGACGAAGGGTCCGTCGACGCAGCGGCAGCCGTTCCAGAAGGAGGCGGGGAATGACCGGGTTCAGATTTCCGATCAAGCCAAAGAGCTGCAGCGGATTCGAGCCCTCGGGCAAACGCCGGATCAGGAAAGAGCCGCACGAGTGGAGCAGATCAAGAAGGCCATCGAGAATGGCACCTACGATGTGAGCGGGCAGAAAGTCGCTGATGCCCTCATTAAGCAAGTTCTGACTGACGCGGTCGTGTAATCACGATCCGTCTTGAACCCGCAGCCAGGATGGCTGCGTCACGTCCGAAGCAAGTTCGCAGGGAGCGCGCGTATGCCTTCGGTTACAACGGCACTATCAGCACAGCTAGTCGATATCCTTCTCCGGGAACAGGGCTCCTGCCAGGCGCTCCTTGAAACCGTAGAGGCGGAACGCCTGGCGATCAAAAACCTCGCTATTGGCGAATTTCATCCCATCAACGTTCGCCGTATCGCCGTTCTGGAACAGCTGCAGTCCATTGCCGAGGCCAGAGATCGGGCAGTAAGCCAGATTGCCGATGCTGTTTCGCCGACGCGGCCGGTGTCTTCTGTGCAAATGTTGCTTGATCGCTGGCACGGATCTGAGGCGGCCGGGGTTCGCCGTCAATACAATACCTTGATGACGACCGCAAAGCGCGTTCGAGAAGAGATCAAGCAGAACGTCGTGCTCATCGAAAACTTTCGCGGTTTCATCGAACATGCGTTGACCGCTGGAGCGAACGCCATGACGGACGGCAACGCCTACAATAAAGCCGGCAAACCCGCGTCAGCCCACCCCATGTCCGCTGTGTTGTATCAGCAAGGATAGTCTATGGTTGGCTTAAGTTCTCTCTTTGACATTGCTCGTACGGCCCTGGCGACTTCTCAGCAGGCGCTGACCGTGACCGGTCACAACGTCTCCAACGTGAATACCCCTGGGTACTCGCGCCAGGAGGCCGTCATCACGGAGCGCCCCCCGCTCAATGGCCAGCCGGGCATGACGGGAACAGGCGTGCAGGCGACATCGATACGTCGCTATGTCGATCAATTCGTCAATAACCAGCTCACGTCTTCCAACCAAACACTCGGCAGACTGTCGCTATCCCGCGATGAATTGTTTCGGCTGCAAAATATCTTTTCTGATAGTAATGGTCAGGGTGTCGGGGCCAGCCTCAACAATTTCTTCGCGGGTTTACAGGATGTCTCGACCTCCCCGGGGGAGTTGCCGGCGCGCTCCGTCCTCTTGGCTCACGCCTCACAGCTGTCTTCGACTCTCAATCAAGCTGCCTCCGATCTTGCCACGGCAAAGCAATCGTTGAATTTTCAAGTGATTCAAACGGTCACGGAGATCAATAGCCTGTCGAAGCAACTGGCGGAGTTAAATGGGAAGATTGTCACCGCTGAAGTCACCGGACAAAATGCCAACGACCTCAGAGATCAGCGGGATCTTGCCCTCAATGAATTGGCGAAACGCATCGATGTTACCAGCATTGAAAACGGTAACGGAGGATTAACGATCTTCGCAGCCCGCGGGCAGGTTCTTGTCGAAGGGGACAATCATCGAGATCTGGCGGCCGTTCCAACGGCGGCCAATAATGGGTTAGTCGAGGTCGGCTATTCGACGGGCGGGACACGGACCGTCAGCTTGGATGCACAAATCTCAAATGGCCGGCTCAGAAGCCTGCTCGACCTTCGCGACACTACTGTCCAGAATCTTCAGGACAACTTCGACCGTATTGCCGCCACTCTGTCAAATGCCGTGAACATTATTCACCGGCAGGGTTTCGGGCTGGATGGGTCGACGGGGCGCGACTTCTTCTCGCCGCCAAGTGTCTCGACGACGGCCAATACCAACAATCAGGGGTCGGCAACGATTGGTACCGGCGCGATCACCGCCAATAGCCTCCTCACCTTTCACGACTACGAGGTTCGGTTTTCATCAGCCACCGCCTATTCGATTGTCGATGCCACTACCGGATCGACGATTCGAGGCAACTATACGGGGATCGCGATCGCGGCACCTTCAAGCGCATCTCCCTTCTCCGTCATTACCGGGACAAACGACACCTTGACCCTGTCAGTCGACGGCGTCACGTCGGGCACCATCACATTGGCGGGCGCTGCATCTCCCGGACAGTCCTATACATCCGGAGCTGCGCTGGCACAAGAGATCCAGACCAAGGTCAACGCCGATGCGACCCTACAGGCAGCCGGAGTATCGGCCGCCGTCGCCTACGACACCACAACCAATCGATTCGTGATCACCTCCAACGGAACGAGTTCATCATCCGCCGTCAATGTGACCGGCGGCACGGCTCGAACCAGTCTGGGACTTCTCAGCGGAACGAGCACCTCCGCGTCGGGCACCTATGGGACGCCCACCACGTTTGTCTTTGACGGACTGAGCGTGACGGTCGCGGGGACTCCGGCTACTGGCGATGTGTTCCGAGTCAATTCCTATCGCGATGCGGCTGCCAATCTTTCGGTCGCGCTGACGGATCCGGCAACGGTCGCCGCTTCGTCGAGCCGAACGGGAATCCCCGGCAATAACGATACGGTCTTGCAACTCGTGGGCTTGCAGCACACAGGTTTCAGCAGTCTGAACAACGGCACGCTCACGGACGCCTACCGCAGCGCGGCGGCCAACCTTGGCGTCTCTGCTCAAACGGCCGACCGAGACTTGACGGCACAGGAAATCCTGAGCGACCAGATCGAGACATTCCGTGCTCAGGTCTCCAGTGTGTCGATCGATGAGGAACTCATCAATCTCGTGAAGTTCCAACGGGCCTTCGAGGCGGCTTCGAAACTGGTTCAAACGACGAACGAGATGTACGACACCTTGCTGTCACTGAAGCGCTAGAAAGGATAGATCGTCGTGCGCGTCACCGAACAACAAACGTTTGGCGTCTTGGCCAATAACCTGAAGCGATCCCAGGCACGTGCGCTGGACCTTCAGCAACAGGTCTCGACGGGAAAGCAGGTGCAACGGCCGTCTGATGACCCGAGTGCCTTCAATCATATTGCGTTGGACAAGTCCTCTCTTGCATCTATTGAGCAGCGGCTGCGCAATATTTCGTTTGGCCAGACTCGACTGGATCTCAGTGACAATCTTCTGACCAGTACCAGTGACACCCTGAGCCGGATTCAAGAGCTCGCCGTTCAGTTCCGAAGCGATACCAACGGTTTGCCGGAGCGGGTGATCGGGTCCCAGGAAGTCCGGCAGTTGTTTGCAGTGGTTATGCAAAATGCCAACGCCGAATTGAATGGCCAACCAGTGTTTACTGGAACAAGCACCCATGGCCGGGTGACTGGTCGGGCCATCACGGTGCCGGTCACTCTGACGAACGGTACCAACGACTCACTGGTGGTTTCCGTTGACGGAGTCACTTCCGGCACCATTGATTTGACCACCGCGACCGGCAGCTTCACGGGCGCACAATTGGCCGCCCGGGTCCAAACACAAATTAATGCGGATGCGGCATTAACCGCGAGCGGGAAGCAGGTCTCCGTCACATTTGACACCGACCATCTGGTCATTGCCTCAGCGACGCATGGCCCTACGTCGACCGTCGGTATCACCGGAGGCACGGCGCGTACGGCGCTGGGGCTCGTGGGGGGAAGCCAGACCACCGGAGCCAGTCCCTTCGCCCTGACCGCAACGACCAGCCCGGGATCGACCAATACTGGGGGCCTGATTGTCAGTCAGGGTTCCGTCTTCGACGACAACCAGGTCACATTGGATGATTATGTGATCCGGTTCTCATCCGCCACCTCCTATGATGTCCTCGATGTCACCGGCCCCGTCGGGGTCACCCGGAATAATGCCAATACCGGGGGCGCCTTCACCTCGGATGCCGGCATCATCGGCCCAGCCAATCTTACTCTCAATAATTATGCGATCCAGTTTACCTCGAGCACGCAGTACAACATCGTCAACACCACGACCAGCGCCACGGTGTCCTCCGGTAACACCTATGTCTCTGGCAATGCCATTGAGTTTGATGGCCTTCGCGTGATTCTGAGCAACGGGCAACAGGGCGGCCCGCAAAGCGGAGACAGCTTCGCGGTAAGTCTGTCTCCCAGGACGGTCCTCGCCAACCAGGCATACAGTACTGGGACGGACATCAGTTTTGAAGGGCTTCGCCTTCAATTGAGCACTGGCGCCGGCGCTCCAGCCGCCGGCGACAGATTTGCCGTCGTCACCGGCCTTCAGTATCAAGGCGACACAGGAGTGCATCACATCGAAATAGGGAATAACCAGACCGTTCAGACTAATGTGACGGGCGATCGGGTATTCGTCGGTCCCAATGTCGATCTTTTTGCCAGTGTCAAGAATTTCGTGACGTCCCTCCGAAGCAACTACAGAGGGGGAATTACAAAGACGATCGGAGACATTGGCAACGGACTCAGTCAGACAGGCGCGGTGATCGGGGAGGTTGGGGCTCTGTCCAATCGTCTGAGCGCCAGCGGAGACCGCCTGCAGGACTCAAAGACGTTCTTCTCAAAGACTCTCTCAGAAACGGAAGATGTCGACCTTGCAAAAGCCATTTCAGATCTGACGCTCCAACAATATGCAATCCAGGCAGCCGGCCGTACGCTCAGTCAGTTGTTCAATAACTCATTGCTGAACTATTTGAAATAAATCCTGGCGGCCACTCAAGGTTTCAGCGGAAAGACCGATAGACTCGTAGGGGGCAACGGTCTTACAGCCATGGAAGGCGTTCATGCTGGTCCTGACACGAAGACGCGGTGAAGGTGTGACTATCGGTCCCGATATCCGGGTGATCGTCCTCGGAGTCAAGGGCGGACAAGTGCGCCTGGGTATTGAGGCTCCACATACCATCGACGTCCATCGTGATGAAGTGTATGCCCGCATCCAGGATGAAAATCAGTTGGCGTCCAAAACGCAGGTTATTCCACTCGACGCCTTTCGGCACCTCGCGTCGCCGAAGCGCCGGATCGCTCCGTAAGGGTTCATGATGCAATGTCGCTCGACACGCTTCGGTACGTGTGACGTTCCCAACGATTCAGTGCTGACATTTCCGAGCGGCATCCTGGGATTTCCCGATGGCCATCGGTACGTCATCCTGGACCACGATACCAACGCGCCTTTCAAATGGCTGCAGTCGCTCGAGGAACCAGGGTTGGCCTTCGTGATTCTCGATCCCGCGTACTTTCATCCTGACTATAACGTCCAGATTCCGAACGAAGCCCTCCTTGAAGTGCAAGGCTCAGACAGTGACGAGCTGATCGTGTCTGTGCTGCTTACCATTCCCTCGGACGACCCCACGGGCATCACGGCAAACCTTCGGGGGCCGCTCCTCATGAATCCACGAACAAAACTCTGCAAGCAGTTGATCCTGTCCGACAGCTATCCGACTCGCTTCCCGCTCTTCGCCAACCTGCCTTCCGTTGCGACTGCGCCCAACCAGCCGCGATCCTCAGCGGTCTGTTCCGCCTGATAGGGTTGCTCACTGAACACGTTTGACGGGATCGCCGCAGATCTCAGGCTGCTGCGCGTGTGATCACACCGGTGTTTCCACGATAGGCGTCCAGCGCCTGAATGAGCCGGATCATTTCCATTTCGAGGTGGGCGTAGACCGTCGGAGCATCCTGTAATGTCCCCAGACGACCGATGGCTTCCAACTGGCTGGCGGCCAAGGCGACTTCCGGCGCGCACAAATTCGCAGCCGTCCCTTTGAGCGTGTGAGCCGCTCGTTCGACAGTGATCGCATCGCTCTGAGAGAGCGCCTGGCGAATGTTGGCTAAAATCTCTCCCTGGCGCTCAAGAAACAGGTCAATGAGTTGCGTCAAGAGCTCCTGATCTCCTCCGATATTCTGAAGCATCTGTGCTGGATCGAAGATGGCCTGCCTCTCGGGACGCGGGACTATCAGGCCCGATGGGTATGTGGCGGCAACTTCCGAAGAGGGTGTTGCCACCCAGCGAGAGAGGGTCGTCCGTATATCGTCCAATTTGATCGGCTTGGCCAAGTAGGCATCCATACCCGCAGCCAGGCAGCGTTCCCGATCTCCCTGCATGGCATTGGCCGTGACGGCGATGATGGGAATATGGCCGAGACTGACATACCGTTTCCCCGCGGCTTCATTCTTTCGGATCGCCGTGGTTGCTTCAAACCCATCCATCACAGGCATCTGGCAATCCATGAGGATGGCGTCATAGGCTCCCACGTCCAATGCGGCCAGGGCTTCCCGACCGTTCTCGACAAGATCGGGGCGATATCCGAGCTTCTCAAGCATGCGGACCGCGAGTTTCTGATTCACACTGTTGTCTTCAACGACCAGAATCCTTCGACGCTCGGCATGCTCGGCCAAGGTGTGACGCGTCACCAATCGAGATGCCGGAGCATGGCCGACGGACTCTGCGACCTCCGGAATCAGCTGCATCCCAAGGACCGTACGGAGGCAATCCCGCAATTCGTCATGCCGGACTGGTTTGGTGAGATAGCCCTTTGCCCCGACCTTCCGAGCCCGCTCGGCATGTCCCCGCTGCAACAGGGAGGTCATGACGATGATCCTTAGCGTGGCGGCGGCAGGAAGCCGCTGGAGTGCAGCCGCCAATTCCAACCCGTCCATGCCAGGCATGACGACATCCAAAATGGCGCAATCAAAGGGAGTGCCGCGCCGCGCCGCCTCCTCAATTGTTGCGAGGGCGCTGGCCGCATTGTCTGCCTGCACATCGTGCATGCCCCAGCCGGAGACCAGGTGATGCAGGATCAGACGGTTA
The DNA here is from genome assembly GCA_040081095.1 of Nitrospira sp. GTDB lineage: Bacteria > Nitrospirota > Nitrospiria > Nitrospirales > Nitrospiraceae > Nitrospira_D. The sequence goes on from JBEBHO010000028.1 coordinate 14,578, forward strand.
GACTCATTGTCATCCACGATGAGGACGCGGTGCCCTTGGAGATCTGCCATCGGGAGAATGGCCGGCACCGATGACGCTTGCTTCATAAATCGTGCGGTACACCAAAACGTACTGCCGTGATCAGGCACACTCTTTACCCCGATCTGCCCACCCATGAGTTCCACCAGTTGCTTGGAAATCGACAGGCCGAGTCCTGTTCCCCCATACCGCCTGGTCATCGTCGAATCAGCCTGTACAAACGGCTGAAACAGCTTGTCTACGGTTTCCTGTGTGATGCCGATTCCGCTGTCGCTGACGTCAAATCGTAGGAGCGCGCCGCCCTGGGTATCTTCTTCAAGGTACACCTGAAGCGTGACATCTCCTCGATCCGTAAACTTAATGGCGTTCCCGACGAGATTTGTCAGAATCTGCCGGAGCCGGCCGGGATCGCCTCGCAATCCGGTCGGAACCGCCGCGTGAATGAGCCCGGTCAATTCCAGTCCCTTGGACTCGGCGCGCTCGGCAAATTGTTTGAGCACATCGTCCACCGTGGCGCGAAGATTGAAATCAATCGACTCCAGCTCAAGCTTGCCCGCTTCGATCTTGCTGCATTCCAGGACATCGTTGATCAGTTGCAGCAAGGCTTCGCCGCATTGCCGGATGGTGTCGGCATAGGAACGCTGCTCGGGCGCAAGCGGTGTGTCCATCAGCAGGCTGGTCATACCGATCACTCCATTCATCGGCGTGCGCAGTTCATGACTGATGGTGGCGAGAAAGGCCGCTTTGGTCTGAGTGGCGGCCTGGGCTTCCTGAAGCGCTCGATCCAGCCGTTGGTTCTTTGCCCGAAGTTCTTCGGCCGAAGCGTGCAAAGCCTCTTTGGCATGATGAATTTCCGTTAGATCGACGGCATAACCGCGGACATGCCTGTCCGACTCCACCGGGCACAGCACCCAGGCAAATCTCGCATCAGGCAGGCGCATGGCGACTTCCTGAATGGGCTTGCCCGATGTCAGGCAGCGTTGCACCAATGCCGCCAATCCCTCAGGGGTGACTCGTGGAAATCCGTCTGCTGCGTAGCCATGCCGGGTCAGCAACTGCGTCATCACCGGATTGGCGTATACCAAGCTGGCGTGGGCATCGAGTTCGAGTATCGGATAGGGACTTTCATCGGCTATAGACGCGAGCCGATTGCGTTCGTGCATGAGTTCCTGCTCCCGCGAGGCATCTTTCAGACTCACGGCCAGTCCGAGCTGACCGTCAAAGCTGGCGGGCATGCAGGTCCATTCGACCGGAGTCGGGTGCTCCGTAAGCTGGCGCAGAAGGGTCTGGGCGCCGTGCCAAGGCAGCTTATCCTGATGGACCTGTTGAAGGCGTTGGCTCGTACGGTCCGCGCTCATGCCGGTCAGTGTCTGCCAGAGCTCCGGGAATCGTTTTCCGATGAACTCCGTTGCTGGCCCTCCGCACAATCGTGCAGCCTCGGCATTCATCGAGTGAATCACATGAGCGGTACCCAGAAGAATGACGCCGAGCGGTAGTCCATCCAAGAGTCCTTCGTACGCATACGGTGGCGAGGCCTCCTTCGTGGCTTGGCGGGGAACCGCTGTGCGCCGGCTGGCAGGGAGACGCTTCATTAGGCCGCCTGATCCGTGACATCACCCAAATACATGGCTATGTTCACCCGCTCTTGGATCGGATCCAGGACACGCAAGACCGAACGGGTGCCCCGGCCTTGCGAAGGGACAGACAAATCGACTTGTTCGGGATTGAGATAGGATTCTCCGTGAGGCCCTCCGGTAATTTTCACGTGAGGCTTCAAACGGTGCTCCGGATTCACGCCGACCACCACGGCTTGCTCTCCGGTATTCAAACAAACGAGGCTTCCGACCGGGTACACGCCGATACTGCGAATGACGGCTTCAACCAAGGGTTTGGGATATTGTCCGCGTTCTCCGACCAGAAACAATTGACGGACCGCGTCGTGTGGAATCATCGCCGGTCGACCGCCACGGCGACTCACCATTTTGTCGTAGAGATCCACGATCCCCACAATTTGAGCGAGCGGGTCGATGTCGGGGACTTTCATATTCCGGGGATACCCGCTCCCATCGCCTCGTTCGTGATGCTCCAAGACAATCCGAATCACCTCTTCCGGGAAGCCGGACGGTTCTCTCAGAACGGTGATGCCCAGTTGAGCGTGCTGCTCTAACAAACGCCGTTCGGAATCGCTGCAGTCATCCCGCTTACGGACCAGATTGCGGGGGAGGCGGACATAGCCGACGTCATGCAGGAGCGCCCCCATTCCCAGATGCTCATAGAGGGTCTGGTCCACCCCGCTTTCGACGGCAACAACCAGGGACAAAATGGCGGTATCCAAGGTATGAGCGCCCAGAGAGCGATCGAATTGCTTCACTTTGAGAAATGTACTGTGCAGCATCAACTCGCTGCGGCGCGCCAACACCTGATCCAGCACACCGGCCACAACCGCCTTGGTCGCGGCGGGGGTCGGCGGTACGCCACGTTCCAGATCTGTGAAAATCCGCTCGACCGCCTCGTGAGCCTCCGTATAGAGCGTAGCGGCCTCGGCGTACGCTTCCCTCTCTTTCTTGCGAGGTTCGTTCGAGGGGGAGGACGTGTCCCGTGCCGGCGGTGGCGTGTTCGGACCCTCCGGAGAAGGTTGTGGTTCGACCGCTGGCGCAGCCGATGCGGGCTGCACATCAAGCCCCTTTGCCGTATCAATGGTCACCTGCTGGACGCCATGCTGCTTCATCACGGCAATTGTTTCGACGTCATGAATCAGACGTTTCTGGAAGAGAAACGGAGTTCGGTACCAGGGGAGATCCATCTCCACCACGAACATCCCCGGCGTGAGCTGCTCAACGGATATGCGTTTTGTCCCACTCATGAAATCGTGACTCCTCTGTATTCCTGCCGAGAACATGCCGATCCCCGCCATAGAGGATCCCGCATGTCATATCGGTTAGTTACTGAACGATCTTGACGGATAGGACCAAACCCACCTCACACGGCGATCTTCGGCTCAGCGCTGGGTCGAATCCCATGAGAATCCTCAAGAATATCCCGAGTCATTCCGATAGAGGGACAAGCGTTCCTCTGCACATCACGCTCGATCAGGTTATCCCCGATGGCCACACGCATCCATATCACCCAACTCCGCCCGGGCATGCGCATTGAGAAATTAGACCGCTCCTGGTTTGCTACTCCCTTCTTCCGGCATCGCATGGCCATCACATCGATGGAGCAGGTAGAACAGCTCAAAGCGTCCGGTGTAGAAACGCTTGATATCGCCGGGGAACTCGACCATGACACGCCGCCGGTCGAGGAGGCCGCCCAGGAGCCTGCGGGTCCAACCTCGGCACCCGATTCTGTTCGCCCATCGCCCGACGCACCCGCAAAATTGTTCGAAGAAGAATTGCCTGCAGCTAAACTGGTGTATACGGCGGCCAAGAACGTCATCGAACAGGCGATGCTCGATGTCCGGATGGGCCGTGATATCAACATGGATGCGGTCAATCAGGTCGTGTCCGAGATGGCGGACAGCGTGCTGCGCAACCCCGATGCGCTGACCAGCCTGTCGCGTTTGAAGCATTTCGACGAATATACATTTTTTCATTCGGTCAATACGTCCCTCTTGGCCTTGTCGCTTGGACGTAACCTGGGCATCGACGAAGCGCTCCTGCATAAACTCGGGGTAGGCACCTTGCTGCACGACATCGGCAAAACCAAAGTGCCCTTGGAGATTTTGAACAAGCCGGGTAAGTACGAGGCGCATGAATTCGAGATCATGAAACAACATGTGATGCGGGGAGCCGAAATCCTCTCCGGCACCACCGGCTTGACCGACATCTATCTCAAGCCGGCGCTCGAACATCACGAGCGTGTCGATGGCACCGGCTACCCGTATCAGCGTCAGAAAAGCGAGATCAGCCAGTTCGGGATGATGGCGGCGGTCGTCGATATTTACGACGCCATTACGAGCGATCGGTGTTATCACAAGGCCAAACCGGCGCATGAGGCGCTCCAATTTCTCTACATGATTTCTCAGAAAGGCCACTTGGAGCATACGCTGGTGCAGCGCTTCATTCAGGTGGTCGGGGTGTATCCGGTCGGCTCCATTGTTGAACTGAATACCGGCGAGGTGGCGGTCGTCAGCCGCATCAATCGACATGCGCCGCTGGAGCCTGTGATTATTACGGTGAAGGGTTCAGGCAATACACTGCTGTCCCGACCGGAACACATCGATCTCGCGCAGCCCGACCCATCGACGCGGCGCGCTATTCTCGCGGTGACGGATCCAGTCAGTACCGGCATCAACCCCACGACCTATCTTGATCAGGAGCCCTCATGAACGACGTGACGACGACTCAGCCTACTCCCACTTCATTCTTGACCGTGGGACTCTCATTGAAGCTCTCGCTGACGCTGAACGGCCAGAAGGGCATGTATGGCTCGACGCTCCTAGGCTGGAAGGATTATGCGTGGCTGGTCTGTGAATGGCCGTTGCAAATCGGGCATGGAACCGACATTCCGAGCGGAACCCCTTGCACCGTGAGCTATCTCCATGAAGGCAAACTTGTCGGGTACCGGACGGAGATACGCGATATGCTGACGTCGCCGGTCCCGCTCTTGTTCATTGCGTTTCCTCAAACAGTCGAAGAAATGCATTTACGTAAACACACGCGGGTATCTTCCTGCGAACCCATCGTGCTGGAACGTTGCGAGAGCGACGCAGGGAGTGGCGGCGGTGTTGCGTCTCAGAAGATCGTTGGCGGACTTCTCCAGAATCTGAGTGTGGGCGGATGCAGTGTCGTGGTGCCGCACGCGCCCGCCTGGATCAAAGCAGGAACCAAGGTGCGAATGGAATTTGAGCTGGCCGGGCTGGGGCATGTCACAAACTTGACGGGGGTTGTCAAAATGGCCGACGCCCAGCAGGGGAATTCCACCCTCGGCATTGAATTCCGTTTTCAGGAAATGGAGTACATCGAATATCGCGGGTGGGGCGGGTCTGTCCAGCAGGCCATTGAGCAGTGGACTACGCAGAAAGTGACCGACCAGTTTCCGCTTCACTGACGTCGCCGATTGTTTCATCTTGTCCGGTTGTTTCTCCCGTCGTTTCTTTCCGCCTATCCCGGCAATTCTTGCCGACTACACCACGACCTATTCAATTCTTTGGCGTCTAGCCTAGAGATTCCAGGCCGGATTCATTGGCATATAACTTGTACTACCCTCTTCCGCCGACTAAGCCCATTTCCATCACGAGCGAGGAGAGTACGCCATGGATGGCCGTCAATCAGCACCGCAGACCTTGAACCCCCGATGGTGCCTTGCCTACGACACCATCGATCGGCAGGACATCGATCGACTGGTGGACTGGCTGCAGACCTACCCTCGATTGACGAAAGGTCCGATCACCGTTGAATTCGAGAAACGCTGGTCACAATGGCTCACCTCTTCCCACTCCGTCTTTTGTAATTCCGGGTCGTCGGCCAACCTGCTCATGTATTACGCGCTGCTGGCCTCCGGGCGTCTACGGAATAAGAAAGTCATTGTGCCGAGTGTGGGATGGGTCACATCGATCGCGCCGGCCATCCAATTCGGCTTTGAACCGATCATGTGTGAAGCCGATCCCGACACATTCGGCCTCGATCTCAATCATCTTGAAGCGCTCCTGAAGCAACATCAGCCTCAGACGGTGATGCTCGTTCAGGTCTTGGGGGTGCCGCATAAGATGCGGGAAATGATGGCGTTGAAAGAACGATATGGGTTCATCTTGCTGGAAGACGCCTGTGCCGCCATCGGCGCGAGCTACGAAGGGCGGAAAGTCGGCTCGTTCGGAGATATGGCAAGCTTTTCGTTTTACTTCGGCCATCAGATGTCGACCATCGAAGGCGGCATGGTGTCGACCAATGACAAGGCTCTTGCCGATCTGCTCCTGATGCTCCGGAGTCATGGGTGGAGCAAAGACCTGGATGCGAAGACCCATCGCGGCCTGGTGACCCAGCACCTGGTCGATGACTTTCATTCTCCCTTTGTCTTTTACGAATCGGGATTTAATCTACGCTCAACGGATCTGAATGCGTTTATCGGCATCGGGCAAGTCGACAAGCTTGACTGGATGACGGAGCAGCGCCGCGCCAACCATGCGCGCTATCTCGACCGCCTCAGCACAACTTTTTATGTTCAACGCCCGCCGAGCGGCAGCCAGGTCGCCAGTATTTCGGTCGGACTGTTAGCGGAGTCCCGCCAGCAGCGCCAGCGAATCGTGCAGGCATTGGTGGCGCGTGGGATTGAAACGCGCATCTTCTCGGCAGGCAACCTGGGGCTCCATCCGTTCTGGTCCAGCCGGTATGGCGTCACGAGTTTTCCCGTTGCCGATCGCATTCATCACTGCGGCTTCTTCCTTCCAAACCATGCGGGGCTGACGCCAGAGGATGTCGCCACCATCTCACAAGTCGTGCTGGAGGCTGCGTGACGGGACCGTTACTCATTACCGGCGGGACGGGCTTGCTGGGATCGGCCATTCGGAAGATCCATCCTGACGCGATTGCCCTGTCGCGGGCGGATGGGGATCTCCGCGATCGCGCGGTCGCGCAGCGCCTGCTAGAAGAAATCCGGCCCGCACGCATCCTTCATTTGGCTGGTTTAGTAGGAGGCGTAAAGGCCAATGCCGCGAACAATAGCCGCTTTTTTGAAGAGAATGCCTTAATCAATGCGGCCGTCCTCTCTGCAGCGCGATCGCTGAAAGTACAGAGGCTTATAGCTGTTCTCTCAAGTTGTGCCTTCCCTCTCTTTCCCGATCGACCCACGAGCGAGGATGATCTACAGGCCGCTCTGCCCTATGACGGTAATGCCGGATATGGCTACGCCAAGCGCATGCTGGATCTCCACATCCGTCTCATTGCCAAAGAAGAGGGGTGGAAGTGGAGCACCCTGACGCCCGTCACAATGTATGGCCCTCAGGATTCGTGTGATCCAGACGGGGGCCATGTCGTGGGCTCGCTGATTCGCCGATGCTGGGCAGCCAAAACAACCGGCACTCCCTATGTCGTATGGGGGAGCGGGCGCGCCGTGCGTCAATTCGTCTTCGTCGACGATGTGGCACACATCGCGGTCGATGCCCTACAGGGCAATCTGGACTCCACGACCACAATCGTTGCTCCAGATGCCGGCATCACGATTCAAACCTTGGCAGAAACGATCGCGGAGGTCATGGGCTATGCCGGTCCGATCGTGTTCGACCGGAGTCAACCGGAAGGCGTGCTGGTGAAGCGCTTGGAGAGTACGACATTTGCCATCCGGTTTCCTCATCGACGCTTCACGAGCCTCAGGGATGGTCTCGAGCAGACCGTGCGGTGGTTCCTTGAACATTCATCATCCGGCGACGGGGTTTCACGCGAGACCCCTCCGCTGTGTCACCAGTCCTAAGGAGTCGCTATTTCCATGACCACAGAACACAGGCATGTCCTCGTGACCGGTGGAGCGGGCTATATCGGAGCGGTGCTGTGCAAGCAGCTTCTTGATCGAGGCTATCGCGTCACCGTGCTCGATAACTTCATGTATCGACAGAGCAGCCTCCTGGACTGCTGCGCATTCGAGACCTTCCGGGTCGTACGGGGCGATTGCCGGGATGAGCGTGTCGTCACAGATCTCCTGCGTGACGCCGACATCATCATTCCGCTGGCGGCGCTGGTGGGAGCCCCCTTGTGCAATCGAGATCGGGTAGGCGCCTACACCATTAACTTCGAAGCCGTGCAGATGCTTTCGAAGCTGGCGTCAATCAATCAGCAGATTATCTTTCCGGTCACCAACAGCGGGTATGGCATCGGCCAACCAGGCGTTCCCTGCACGGAGGATTCGCCCTTGCGTCCCATTAGCCTGTATGGCGAGACCAAGGTGAAGGCCGAACGGGCGGTGCTGGATCGCGGCAACGCGATCACGCTCCGGCTGGCGACGGTATTCGGCTCTTCTCCACGAATGCGGATGGATCTGCTGGTCAACGACTTTGTGTGGCGAGCCGTTCACGATCGAGCCGTCGTGGTATTCGAGGGGCATTGTAAACGCAACTACATCCATATCCGTGACGTCGTGAAAGCCTTTCTTCATGGGATCGATCATTTTGAGCGCATGAAGAATCGCGCATACAACGTGGGACTGGACGACGCAAACCTCTCGAAGCTGGAATTGTGCGGGGAAATCCGGCGCCACATTCCGCAGTTCGTCTTTTTTGAAGCGCCGATCGGGGAAGATCCCGACAAGCGGGACTACATCGTATCGAACGAACGCATCCTCTCGACCGGGTTCAAGCCGGACTGGTCCTTAGAGCGCGGCATTCAGGAATTGACCAAGTGCTACACCATCGTGACCGGATCGGGATACGGCAATGTCTAGCGCCGGCATCCAACGGATTGAAGGAGGGGCTCGATGATCATCAGCCGCACACCCTTTCGCATCTCCTTTTTCGGAGGCGGAACTGACTACCCGGTGTGGTTTAAAGAGCACGGGGGCGCCGTGCTCGCCACGACGATCGACAAGTATTGCTATATCTCCTGCCGGCACCTCCCGCCGTTTTTCGAGCACAAGACGCGCATTGCGTACTCGAAAATCGAGCATGCGAAGAACAATGCTGAGATCGAGCACCCCGCCGTGAAAGGCGTGCTGCAATATCTGAATATGACGGAAGGCCTGGAGATTCATCACGATGGCGATCTCCCGGCCAGAACCGGACTGGGGTCAAGCTCCTCATTTACCGTCGGCCTGTTGCACGCCCTCTACGCCCTTCGGCATCGCATGCCGTCCAAAGCGGAGTTGGCTCATGCGGCCATTCAAGTGGAGCAAAACATTCTTCAAGAATCGGTGGGTTCGCAAGACCAAACCTTGGCCGCGTATGGCGGGCTGTGCCGGCTCAACTTTGCACCGACGGGAGAGATCGGCCACACGCCGGTCATTATGAAGCCTGAACGGGTGCGGGCGTTTCAAGATCATCTTTTGCTGTACTTCACCGGGTTTTCCCGCACCGCATCGGACATCGCCAAGGAGCAGATTGAGAAGACCAAACAGCGTAGGGTCGAACTCTTTGCCATGCTGCAAATGGTGCAGGAAGGCGTGTCCATCCTCACCGGCGAACACGACCTGAGCGACTTCGGGGAGCTCCTGCATGAAGCCTGGATGGTGAAACGAGGGCTCACCAGTAAGATTACGACTCCCTTCATTGATCAGATCTACGACGCGGCCAGGGGGGCCGGCGCATTGGGGGGAAAACTGTTAGGCGCTGGCGGAGGCGGGTTCATGCTCATTTTTGCGAAACCTGAATTGCACCCGCAGATCCATGCGGCGCTCCCAGGGCTGCTCCATGTGCCGTTTCAATTCGAAGGAGCGGGGAGTCAGATTGTGTTCTATCAGCAAGAGGCCCCCATCATGCGAGCGTCTGCATTCGCCGACGGACCCACGGCAATGGATGCCTCGGTCACAGCGGCCGATCCTTGGAACAGGAGCGCCGCCTAGATGGCCAGACAAGTCCAAGAAGACGTGGTGATTCTGTGCGGCGGTCTCGGCACCAGGCTTCGTTCCGTGGTGAACGACCGCCCGAAGCCCATGGCCCTCATACAGGAACGTCCGTTCCTGGACTTTGTGATCGACCATCTTGTGGCGCAACACTTCACCCGTATTATTTTCAGTACTGGGTACCAGGGGGACTGTATTGAGAATCACGTCTCTAAGCGCATCGACATTGACGCCGTCATCTCTCAGGAGCATCAGCCTCTCGGCACGGCCGGAGCACTCCGCGCCTGTCTTCCGCTCATCAGCACGAAGACCGTGCTGGTCTTGAATGGCGATTCACTCTGCCGCATCCATTTTCAATCCCTGTTGGCAGCGCACCGGCAACATGCCGCGGTGGCCACTCTGGCCGTGGTCCCCACCAATAACCGTATCGATGGCGGAGGCCTGACCCTGGATCAGCAGGGCCGCATTCTCGCATTCCGGGAGAAAGAGGCCGGTCCCTACATCAATGCGGGCATCTATGCGATTCAAACGAGCCATCTGGAACAGATCACTCCCAATACCGCCAGTTCGCTCGAACGAGACATCTTCCCTCTGCTCGCGGGCCACGGTCTATTGGCGCATATCAGTGATGCGCCGCTGTACGACATTGGAACGCCGGCGCGTTTGGCAGCATTTCAGGCATTACAGGAGGAGGGATCAACGCAGATGGAGACGCAGGTTCATCATGTCTAGCGAACCTGTCCGCCTCCGTTTGTGTAGACGGATCGTCTCAATGAGATGCGAGGGCCGGCTGTTCTGCTGGATGGATCATGAGTACCCGCGGCATTGGGGAATACGAGGGCACCCCCTCGATGCGACAAGGTGAGTGCAGGAGTGTCCGTGTACCGGACACACTGTGAAGAGGTGCGGTTCAATACACTTTCAAGATAGGAGTCAGGCAATGAAACATTCGATGACGGCCATCAGGCCGGTATGGGGAATGGGAAAACATGCGGTCATCACCGGCGGTTCGAGCGGCATCGGCTTTGAAGTCGCCAAACGCCTGAACGGCGTCTGCAGGAAGCTGACGCTCATTTCGAGAAATGAGAATGGGAAACTCGCCGAAGCAAAAGACCTCCTGCTTCATCTTCAGAAGAAACAGCGGTCTGGCATCAAGACGGAAATCATGACCTGCGCAATGGATGTACGAAATATCGAAGCGGCACAGGCGTTGATTGGCGACGTCTATGCCAAAGGCAAGGATCAGATCGATATCTTTGTCAGTTCAGCGGGAGGCAGCCATATTTACGGCGAGTTAGAACAGATGACCATGGCGGATATCAATGCCATTTTTGATGTCAACGCCAAAGCCCCGATTATGTGGATGCGCGCACTCCTTCCCCACATGAAACGCAATAAGCTCGTGCGCGGGGAAACCAAACGCGCACATGTGCTCATGCTGTCGTCTCGTTCCGGCGAACGCACGCTGCCCAAGCTGAGCGTGTATACCGCTGCGAAAGGCGCGCTGGAAAAGCTGGTCGAGGCCGTACAAAAGGAATATGTCCAATATCGCGTGGTCTTCACGCTGATCAACCCCGGTTCTGTGAACACCGATTTCACGGCTCATTGGGATAAAGCGATGCAAAAAGCCCACAACGACGAAAGCATGAGCGTGCAAGAGGCCGCCGACTCGATCCTGCACGCGATCCATGCGCACGTCGCGATCAATAAGATCTCGTACGAATCGGTCAATCAATGGTTGCATGAACCAGGCGTATTGTTAGCGAGTTAATGTATGGCCACCAACGCTTCGATCATGACGATGGCTGGTCCCCACACGGTGAACGACGTGCTGGGGACCTTGCCTCGCTCCGGCATACGCCGGTTGACGGACCAGGTCCTGGGAAGCCAGGGCATGGAAGACGCAATCCAGCTTGGATTCGGTCAGCCGCAAGAAGCGACGGACGATCTCATCCGAAACGCCATCATCAAGGCTACGGAAGAGCGGACGCTGGGCTATACGGAGAATGCGGGCCTTCGGGCGCTTCGCGATGCGATCGTGTCGAAACTCGCGAGGCGCAATCATATTGAGGCAGATGCCGACAGTATTTTCGTCACCCCAGGAGCTACCTATGGGGTGGCCGTCACCCTTGGCTGCCTGATCAACCCAGGAGATGAGGTGCTGGTGCCCGATCCGGGGTATCCTAATTTCGCCGCGGCCGTGCGCCACTACGGCGGAGTCGTAAAATTCTACACGCTCCGTGAAGAAATGGGCTTCTGTCCAGATCTGACTGAGCTGGAAGCGCTCATTTCACCAGCGACTAAAGTGATGATCGTCAATTCTCCGGGGAACCCGACCGGCGCGGTCATCGATGCCGGCCTGATGGAGCAGCTGGTTCAGCTCACCCGCGACCGGGGTTTGTGGCTGCTCTCGGATGAGGTCTATGAAACCTACGTGTATGGATGCCGGCATGTTTCGCCGATGTCATATTCTGGAAGCGACCATGTGGTCGGCCTCTACAGTTTTTCGAAAAGCTATAACATCACCGGCCTCCGCGTGGGCTATGTGGTCACACGGCATCCGGCATTGCGCCGCGCCTTGCTGAATGCCCAGGAGCTCTATATCTCCTGCGCCCCATCCATTTCCCAAATGGCTGCGCTACAGGCATTGACGGCTGGCGACGCCTACCTGGATGCGATGCGAACGGCCTATCAACAGAAACGCGATCTGGTGATGCGCGCGCTGGGCCCCTATGCAGGACGCTGTCCGGATGGCGCTTTTTATCTGCTGGTCAATATCGGTTTTACCGGACTGCATTCCGATGACTTCGCCGATCGTCTCCTCAGAGACCAACATGTCGTGGTCGCTCCGGGAGCGACCTTTGGGCCGACGTCGGACAAATATATTCGGATTGCGTTTACGCCGGGCGCAGACAAGCTCCAGGCAGGCCTGACGCGCCTCACAACGTTTATGAATCAGTGGCCCACCGCCGCATAAGAAGGATCAGAAATGAATTGCGAACTGGAACAGACAGCGAGAACGTCCACCCGCGGGCTCATTCCCGGCGTGGCCGGCACCGTGTCATCTGAGCACTCACTCAAACTGTTCGCGCAGATCTGCTTCAATCGCTTCTTCGAGTTTGAAGTGAAGAAAGCGTACGACCGTGGTTTGATGAAGCTGCCGATCTATCTGTCGGTCGGGCAGGAGCATATTCCTGCCGCGATCGCCTCGGTGTTTTCCGACTGTCTCATCTTTGCGCAGCATCGGGCTCATTCGGTCTATCTGTCGTTTGGCGGCGACCCGAGCCAGCTCATCGATGAACTGTTGGGGCGTTCGACCGGGTGCGCCCGCGGGATGGGAGGCTCTGCATCGATCCATTCGCCGCAGATCGGTATGTTCGGTCATAGCGGACTGATGGGCGATCAGGTGCCGATCGCCGTGGGGGCCGCATTAGGCTCGGGGAAACCGGTGCTGACCGTCATGGGCGATGCATCCGCGGAAGAGGACTATATCTACGGCGCACTGGGCTTCGCGATTACCAAACAATTACCCGTGCTCTTTGTCTGCGAGGACAATGACCTGTCGATCTTGACCCGTACGCCGGTTCGCCGCTCCTGGACCCTCTGCGGACTCGCCCAGGGATTGGGACTTCCGGCCGTGGATATCACCGACGACCCCTGGCTTATTGCGCATCACGTCAAGGAGCTCAGCGTGCAGTTGCCGGCCGTGATGAACATCAGGACGTGCCGTGGATTGTGGCATGCGGGCTCCGGTTGCGACGGGGCGCCGGAATGGGACCGGTTTGCATTGATCAAGGAGACGATGCGAACCCTTGGATTGGGAAAAGACGTCATCGCCATTGAAGCCGACACCGAAAGGACCGTGCAGGACTTATGGGCAGGACAGTTGCAGAAGTCATAAGAGAGACCACTCGGGACCATCTGACCCACAACCACGGCCTGTTCTTGGGCCAGTGCGTGACGGCCGTCGGATGGATCGGAGGGACGGTGCCTGAAATGTCGGAAGAGCAAGGCATCGTCGAGCTCTCACTGGCCGATGTGACGAATGCGGGCATCGCCGTCGGAGCGGCCTTGACCGGCCGGCGACCGATCTACACGGTACGCTATCAAGGATTCATGTGGTACAACGCCGCCCCCATTGTGAACTACGCGGCGAAATCGAAGGACGTCTGGGGAGTACCCTGCCCAGTGTTTCTCCGCGCCATTGCGATGGAAGGAAATGGCATCGGTCCTGTGGCCTCGGCCTCGCAACATGGCCTCATCATGCGGATGCCCGGGATGCCAGTTTGTGCGCCGATGTCGCCGAACGAATGGCTCGAGGCGTGGAACTGGTTCATGCGCCACGACGACCCGCTCTATGTCAGCGAACATCGACGCAGCTTTGCCATCAACTACGAGTTCGAGAATCGCATCGAGGCCGAGGCGGATATCACCCTGTTTCCTATTTCCGCCGCCCGCCTCAATGCGATCGAGGCGGCAAAGGCATTACGGCAGGAAGGCATTATCTGCAACCTCCAGCACCTTGTCTGGCTTAAGCCATTGCTGGTGACGGATGAGATGCGGCAGAGCCTGTCCAAGACGAAGCTGGGCCTCGTGATCGATTCAGACTTTGAGATCGGCGGCCCCTCACGGTCGATCGCCTATGATCTCATGCATCAATCGGGTGTCCCGGTGTTTGCCCTTGGCTTAGAGGACAGATCCGCCGGGGTCGCCGAATCGTTAGACAATCCGACGCCCACTCCGGAGAAGATCGTGCGCGTCGTTCGTGAGCTGGTACGAAACACTCGTAGATCGCAGGCGGGACGTGCGCATGGATAGACCCGATCACCGTGGACATTCGTGCCGCAAGCCGGAAAGGACGCAATGATTCAGATCAGACAAGTAACGCCTGGCCACCGCGCTCAGGAGACCGCCGTCACGATTCCCGGCCGGCTCGATCTCTTGCTCATCAATCCAAGCTCCCGCGCCCGGGTCTATCAAAGCCTCGGATCGGACCTTGCCGCGGTCGAACCGCCGGTCTGGATCGGACTGATTGCGACATTCATCCGGGATCGTGGATATTCCGTCGCGATCCTGGATGCGGAAGCGGACAGTATCGGACCGGACGGAGTCGCAGCGCAGGTTCGCGAACAGCACCCACGGCTGGCCGCTGTTATCGTCTACGGGCAGCAGCCGTCCGCATCGACCCAGAATATGACCGCCGCCGGAGAAGTCTGCAAAGCCATTAAGCGCATGGCGCCCGGCCAGCCACTCCTGATGGGCGGATTGCATCCATCGGCATTGCCGGAACGGACCATGCGGGAAGAAACGGTCGACTTTGTCTGCCAGGGAGAAGGCCCGTACACCATTCTTGGCCTGCTGCAACAGCCGGAGGGGAACGGTCCGGTCGACTACAGTCAGATAAGCGGGCTCTGGTACCGTGACCAGGGAGCGATTCGCTCGACTCCGCTGGCCCCGATCATCGAAGACCTGGATAAAGATCTTCGTGCGGTGGCCTGGGATCTTTTGCCGATGGAGAAGTACCGCGCCCATAATTGGCATTGCTTCGGACGCATCTCGGATCGCCGTCCCTACGCGTCGATGTATACCAGCCTCGGCTGTCCCTTTAAATGCTCCTTCTGTTGCATCAATACGCCGTTTGGAAAGCCGATGATTCGCTACCGTAGTCCGGAAAGCGTCATTCAAGAAATCGATATCCTTGTCACCCAATACGGCGTGCGCAACATCAAGATGGCCGATGAAATGTTCATTCTGAACGAGCGGCAGGTCATCGGCATCTGCGACCTCATCATCGAGCGGGGCTATGACCTGAACATTTGGGCGTACGCGCGCATCGACACCGTCAAAGACGGCATGCTGAAGAAATTAAAGCAGGCGGGGGTGAATTGGCTAGGGATCGGCATCGAGTCCGCCAGTAAATATGTGCGTGACGGGGTGGACAAGAGTTTCGGCAAGAAAGACATCAAAGAGATCTTCGACAAGATTCGCGCGGCGGATATCAATATCGGTGCGAACTTCATCTTCGGTCTTCCGGACGACACGCTGGCGACCATGCAAGAGACGCTGGATTTGGCCATCGAGCTGTGTCCAGACTGGGCGAACTTTTACTCCGCCATGGCCTATCCGGGCTCCAAACTCTACGACATCGCCCTGGAGAAGAATATCCCGCTGCCTGAGTCCTGGATCGGGTATTCCCAGCACGCCTACGAGGCCTTGCCGCTTCCGACGGAGCATGTTTCGGCAGCGACGGTACTCGGGTTTCGAGACGCGGCGTTTCATGCATTTTTCGAGCATCCCCGGTATCTGGCGCATGTTGAAACGCGCTTCGGCAAAGAGACGGTGGAACATATTCAGGATATGACCCGGCATCGTCTGAAAAGGCAGCTGACCGCATGCGCCCCAGTGTAAGCATGCCGCATACGCTCATCCGGTGTGGGCTGACGGTCATCAGCCTCGGCAATACGGCAGCCATCGCCCGTGCACGTTGCAAGGATGGCATAGCGAGAGAACGGTTACGGTGATGCCAATCGATGTCAATTTCATCACAGGGAATTTAGGGCAAGCCATCCACACGGAGGATTTGCTTGAGTATTTGCGGGAGGGCTTGGCAAGCACCGGCTTGAAGGTCGGGTATTCGCGAGAAGAGTACCTCAGCGGAGGAGTCAACATTCTCTTAGAGAATCCCTTTGAAAATGTCTATGAACAGCTTTCCGCCATAAGAAAAGCGTGCCCGCAATCCAGGCTGTACCTGGTCGTTACGGAACTACTGACGCCCACTGGTTTCAATTCCTCGAATTACAATAAAGGCGAAAAGCCGACGACCACCTCACACTACGACGATCGCGCGTATTGGATAGATCGGACAAAAGAATTCATGCGGTTTGTGCCGGTCGTCGATGGGCTCATCATGGTCGGTTTAGAGAGGGTCAATGGGCGGTTGCCGGCTGGGTATGACAGAGGAGTAGATTCATATTTCAAATTGGGCAAGCCGGTGCATCTCGTGCCGCTGTGCCCCTCACCCGCGCAGTCGCGCGCAATCACCGAGGGTGCGCACGGCGACAAAGATATCGATATTCTGTTTACGGGAACCATCACGCCGTACCGGAAAACAGTATTGAATCAACTTCGGGCCCGGAACTTCAAGGTCGTCGACCTTGAAGCGCACATGCCTGGCTACCTCAGAAACAACTACGTCAGCAGAAGTAAGTTGTCGGTCGGCCTCAAACTATCGGAAGACACCGAAATACTGTCGACCATGCGCGCCTATTATCATTTGACCAACAGAGTCCCTCATGTGTTTGAGCGCACCGCCATACAATCTCCGTTGGATCCGTTTCTGAATATCTCCGACAGTGGTGACGCCTTTCTAGACGCCTGCGCAAGGCTTTTGTCGGGAGCGGATGAGTTTCCGAGCAGAGGCTTTTCCGAGTTTCATAACTCTAAGAAGATTCACTATGCGCGAATCTTTTCAGAACTGCGATCGTCACTTGCACATGGATAGATCACGGCCGCGCGTGCCGTCACCACGCAGCGTGTCAATGCAACAGCCTTAGCCAGGAGAGCCGGGATGACAAAACATACATTAAGCGTCCTCAACAATCCCGTAGACAGCACAGTATCGGCGGTCTGTGGGGATGATGCGCCATCGGTCAAGCAAGCGATTTACGAGCGTCTCGCCGGCTTACTTCCGCATGGCTGCTCACGCGTGCTCCTGGTGACCCCGCCGGAATCTCCCGAGAAAGACTTCAACCGCGACCTCGTGTTGAGCAAACGGTATCCCTGCTTTCCTCCCTATGGACCTGGCATTCTCGCGCGGAACCTGGAGCAGAGGGGATATCGGGGCGCCTTGCTCGACTTGAATTATCATGTCCTGAAGCATGCGCATGAGAGTCCGTCCAACTTCACGTTTCAGATCTGGAAGGACAAGCTGGTCCAAACGATTGAAGAGTTTCAGCCCGATCTCATAGGCATCAGTGTCATGTTCACCATTTCACGACCCTCGCTGGCCGACGTGGCCGCCTTTCTCAAGTCGCGCTACCCCGCGCTTCCGATCATTGCCGGCGGCGTATGCGTATCCAATGACGTGGAGTCCATCTTGCGCGCCGTGCCGCACATCGACATCGGCAGCTTCTACGAAGGCGATCGCAGTTTTCCGGATCTATTGGATGTGATCAATGGAAAGCAACCGGTCTCTGAAATCAGACAGGTGGCGATTCTCAAAGGGGAGCAATTGATTTCAACGAAAGAGCGCGCCACTCCCAGCGATCAGGAGATGGATATTCAACCGGAATATTACGATTTGCCCATTGGAGCGTATACGCACTATGGCTCCATGGGCGCCTACAATTTCATGCGGGGAGAACGGACGGCGTCGACGATCATCAGCAATAGGGGATGCCGGGCCATGTGTTCTTTCTGCGCGGTCCGCAATTTCAACGACATCAGTGTCCGGGGCCGGGCTGTGTCCAATGTGGTGGATGAAATAGAGCACCTGAACTCCGCTTACGGTGTCACTCACTTCATGTGGCTCGATGACGATCTGCTGTACAACGGCAAGCGTGCCATCGCCCTTTTCAACGAGATCACCAGGCGGAATCTCCATATCACGTGGGATGCCAGTAACGGATTGATTGCAGCCGCAATCACACCGGAAATCATGCAGGCGGCATCGGAATCCGGATGCATCGGATTCAATCTCGGATTGGAATCGGGCAATGACCAGATTCTGAAATCCATCCACAAACCTGGCACGACCAAGAGCTATCGGCAGGCGCGTGCCATCCTGGATCGGTATCCCCATGTGTTTGTCAAAGGCTTCATGATCATCGGCTTTCCCCATGAGACTATCGCTCAAATCAGGGACACCGTGAATCTTGGCTGCGAGTTGCAGTTCGGGTGGTATCCGCTGCAGTTGCTGACTACGCTGCCGGGCACCGAAATCACCTTGAGCATGATCGAACAGGGCCTGATACAGCCTCCCACGGATGCCAGTTTTAAAGGCCTTGCGGCCGGATCCAAGAGCAAAGGAGGCGGCACGCTTCGTCAGCGTGAGCGGGCGGAAAAATATGAGGCGCTGGACTTTGTCAATTTGCTGCAAACCCTGCCTGCCGATCATGTTCCAACCACTGCGGAATTGGATGACCTCTGGTTTGTGGCCGACTACAAAATGAACTATGAAAAGCTGCTGCATGTTCACGAACCGGTCAAGCTCCGCAATATCCGGGTGATGCTGCAGCAGATTACCGATGAGTATACGGTCGACAATGCCATGGGGAACCTGTTTCTCGCGGTGATCGCGTCCAAACTGCACGAGCTCGACGAAAGTCAGCGGCGCCTCGCATTGGCGGTGCAGTACCAACAGGAGTCCGCGTACTGGACTAAACGCTTTACGGTGCTAGGCATGAGGGAGATAGCCGAGCGTGTTCGGGCCGCCAATACCTTGACGGTCCCGATCGCGGCATAACGCACGGACTCTCATCGCTTGACGGAGGGGCGCTCTTTCTCCTGCTACGTCCTCCTGTTCAACGGAATTCTATGCCGGATCACCCGGCAAATATTTCCCTTCGTTTGCATTGCACGCGCCTGAGACCCTGTTCCGATGCGGTTTCCTCACATCTGCAGCGCTGCTGCGCTGGCACATTCCTTGAAGATCTCCTAACCGCGCCGCTGACTCACGATAGCGGGGCACGACGTTAAACCATTTGACCGCATTATTGGATATTCATGAAAGCGCTGCTCCTCCAACTTGAATTTCCGACGTGGAAGACTGCCCGACCCTGGACGTATGGCGGGGGCTTTGCAATCGCCGACGGACTTGCGGCCAATGGAGTGACCTGTGTCACTGTGCCGATCGGTCCGGATGGGTCGGCCTTATCTCCATCATCCTGGCTCTCTCATGCGCGCCGCATTCTGGCAGGGCAGCGGTTTGATCAGGTATGGATCTGGCTGGTCCACGCGGCCCTCGATCCCTCGCTATTGGAATGGGTCGCCGAGCTTGCGCCGGTCCGCATCGGCTTCTTTATGGAATCTCTCCGCTACGAGGAAGAGGACTATACCTGGGCTCCGGAGTTGCGGACTCGCCATGCGGCTTTTCATCGCCAGCTCGACTATCTGACGCATGCCGTGCTCGTTGACGAGCGTGACGTCGCCGAGCTTACGCAACTGGGAAAGACGCCGGCGCTGTGGTTTCCGGGATTGGTTCCTCGACGCTTCATCGCCAGCCCCACACGCCGGCCCAGCCGGAATCAAGCGGTCTTTCATGGAAACGTCTATGGGGAACGCGCCCATTGGATTGAGCATCCGCAGCTCCGCGACCGGATGGTCTTTGCTCAATCCCCGCTGCAATACACGCCGAATCAGAAGCGCTTCGATGAGCTTCAGTCTGTGGCCCACGAACGGCTTCTGCACCGGCCGCTGGTGACCGCCGGAGATCTGGAGGGATACGTCCGGGCGTTGCACACCGTTCGTGAGGCAGAGTTTCGGGACTGGCTTTCCGGACTGAGCGAGTGGGCAGCTATCGTCAATCTTCCCGGCCTGACCCGCTGTTTCGGCGGGCGCGTGTATGAAGCGATGGCAGCCTGCCGGCCGGTCATTTCATGGCGCATTCCAGGCCGACCGAGAATGAATGCGCTATTTGAGGACAACCGCGACATCCTGCTTTTTTCTCCGGATGATCCTGGCTCACTGGCTCATCACATCGATCGCATTCTGCGTGATACACCCTTTGCCCAGGCGGTCGGAATTCAGGGACAGCGCACACTGCTGGCCTACCACACCGCCGAACGGCGGATGAAGGATGTGCTTCAGTGGCTGGAATCCGGAGTAACCCCTGATTATGGCACCCAGCCCACGATTGCAGAGCAACCCACGGGACTTGGCGCCGCCACCTCGATTACCGGACAGACGGAACCATCGCCACCCTCGAATCCTGCTGTCTCCGTCACGGTGTTTATCCTGACCGTCGGGGATCCGGCTTTTCCCGCCTGCAAAGCGTCGATTGAGCAGCAGACGGGAATCGCCTTTGCCCTCGAACTCATTCGCGATGTCGCCCCCTTCAGCGCGGCGGCACAGGACATGATCGCGCGCTGTACGACGCCGTATTTCGTTCAAGTGGACGAGGATATGACTCTGAATCCGGATGCAGTGCGCGCCATGGTGCAGCGCATGGTCCAGGCGCCGGCGGATGTCGGCATGATCTGTTTCCATCTTTACGACGACGACCGAGAATGCCCTATTCAAGGAGTAAAAATTTATCGAACCGATCTGATGAAACGTGTCCGGTTCAATGACCTCAAAGCCAGTGAAATGAATCTGCTCGATCAGATGGGCGAGCAGGGGATTCGCTGGATCTTGCACCCCGATGTCATCGGCCATCATGGGACGCTCTACACGCCGGACACCATCTATCGGCGTTACAAGACGATGTACGAGAAAGATATTCGCCAGTGGAATCTGCTCACGTCCGATATCCAGCGCAAAGCCAGGAAGTACCGCGAGACGGGCGACCACGTCCAATTGTTTGCCCTTCTTGGCGCGGCCCATGGCATCATCGAGGCCCCGCGCGCGCCAGACCGTGAGAAAGACGCTCGTCTGTACAACCTCAAAGAGCTGGACGTCTTCAAGCGGGTCTTCAACGCACAGGCCCAGACAAGCCAACGCTACGATCCGATGCGTGAGAGCACGCCACTTCGCAATCCGCCCATCCCGGTCGACCAGGTTCAATGGGGGAATGCGGATCCGCGGCCTTCTGCCGGCCCATCCAGGACGAATGCGGCGATTGACCCCCTCGCCTCGGGGCCGCAGAACGCGCCGGCATGTCCGCGCAGAATCTTAATCGTGACCCCGTACTTTTGGCCATCGGTGGGTGGGGTGGAAACCGTCGCAGAGGATCTTGGCGCAGGCCTCGCTGCGGCTGGCTTAGCTGTGGACATCGCCTGCTATCGGCATGAAGAGAGACGTGCATTACGCCATCGAGGAGTCGGCATCATTGAGGTCGCGACAGCAGATTGCCTGACCAACGATCTGCCCACCGCCGTCATTCACGTCAAAGAATTGGTCGCCTCCGGCAAGTATGACGCCTGCATCCTTCTCGGAGCGCCCACCAATGCCATGTTCTATGGCATCCTGGACATTCCTGATCTCAACGTTCGGCGGATCATTTATCAGCCAACCGTCAATGCGGAGGTCTACGAGTTTCTGAAGACCAACGCGCATGTACGTTTTCTGGTGAAACAATTGGCGCGACAGGCCACCGCCGTGATCACGCTCGGACATGACACCTTCGATGCCCGTTTGTGCCGGGAAGAACGACTGCCAGTCACCATTATTCCCAACGGGACACCATCCCTCTTACCCTCTTCGGATTTCAGGCAGCGCTATCGGATTCCGAAAGAGCAGTTCCTCATCGTTCATGTCGCGAATTTCTATCGTGTCAAAAACCATCCCGGTTTGCTGGAGGCGCTCAGCGGTCTTCCGCCACAGGCAACCCTCCTCATGATCGGCCATCCCACTCACGAGGCCGATTACGTCGCCGAAGTCCAACAGCTGCTTGCCTCACATCCGCACGTGCGGTTTATTCCCGGACTCACCCGACTCGAGGTGGCCTCCGCAATCCATGCGGCCGACCTTGTCGTTCTCTCCTCCACCGCTGAGGTGTCGCCGCTCTGCCTCCTGGAGGCCATGAGTTTGCAGCGGCCCTGGCTGGCGACACCAGGCTGTGGGACAGCCAGCGAACATGCCGGCGGATTAGTGCTGCCGCTGAGTGAATTTCGAGCGGCCATTGAATGCCTCATCCATCATCCAGACGTTCTGGCTCAGCTCGCTCAGGCGGGCTACGAACATTGGAAGACCTGTTACCGGTGGGAATCGATCCTGGGCGGGTGGGTGGAACTGCTTCGAGAAGGGCGGCTGGCGCAATCGTTCGATACGCCTGAATCGATTGCTCGCCTGCGTGACGATCTGCGGAGCCAGTTCCAGTCGCTCAGGAAGACTCCTGCAATGCCAGGCCGGCAGCCCATGAGACAACCGCCGACGCCGAGCCTCGCGCCAGATCGCGCCAGGCTCCCAGCGCGCACACACGCATCAGACCCGACACCTGTCACATCACCACAAGAGGGCGCAATGGATCAGGATCAATTCTACATCAACATGTTCGTGAAGAGTCCGGGATGGTCCGCAGCCCAGCCGAATGAGGATGAGGCTGCACGCTGGTCGAAGATCGCCGGATTTCTTGAGCATATCCTTCGAAGAGCCAGAGTTCAGAACCCCGATGCCACCCTGCGCATTCTTGAAGTCGGGAGCGGACGAGGCTGGCTCAGCCAGCTGGCATCGCATTACGGAACGATCGAGGGGATTGAACCAGTGGCCGGTGTGGTGGCGCATGCCCGCAAACTGTTCCCGCATATCCGTTTCGAAACCGGCACGGCCGATGCCGTCCTGCGCCGTCCGGACTTCAGCCCCTACGATGTGGTGCTGTGCTCAGAAGTGATTGAGCATGTCCCGGATCCCGAGAAGCCGGCATTTCTCGATGAGCTCAAGCGACTGCTGACCTCTGAGGGCTATCTCATTCTGACGACGCCGAGAGGGGAGATGCGGGAGCAATGGCAGAAGATCGCGCCACCTTGTCAGCCGATTGAGGATTGGATTACCGAAGAACATCTCGAACGCCAGATGACAGCACAGGGGTTCACGCCATTGGGACTCGAGCGTATTTATGTCGAGATTCCTACCCTGCGATTTATTCCTGCGCCAACCCCCCACAATCTGAAGACCATGAATCTGCTGCCTATTTATCAAGTGTGGGTCGCCCAGCGGACGGCCGCCTCGCCGGCTGAACGCCGCACCCCGATGAACAAGACCCCGAAGGTCAGCGTCATCATTCCCACATACAATCGACCGGATCGTCTGCGTGAAGCCATTGCCAGCGTGCTGAATCAAGACTATCAGGACTTTCACATCGTCGTCGTCAACGACGGGACCATTCCGGTGGAAGACGTGGTGGCTGATCTGAATCGCGACGGTCGCATCACCCTCGTCTCGCACGACCGTAACCGAGGTCTGGCTGCCTCGCGAAACAGCGGGTTGAAACAGGCTTCCGGCACATATGTGTGCTATTTGGATGACGACGACCGCTTCTTGCCGCACCATCTCCGTACGCTCGTCGCGCACCTGGAAGAGACCGGTTCAAAAGTCGCCTACACCGACGCGTGGCGAGTGCATGAGCGGATGGAAGGGAAGAAGCTGATCGAGTTTCACCGCGATCGCCCATATTCAAACGAGTTCAATCCGCATCAACTGCTCATCGCCAATTATATTCCCGTCCTGTGCGTCATGCATGAACGCGCTGTGCTCGACGAGGTGGGCGCCTTCGACGAGACCTTGTTTGCCCACGAGGATTGGGATCTCTGGATCCGGATAGCCACTCGGTATCCGTTCAGCCACATTGCCGAGACAACGGCTGAGTTCACCTGGCGTACGGATGGCTCATCCATGTCGAGCCAGCCGAAAGACGTATTCTTCAGAACGATGGAGATCATCTATCGCAAGTATGCACCCTACGCGGCCAAGTATGCGGGCGTACGGGAGAATCAGCAGCAGAACCTCGCAAACCTCCGAAAAGAGCGACCTCATAAACAGTTTGTCTGTTCCATAATTATTCCGGTCTGGAACAAGGTCGAGCTCACCCGTCAATGCCTCGTCGCACTCGGGCCGGCCACCGAAGATGTGTCATTCGAACTGATCGTCGTAGATAACCATTCGACAGACGGCACGCCTGAATTCCTCGCGTCGCTAGGCGGGGACGTCAGGATTATTACGAACGACGAGAACCTGGGATTTGCCAAGGCCTGCAACCAGGGAGCGGCCACCGCCACGGGCGAGTATCTCGTCTTTCTGAATAACGACACGATTCCGCTGAAGGGATGGTGTCGCGCCTTGGTCGATGAGGTGCACTCCAACCCCGATGTCGTCGTCGTCGGCAGCAAACTGCTCTACGACAATGACACGGTCCAACATGCCGGCGTGGCGATCGACCGGCTGAATATGACCCCGTACCATATCTATGCCGGGTTTGCTTCCGATCATCCAGCCGTCAATAAGCGGCGGGACCTGAATGCTGTCACCGGAGCCTGCCTCTTAATCCGACGTTCGGTTTTTTCCGAACTCGGGGGCTTCGACGAAGGATTCATCAACGGGTTTGAAGATGTCGACTTGTGTCTGAAAGTCCGTGACAAGCAGGGGCTGGTCATCTATCAGCCGAACAGTGTGCTGTATCACTTGGAGAGCCAGACTCCCGGCCGGAAACAACATGACCTGGCCAATGCGCGTCGACTCAATCAACGCTGGGGACACTGCTGGTGGCTGGTCGATGACGATAGTATCTACGCTGGGGATGGCTACAAATCGTCGCACGTCGATCAGAACGGCAAGACGACATTCAACCTCTATCTGCTCGACAGTGACGCAGAACGGCGGGGATGGGAACTCGTTGCCGCTATGCAGCACGCAGCTCACCGCCAAGATCTGGCGACGGTTGAAACCCTCTTGCGGAGGCACGACGAATGGCCGGCCGATCCGTCTCTGCTCAGCTGGGCTGCGTCCGTGGCGACGGCCGTGGCGCTCCCGAAGATTGCCGAGCAATTCCTCCACCGGACCCGGGTCATCAACGACCCCGCTGCTCAAGAGCTGGAGCATATCCGTGCGGCTCTTTCTGACGGTCAGCTCTCCTCGGCAGCCAGTCGTGTCGAGACGCTGCTCAAGCAATTTCCCACCCACGCTGAAGCGCTGCTGCTCAAGGCCATTCTGCATATGCAGCGGGAGCAATATCGCGAAGCCGAGATCGCCTTTACGACCGCGCTCAATCAGGGCGCGAATCGGAAGAAGTGCCTGATGGGCATCGGCATGGCGTCGATGGGCCGCGCCTATCCGCAAGGCGCCTGGCAGACCTTTCTCCGGGTGCTGGCGGAAAATCCCGATGATCCCGAAGTCATCCATTGGCTGCTCCGCGCCGGGACGGCCCAGAATCGGTGGAATGAAATGAGTGTGCAACTGCGCAATTTCCTGGCCCGCAATCCCAGTGACTTGTCTGTCCGTTTTGCCTACGCCGGTGTCTTACTGCGGGCCGATCAGGTGGAGGTGGCGCGCCATGAGTACGATCAGCTGCGCGCCTTGGCGCCATCTTATGATGGCCTGGCCGAGCTGGGCCAGGCCATTGCCGGGAAAGAGACTCTGTTAACCATGGATGTCTCGAACGCCTAAGGAATGATGTCTCGCACCCTTATCATCCAGCTTGCAAGGCTCGGCGATCTGGTCCAGACCATGCCGATGATCGCGGCCTTGCGAAAGCAATGTCCTCGGGACACGATCGATCTGCTGTGCCCAGAACCGCTTCGCGACCTCGGCACGCTGATTCCAGGGATCGACCGCGTCATCGGCTGGAATGGCACACAATGGCATCGCTGGGCCGAACGTGCGAAGCAGGGGATTCCTCCCGATCAATTCCGCGAGATCGAGACCGAACTCACGACAGTCTGCCCGGAGCCGTACGACCAGGCCTTTGTATTGAATCAACATCCCCGGGCCATCATCGCTGGGACGCTCTTAGCCAAATCCTGCACGGGACCGCTCGCGCAAGGGCCGCTGGACGATCACTTTACGCCCTGGGCGGCATATGTGCGTGACGTGGCCAGAACAGGCCGATCGAATCGCGTTCATTTATCCGATGTCTTTTGCGGGATGTGCGGACTCGTCCCTCCGGGAACATCGCCGCGCTGTCTGACGCCCCTGGTGGCACAGGCCCGCCACCTTGATGAGATCGGACGGGGCGGCGGCCCCTGGATCGGGCTGATAGTCGGAGCAGGGGATCCAGCTCGCGTGGTCCCGGTTGAAACCTGGCGCGCATGGATCGTGCAATTTCTGAGTCTCGTTCCGAGGGGGCGCGTGGTGCTCATCGGGCACGGCGCGGAATGCGAGCGTGCGCAAGAGATCCAACGGACGCTCGCGCCATCCATCCTCGGCCGCATCTGGGATGTGACAGGACGGACGACTCTTCACGAGCTGGCGCACACGCTCGCACGTTGTCATCGAGTTATCGGTTCGGACACGGGCCCATTGCACCTGGCCGCTGCCGTCGGCACACCGGTCCTCGGCTGGTACTTTGCACAGGCCCGAGTGCATGAGACGGGTCCGTATGGATCGGGGCATCGAGTGTGGCAGGCTCACCGTGAAGATAGGGCCCCGGCCACGCCGACTGAATGGCCGATTGAGCCTTCGCTGGATGTGCTCATGAATGAGGCGCCCCGCTCGCAAGTGCAATGGTCTGAGTGGGGCAGTCACATCGATCGCTGGGGAACCTACTATAGCGAAGCCGGGCAGAGACCGGCGCCTCCGCGCGAACGCGAAGACCTGTGGCATGAACTGTCGCACGCCGTACCGGCATGAGGACGTAATGGATCTCGTACTGACAAATCTCGACGGCATTCGAAGGACCTTCCCGGAGCTGGTCTCAGCGCTCACGGAAAGTCCCGGTGGCCGGCTGACCATTTCACCCTCCCGTGAGGGCAGTCCCTCGGCGAAGCAGGATGGGCAATGGATCCATAGTGCCTACGATCCGAGAAAAGAAGCCCGGTCATGGGCCGATCTTCAATCCAAAGAATGGCAGGCTGGAGAACTCGGCGTGGTGCTGGGAGTCGGACTGCTGTATCACATCGAAGCGTTGGCCGTTTCGAAACCTGCCGGCGCCCGGCTGGCCGTCGTGCTTCCGGACATCGCGGCATTCAAAGACGCGCTCTCGGTTCGTCCCATGGGACCCTGGTTTAATGCCATTGAGTGGATTTGGGGAAGCCTCGACGATATGGCCACCCAATTAGCCTCCAAATCTGCGCCATTGCGATTCTTCACCAATATCCCGGCTGCACGACCCTATGCGGATCAGCATCAGGAGCTGGACGTCCGTCTTCGACGCCTGCTGGCGGCACGGCAACATGGGCGCTTGCACGTCGCCGTCGTGGGGCCCATCTACGGCGGTTCGTTGCCGATCACCGGGTATGTCGTCAAGGCGCTCGAATCGCTCGGACATCGCGTCAGCTGGGTTGACCATAGTGTGCATCATGCCAGCTATAACCGGTTCAATG
This sequence comes from Nitrospira sp., assembly GCA_040081095.1. Classification (GTDB taxonomy): domain Bacteria; phylum Nitrospirota; class Nitrospiria; order Nitrospirales; family Nitrospiraceae; genus Nitrospira_D. The sequence continues at coordinate 42,204 of JBEBHO010000028.1, forward strand.
CGTTTCGAGACCCGCGCCACCGCCTCTCGATGCAAAGCCGTTTTGCCGACGTGCTCAGCATGAGCACATTGACGGAACTCTCAGAGGATCCGCCGGATCTTGTCCTGGCCATGGCTCAAGCGCCGATGTCCCTGGGGGCGCTCGAGCATCTTCGACGGAAGAAATTCATGACGGCCATGTGGTTCGTGGAGAACTACCGCCACCTGACCTACTGGCAGCAGCTGGCCCCCGGATACGACCATTGGTTTGTCATTCAACAGAAAGACTGTCACGACGCATTGCGGCGTGCCGGCGCGCCTCACGTCAGTTATCTTCCGATGGCGGCAGATCCTTCCGTGCATCGGCCCCTGCCGTTGACAACGAGTGATCAGGTGGAATTCGGATCGGATCTCTCTTTCGTCGGCGCCGGATACTCCAATCGACGCGTATTGCTTCCGCGCTTGATCAGCAAAGACTGGACCTTCAAGGTGTGGGGCAACGAATGGGATGGCGCCGACGCCTTGTCTTCCGTCTTGCAACGGCAGGGAGCGCGAATCGACACCGACACCTGCGTGAAAGTATTCAACGCGTCGGCGATTAATCTCAACCTGCATTCCAATACGGGCGAGGGGCTCGATCCTGCGGCGGATTTTGTCAATCCGCGAACCTTTGAGCTGGCGGCCTGCGGCGCGTTTCAACTCGTGGACCAGCGGGCCCTGCTTTCGGACCTGTTCACTGAAGATGAGATGGTGAGCTTTGAACGGGCCGATGACGTGCCGTCGTTGATTCGTACATGGCTCCGAGATCCCGTCGGCCGGCGCACAGTGGCCGATGCTGCCCGGCAACGGGTCTTGCGCCAGCATACCTACGAGCACCGCATGAAGGATCTGCTGGCCGAATTGGGCATGCGTGAACCGGACCGGCTGGGTTCGATTCTGCGAGGAGATCGCAACGCGGACACCCTGGCGGCGCAAACCACGACGCCATCGGAATTGACCCCGCTGTTGCGGCAGTTTCCTGCCGGCCAGCGGGTCGAGTTGAAGGACCTCGCGGCCCGCATCCGCTCGCGCGGAGCCGGCGCTGAACTCAGCCGGGAGGATCTGCTCGTGCTCATGCTCGATAGCTATCGAACCGAAACCAGGGACTTGGTATGAGCCGTCAGGTCTTGATCCTCAACATGACGCGGATGGGCGATCTCGTTCAGATGGGGACCTTGCTTGCACGTTTGCACGAAGAGTGGCCGGGGGTTGCCATCGACCTGGTCGTCGATCGGCGTTTTGCGCCGGTGGCGTCGTTATTGACGGGCCTTCGCGAGGTCGTCGCCTACGATTTTCATGCGCTCATCGACGACAGCCGGGCGGCTGTCAAGAGCGTGACGGCCCTCTATAACGATGCGGCCTCCTGGATCCGCCCCCTGGCGGCCCGCCGGTATGACCGCATTGTCAATTTGACGTTCAATCGGCCGAGTGCATTGCTCGCCTCCTACATCGATGCCCCGGATATCCGCGGAGCGCGGAGCGCCTGGGACGGGCAAAGCGTGATCGACAATCACTGGATGGCCTATTTCACCGACATGCATCACTTTCGCGCCTTGAATCGGTTTAACCTCGTCGACGTGTATGCGTTGGGCGGCAGCGGCATCGGCTCCTTTGCGCCCCTGTCCGTCACGGTAACGACAGCGGCAAGCGAATGGGCGGAACGTTTCCTGTCGGCATCGCCTCATGCCCCCAAGGAATGGATCGCCGTACAAGCAGGCGCGAGCGATGTCATGAAAGCGTGGCGGCCTGAATATTTCGGCCGAACCCTGGCGCATGTGAGCCAACGATGGGACGGGGGCATCATTCTCATTGGAACGCCTGCCGAGCAAGACACGATTGCGCAGGTGGTTCGGGTCTACCGGGAGGCGGGTGGACGCTGTCCGCTTCTCAATGCGGCCGGTCAGACCACGCTTGAACAGTTGGTGGGCCTGCTTGCCAAGTGCAGCCTCCTGCTCACCAACGATACCGGTCCCATGCACTTGGCCGTCGGCGTTCAGACTCCTGTCATTGACCTCTCGGTCGGGCACGTCGATTTTCGAGAAACCGGCCCATACGGGCCCGGCCACTGGGTGATACAGCCGGAACTCGATTGCGCCCCCTGCGGATTCGACCAAGTGTGCGCTCATCAGACCTGTAAAGATCGATTGCCCGTGACCATGGTGGCAGATGTGATGCTGCATGTCTTGGAGAGAGGCCCAGCACCGCAACCGGCTCCTGGATACCGCCTCTTTGAATCAGCGATGGATGAGGATCACCTGGGATCGTTTCGGCAAGTGGGGCACGGAGACGCGTCGGATGTTGAGTGGTACAGCCGTTTCTGGAGGCGCTATTGGTATGAAAGTCTCGCGCGCACGGCCAGCCGGATTCCACTCGACCCCGCCGGCCCTTCGAATATGACGGCAGCGGTTCAGCACCTTTCCGGCATGATGCCGCATGTGGAGACCCTCTGTCGTCAAGCCGACGCGATCGTGCGGGCTGCGGGCCAGGTGTCCCAATCGCCGAAAAGCCTGCACGCGCTCCAACGAGAGCAAACTGCATTGCGGGAACGGATGGTTCACCTGGGCATGGCTCAAATGGTCAGTGCACCGGTGACGACCGCATTCGTCCGAGGGCTGCACAATGACAATGTCAAAGGGTTGGAGCGTATGGCCCGGCATCATGCCTTGGCCTATCGCCAATGGAGGCGTCATCTCACGGAGATTCATAAGCAGCTCACACAGAAGACGACGAAGTCGTCACGTGGTCCACTACCGATCTTTACAGGGTCACTGGCCGCGCACACCGGATAGACCGGAGGCCGTTCGGGTCATCCTTCGCGCTAAAGAAAGAGGGGAGCTATGCACGTCACACTGGATCAGGATCACTGGGAAGTCGCCAATGCCATAACGCTCGGCGAGGTGCTCGCCGACATCAGTGAGAAATCGCACGCGCGTTCGCGATTCATCACGTCGCTGACCGTGGACCAGCGCACCATCACAGACCGCGATCTCGACCCGGCATTTCTCGGCGAACCAGCCACACGGTTCTCCCGCCTGACCGCCACGTCGCAAACGATGGACGATGTGATGCGCACCGCGGCGCAGTCGATCCAACAATACGCCACCCTCTTGCGAAGTGAGGCCCGGGACTTGGCTGCGGACTTCAGGATGGGAGAGGAACGGCTCGCTCTGTTGGACGCCTGGCTGGGCAAGCTGGCCGATTACATCGAATTAGTCGAGTCTGGGCGCCGCCCATCGCACCCGCAAAAGGCCCTCAGTCCATGGGTTCAAGAATTACTCGATGCGCGGATGGCCAGGGATGTCGTTCGCCTGGCCGATCTCCTGGAATATGAGTTGATCCCGCGGCTGGAGTACTAAGATGTCCTTGTTCGTTGTGGTTCATTTGTGCACCGTCACCCTGTTGGCCGCCGTTCAAACGGACATCTCAAGTCCTGAACGCTTTAGCCGATAAGGGGTGCAACGGCTCTACAGGAGTAGAGAGACAAGACGCTTCTGCACGGACGCGGAGGCGAGGCAAGCACAGTATCAGCAGTCGGCAAGGAGGAAGCATCCATGGCATTAATTATTAACAACAACCCGGCATCGATCTCTGCCCAGAGAAACTTGTCGACCAGTACGGGCCAGTTGCAACGCTCGGTTGAGCGTCTCTCATCCGGCCTTCGGATTACCCGAGCCGCGGACGATGCCGCCGGCCTCGGATTGTCTGAATCCTTGCGGGCGCAGATCCGCAGCATCAACCAATCTGTCCGGAACTCCTCAGACGGTATCAGCTTGACGCAGATCGCCGACGGCGCCGCCTCGACCATCGGCAATCTCTTGTCCCGGCTTCGGGAATTGTCTTCGCAGTCGGCCAGCGGTACGGTCGGCAACACGGAACGCTCCTACATCGATCAGGAGTTCGTGGCATTGCGGTCTGAAATCGATCGTATTGCGCAGGTCACCGAATTCAACGGTCAGGCGTTGACGAGCGGCAGCTCCATCAGTTTCTCGATTGCCATCGGCTTCAGAAGCGGATCAGGGAATTCACTCAGCTTGGACTTGAACGACATCACGACATCGTCGCTGGGGATCAGCTCCGTGAACGTGTCCACGTCGGCCAATGCCACGAGCGCATTGTCGAACATCGATAGCGCGATCAGCGCCATCGCCACCGCCCGCGCCGAATACGGTTCGATCCAGAACCGGTTCGAGGCAACCATTGCGAACCTGCAGGTGACGAGCGAAAACCTCACCGCCGCAGAATCGCGTATCCGCGATGCGGATATCGCCCATGAAACATCGGTATTCACCAAGAATCAGATCCTGGTGCAAACCGGCATCTCGGTGCTGGCACAGGCCAACAACCTCCCGCAACAGGCCTTGGCCTTGCTGCAAGGGTAGTAGATAGAGGGGACGGTCGCTCATCCTGAGCGGCCGTCCCAACTTTTAGGTTCACACGGAGGCTGCCATGATTACATCGGTAACCGGCAAAGCAGATCTCCTGACCACGCCCGCCCATGGGGGTGAACCGGATCATGCAGCGGCCAAACAGCCGACTGCCGCACGGACGCAAGCTGATACCGACAACCAGCCAACCGACCCGATTGAACGGACAACCCTCGATCAGGCGGTGGCGAAGGTCAGTGAAGACATTCAGGGACAGGACACCAACTTAAAGTTCGAAATCGATGATTCGACGGACCGAGTCATTGTGAAAGTCATCGCCAAAGACTCAGGGGAAGTGATCCGTGAATTGCCACCGAAAGAAGTGCTTGAGCTGGCAAAGTTCTTCGATAAATCGAAAGGCGTCTTTCTCAAGCAAACGGCTTGAAGGTGTGAGGGAGATCGGGCATGGCGACGATCAGTTTCGGCGGGCTGGGGAATGGCATCGACTTCGGTCAAGTCGTGGATCAACTGGTCAAGGTCGCACGCCAACCGCTTGACACCTTGAACGCGAAGAAAGGGAGCCTCAGCTCAAAGTCGACAGACTACGCGACGTTAAGCACCAAATTAATCTTCCTCCAGGGTGCCGCGGATAAGCTGCGGCTCTCGACCTCGTTCGACCGGACGACGACGAGCGTGTCCGATACCACTGCGGTGAGCGCGATTGGCTCATCCACTGCCACATCGGGCACGTACTCCGTCAGAGTCACTCAACTGGCACAATCCCATCAGATCACGAATAAAGCGGCCAAGACCGTTGCCACAACAACGACTGATATAGTCCCTGGAGCATCCGGCACATTTACCTTCCGGGTCGGAACTGGGACCGATCAAACCATTACGCTGAGCGATACGGCTACTCTGGAAGACCTCAGGAGCGCCATCAACGATTTAGGCGCCGGCGCCACGGCCTCGATTATCAACACCGGGTCCGACACCACACCGGCGTATCGACTGATTTTGAGCGCCACCGCCACGGGAGCCGCGAATGGCATCACGGTGACTGCGGACAACACGACCCTGGACTTTGCGAACAGCAGTGGAACGGGCGGCGTCGACACTCTTCAGGCTGCCCAAGATGCCATTGCCGTGGTCGGAGACCCCACCCTTAATCCTGTGACCGTGCAACGCAGCACCAACGCGATATCTGATGCGATCGCCGGAGTCACGCTCACTCTCTTGAAGACTACCGGCACGTCGACCGTCCAGGTCAACGTGAGTCGCGACGTCACTGCCGTGAAAGAGAACATCAAGGCTCTGTCCACGGCGTACAACGAGGTGCTGAAGTTCATCAATGAGCGAACCACCTACGATGTGGCCACCAAAAAAGGCGGTAACTTCTTCAATGAACCGACCGTGAGAGGCGTGCTCTCACAAGTTCGGACCGCCTTGTCATCAACAATCACAGCCGCGTCTTCGTTGAACACGCTCGGAACACTCGGGCTTAAGACCGACCGGGACGGGACGACGTCCATTGATGAAGCCAAACTCGACAACGCATTAAGCACCAATTATTCGGGTGTCAGAAATCTGTTTATCAATCAGACCGGGAGTGCCGGCATTGCGCAACTGCTCAATACAGCGGTGGATTCCCTGACAAATGTTGCGTCAGGCCAGCTCACCTTGAGAAAAAACGGGATCGCGAGGGAAATCACCAACCTCTCCGCTGACATTCTGAGAAAAGAAGATGCCGTCACCAAGTATGAAGACCGGCTCAAGCTGCAATATGCGGCGCTGGACGGACTTCTCAAACGTCTTCAAAGTCAGAGCGCATCACTGCAGTCAAACTCATCTACTACTGGAAACTGAGCCACCACCCAGCAAGGACACACAAGTCTATGATCACCCAATACGCTCAGCAGTATCAGCAAACTCAGATTTTAACCTCTTCACGGGTTCAGCTCGTGGTCTTGCTCTATGACGCCGCCATCCAATCCATCGAATTGTCGCGAAAAGCGATCGAGGCTAATAACCTTCGGGAGAAAGGCCGGTTTCTCGGGCGGGCGATATCGATCGTAGGCGAACTTGATAGCGTGCTGGATTACGAGCAGGGAGGAGAGATTGCGAAATCGCTCCATCGGTTGTACGACTACATGCTCGCTGAGCTGGTCGAAGCCAACGCCAAGAACATGAGTCGAAAGCTCGACGGTCCGGCTCGGTGTCTTACGGTCCTGCGGGACGCCTGGCGACAGGTCGCAGCACAACAGCAGGCTCCACTGGCCATGGCGCGTTGAAGGCATGGAACCATCATCCGATACAGGAAGTCCGACGCTCGAGAGCGTGACGGAAGCCGCCGGACTCGCAGCCGCGAACGGCGAATGGGATCGTGTGGCGCAATACTATCTCCAGCGTGAGTCATTACTCGCTCACGCGAGGCTTTCTCCCGAGGCGTTAGCACGCGTGATGGCCGTGGATCGATGCGTCGCAGAACAGGCAACAGTCGCCCAGGCTGGATTAGCCTCGCTCCTCGAAGAAGCGGCGAGAACTCGCCAGCGCATACAAGGATTACGCCAATGGAATGGCGCGACGTCTTTAGACTCAGGGACGATTGAGCGGCATCTTTAACCAATCGCACCCCGGAGACGGATATGGGAATTGAAGTCCACCAGATTCATAACCTCGTGCGCACCTATCAACGTGTGTTGCAGCCGGCTCCAACCTCGAAGCCGAACGATGCCGTGAACCACCAGGACGACCGCGTCTCCCTGTCAGCCGAGGCTCGCGAGCGGGCTGAGCAGCCCTCCACAATTCCTGAGCATGACCGCGACAACAAGAAGAGGACCAGGTGACCACACACCTTCACGAAGCCCCCTCCCGCATTCTCCTCGTCGGCACAGCCGCCCTGCATCGAGACCCTCGCTGGGTTCAACTCGCTCAACGTGGATTCCAACTTGTTCCGGTGAAGAAACGGCAGTTCGCACTCGGCACCGATCAGGCCACGGACCTTCAGGCCATTATTTATCAAGTCGGCGCGGGGACAGCAGAGACGCTGGCCTTTCTGGATGAGCTTGCCGGTCAACAGAGCGATGTGTGCATTATCTTGATTGGACGCAACGCCAAGGCCGATACGGTCGCTCAGTTTCTCCGCCGCGGAGCATTCGATTACCTCGACTGGCCTTGTTCACAAGCACGCTTAATCGACTCACTCGCCTGTGGCTTGACGAACCGGAAAGCGTTCTTGGAAGTGCAGCATCTGTCAGGCGATCTCGCTACAGCCAACCAGTCGCTGGCCCGCGAACGCGATACCCTCAGGCAATTCAATCAGCGATTGGCCGGCCTGAACCAGCTGACGCAAGCATTGGCCCGGTCATTGGATCCGGACGCCGTTGTTCAGGCGTTGTTTGACGGATTCCCCGCACTCCTGGGGGCGACGCTCGTCGGCTTGGTCCGCACAAATCCGGAACAGGTCTGGACGTGGTCCAACGACCGGAATGCGGCTCGTGAGCAGGAGCTTCGCACCCAGCTGTTGGGCCGCCTCGGCAAGGCCGTTCAGCGGGTTACGCCGGGCGCGACGACACTGCGCCTTGTCGGGCCGCGTCCATCCCATCTGACCAGGAACGACGACAGTCTATTCACTCAGCCGCACAACGAGACCCATGCCATGCACGACATTCCCCTGGCGATCGGTCCTCACGCGATCGGGGTCCTGCATGTGCAACGGGACGGATCGCATGCCTTTACCGAAGATGAGCAACAGCTGCTGGCAACCATCGGTACATCGCTCTCGCTCACCTTGCGCAATGCCGATGCCCATCAGGATCTTCAAGATATGGCCTTGCGCGATCCATTGACCGGCGTCTTAAACCGGCGCGCCCTCGATGAACCGCTCACACGTGAATTGAAATCCGGCCTTCGGTACGGCGCGCCGGCCTGCTTGATGATCCTGGACTTGGATTACTTCAAGACCGTCAACGATCGATTGGGCCATACAGCGGGAGACTTGGTACTGAAAGAGCTGGCCGCATTGATGACAGACACCGTCCGAGATATCGACAGAGTCGGACGGTACGGCGGAGAGGAGTTTGCCATCATTCTCCCGCACACAGCCATCGAACAGGCACACACATTGGCGGAACGGCTCCGCAGTGTCATTGAAACTCATGCCTTCGATGTCGAAGACGGCATGGTGCGGGTGACCGCCAGCATCGGGATTGCCGACGTCTGCAATCCGGCCATCGCGTCGGTCGATGATTGGGTGAATGCGGCGGATGCCGCTCTCTATGAAGCGAAAGCTCAGGGACGCAATCGAGTCGTGGTCCACACGTCGCTTCCCCTGGCCCCGGCGCAGGCTGCCGCTTTGTGTGTGGCCGCATAAGGAATGATTGGACAGGCCTATGACGACAATCGGTCACACGCAATCCTTGCATGACGCTTCAATGGCGACCGACGAGCGGCGGGAGTGGATCAGAGTCGACGATCATCTCTTGATGGAGTGCCGGCTTGCCAGCGAATCTCCCGATGCCCCGCAGCCCGGCGCGCCTCCGCTCACCGATGACATGATCGCCGCGGCCGTCGGCAAACCCACGGCGGACCTCCTCGCACGGTCAGGAGACGCCCTGGCGTCTTCCCCGTTGTTGCCGTGGATTATGAAAGTGGATTGGCTGATGGAAGTCTTGCTCCGGGGCATGGCGCACATCCAGCCGAACAGCATCTCGATCGCCCGGCTGACGGAAGTGAATATCAGCGGGGGAGGGATCAGCTTTATTTCGCCCCGGGCGTTCCAGGCGGAAGATCTCATAATCTTGAAACTGATTCTTCCGCCATTCACGCCCGTTCATGCCACCGCAAAGGTCATTCGCACCTCTCCCCTCACCGGAGCTCCCGGCTACCTGATTGCCACACAATTTGTCGAGTTGACGCCCGATCACCACGAACACATCATCCGGCATATCATCCAGACTCAAGCCGAACGCCTCAGAGCGCGCCGCCAGCATAACGCCTAGCGTTCGCGCTTGCCCAACACCCATCGATGTGATCGGTTACAACAAACGGGCCAAGGCCCTATGCGGCGGCTTGCTTTGCGGTGATCATGTCCAAAAGTGAATCGGCAATATGCCCGAGCGCCACAGACGCAGGGGCGGCAGGCTCCCGTTCGGTAACGGGCAGATAGCTGCGCACCGCTCGTTCCATCGCCGGATCTTCAGGAATTTCACCCAGAAGCTGAAGATCTCCACCGACATATTCTTTCAGCAATTTGCGAAGCTGCAAGACATTCACGCGCGAACGGCCCGCGATGCGATTCAGGATGAGCGCAGGCTGAAAGGTTCGCAGTGTCGTCTCGGCCACCGCGCGTCCCGCCTCGTCGGTTTTCCCTGCGACATCCAACACTTCTTCAACACTGCTGAAATCACGATCGGACAAGGCCTCGGCCATGGCGTCGCGGGCTAGAAACGACGACAACACGCGCCGGATCGCGGCGAGCTTGATGAAGCGATAGAGATCCAGGACCGAGGTGGGGTCTGGCGTCGCCACCGCGACATGATGATCGGCCATGAGAAAGAAATCGAGCGCATGGTAGCTCGTGCCGGCCCCGATATCGGCAACAATAATATCCGTCTCCAATTCCTGAAAATTCCGAATCAATCGTTTCTTCTTGGAATAAGCCATATTAGCTGACGCGAGGGTGTCTCCGGTTCCAGGAATAATCTTCAGATTATTATGCACCGGCAACAGTTGGGCCACATCCGCCAGATTCGGCACCCGGCGATTGAGAAAGTCCGTCAAGGTCAACGGAGGATTGAGGAGGCCAAAGAGAATATGGCTGTCGGCTCCACCTACATCCAAGTCAGCCAACACCACGCGCCGTCCACGCTTCGCGAGCAAAAGAGCCAAGTTGGCAGAGACGACGCTCTTGCCGACGCCGCCTTTCCCCGAAGCGATCGAGATGATCGTTGCCATTTAGTCAGGTTCCTGCTGATTAGCGGTGGATATCGAGTGCTTCATCGGTTGGAACGCAGCCAAACCTGAGCACCAACGACCTCTTCATATATAGCCGATGCAGCAGCGGACACGATTGAGAGCCGCCTCGCGATATCGAGCGCCAGCACAGACTCAAGTTTTTTATCCGCCACACCGATAACCCACTCACTATGAATAATCCGATGACCGCATCAATCACGACTCAGGCAGACACAACGGATGGCAGCGAGATCTTAACGGTTCAGGATGTGGCGCGCTTTCTTCGCGTTCCCAAGTCCACCGTCTATAAGCTCGCGCGGGTCGGCGAATTGCCGGCCTCGAAGATCGGGAAGCACTGGCGCTTTCTGCGACGCGACATCCATGACTGGATGCATAGCCGTTCACAAGCCGCGTAGAACATTCCGGCTTGTTGGTCGACTGGGAAGAACACTGACACTCGAGGTGCGCCACGCACAGACGAGCGTCACGGTATTGTCCGGACCCGCAGGAGGGTAAGGGAGTCTTATGGGCAGTCCCGTCACAAAAGCAGAAGCAGAACAGAGCAAACGAGGCATGGATGCCGAGACATTCAAGCTGCTGCGTGAATTCATCTACGAGCAAACCGGGATTACCTTCCAGGAGAATCAGAAATACCTTCTGGAGAGCCGTCTCGCATCGCGCCTCAAGGAACACAAACTCGCGACCTATGCCGATTACGTCAACTATCTCCGCTTCGACACCTATCGCGACCGGGAGCTCGTCTCGCTGTATGGCCTGATCACGACGAACGAGACCTATTTCTATCGAGATCAACCACAGCTCGACTCCTTCATCAAGACCGTCATCCCGGCCGTCATGGAGGCCAACAAGGCTTCCCGTCAGATACGGATCTGGAGCGCCGCCTGCTCATCGGGAGATGAGCCCTACACCCTCGCGCTCATGTTGTCGGACTATGCCCCGCTGGTGAACTGGAACATTGAAATTCTTGGAACCGACATCAGTGACCCGATTCTGAAGTTGGCCAAGGCCGGCGTCTATACCGCGCATGCTTTGCGGCATGTGCCGCCGCATCTCAAAAGCAGACATTTCAACGCCCAAGGCGAGAACTTCGCCATTTCGCAAACGATCAAGAGCCGTGTGAAGTTTATGAATCTGAATCTCTACGACCGGCCTCGCCTCAAGCTGGTCCGTGGCATCGACATCGTGTTCTGCCGCAATTGCCTCATCTATTTCGACGACAAAGCCAAGCATCAAATCGTCGCGGATCTGGCCGGATCCTTGAAGTCGAACGGCTATCTCATCATCGGGTTCTCGGAATCGCTCACCAAAATGAGCGACGTGTTCCGCTCGCAACACATCGGACGCTCGGTCGTCTACCAGAAACTGTAAGCAAGAGGAGGACCCATGCCAGCAGATCTCAACATGAAGATTCTTGTGGTGGACGACATGTCCACGATGCGCCGCATTGTGAAGAATATTTTGAAGCAACTCGGCTTCTCCAATATGGAAGAAGCCGAGAACGGCCAGGAGGCGTTGCAGAAATTGCGGGCCGAGCCATTCGGCTTTGTCGTGTCCGATTGGAACATGCCCGTCATGCCCGGCATCGAAATGCTCCGCGCCATTCGTGCGGATGAGAAGCTGAAACACATCCCGGTGCTCATGGTGACGGCCGAGGCCCAGAAGGAAAATCTGATCGAAGCCATCCAGGCCGGGGTCAACAACTATGTCGTCAAGCCGTTTACCGCGGAAACCATGCAGGAGAAGATCAACAAGATCTTCAAATAGGAAGGATCCGACTCATGATTTCACGAGCACAGGCGAACGACAGCGCTCCCTCAAAGAATCTGGACGACGACATCGACGCCGAGAATGCCGATACCGCGCTCTACGAGAAGCTCGGAGAACTGACCCGCTTTATCGACAAGACCATCAAAACGATTTCTCAATTCAGCGCCCCGATGAGCGCCACGACCGAACAGCTTCCGGATGCCACGACGCATCTACGCGACTTACGGAAGTTGACGGAAGAGGGCACACATAAGGTCATGCAGCTGGTCGAAACCGTGGAGGACAACCGCAAGCGGGTGTTCGCGCAAATGGACGCCCTGGCCCAACACCTGACCGGAGATGAAGCAGCAGCGCTCGCCTCGATTCGAGCGGGATTGAAGAAGGACGACAAGCCGCTCATCGACATCATCACCGCCTTGTCGTTTCAGGACCTTGTGGCGCAACGCGTCAATAAATTAGTGACCATTGTGGAAGAAGTGGAGCACAAGCTGCTCGAACTGGTGGTCGTCTTCGGCCCTTACACCAAAGGGGCGGGTAAAGAAGAAGCCGGCAAAGCCTCGGAAATGCTTAAACAGCTGGAAGCATCTAAAAAGACCTCCATGAACCAGGATGTGGCAGACGAGATTTTGAAGCAGTTCGGCTTTAACTGATCGCGTGATGAGTGAACTGTGATGGGTGACGAGCCGGGGCCTCCCGGAGGACCGCTCACTCATCACGGATCACCGATCACGGATCACCGATCACCGCAACTAGATGCCGGAGGGTGCCATGGACGATGAAACACAGGAAATACTCAACGACTTTCTGACCGAAACGACGGAAATGATCGATGGGCTCGATCAGAAATTCGTCGAGTTGGAAAC
>JBEBHO010000351.1:0-17042 GCA_040081095.1 Nitrospira sp.
CAGTTCAAGCGGCAGGAGTGGTGGGCTCCGGTGACCGGGCGCGTGCTTGGCCAGATACCCACTCTGCAAGATAGGGCGCGGTATGGCCGCGATGAGTTGTGTCCTCCCTTTGTCGACGGCGGGACGTTGCTGGATATCGGCTGCGGGGCAGGCGGTTATCTGTCGGCGATGAAAGCGTTGGGATGGAACGTATTGGGCATCGATCTCTCTCCGCAGGCCGCACGGATTGCACGTGAGAGCTACGGGGTCCCGGTGAAGGTGGGGACCTTGGAATCGGTTGGTCTATCGGACCGAAGCATGGCTGTGATTACGATGGTGCATGCGATCGAGCATGTCCCAGACCCAATCAGTCATTTGCGACAGTGCCATCGCGTCTTGCAAAACGGAGGGCGGCTGGTGTTGACGACGCCGAATTTTTCGGGGCTCATGAGTCGGCTCTTCGCGGATCACTGGATGGCGCTGGAGCCGCCCCGGCATCTCTGGCTTTTTACGCCCGACACCTTGCGGGCCTGTGTGGAGCGGGCGGGCTTTCGTGTGGAGCGGATGCTGACTCGTCCGTTTCTCTCGCAGGTGAATTACGAAAAAAGCCTGCTCATCCGCCGCCAGGGACATGCGCGGGGAAATTTGCGACCCAGCGATGCCGGCCCGATGGCGCGCGGTCTCCATCGTCTGGAGCAAGGCTTGATGCCTTTCTGGCGATGGGCAGGCAATGAATTGATGCTCAGCGCAGTGAAACAATAGGAGTAGGTGGCGCATGGATCTGTCGATCGCCGTCATCAGTTACAACACTCGCGACCTGCTCCTCGCCTGTCTGCAATCGGTTCAGGACAGGACGACAGGTGTGGATTATGAAGTGATCGTGGTGGATAACGCCTCCCACGACGGGAGTGTGGGTGCGGTACGGACTCGATTCCCGCACGTCACGGTGATTGCAAATGCCGAGAATAGCGGCTTCGCCAAAGCGTGCAACCAGGCGGCAGCCGTCAGTTCTGGGCGATATCTCTTACTGCTGAACAGCGACACGGTGATGCAGCGGCATACGCTCCGCACGATGGTGACCTGTCTGGAGCAGCATCTGGACATCGGAATCGTGAGTTGCCTCCAACGTGATGAGCAGGGACGGGTACTGCAGTCGTGCTTCCCCTTTCCTTCTATTCGAGACCATGTGCGGTATTCAGAGACGCTGCCCACGGTCGTGAGGCGATTGGTCGGGACTTTGTCCCCCATGGACTGTACGCAATCGCGGGACGTCGAGTGGGCGAACGGCGCCTGTCTCATGATTCGCAAAGCCCTGTTTGCGCGGTTGGGCGGATTGGACGAGCGCTTCTTCATGTATTTCGAAGATGTCGATCTTTGTCGTCGGGTTCAGCAGTTGGGCTATCGCATTCGGCATGTGGCGGATGGGGAGGTGGTGCATCTACTCGGGCGGAGCAGCCGTACGAACCGGCATGGCCTCAATAAACAATGGGAACTCAGCCGCATTCGCTATGTGGAAAAGCACTTTGCGCAGCCCCGACGATTTCTGATGAAGGGCTGGATTGCCCTTGGAGTGATGCGCAAGTTGATGTTGACCGCCTGCTCGCATGCTTCCGATCGGCGGCAGGAGATTCACGCCATGTGGACAACCTTGCGACGGGTCTGGCTGGGGCATGACGACGACGATTCGGTAGCCATGTCTCCGGCGGGTTTACGAGGATAACGAGCGATGCCACAAGCTATGAGCCAACGTGAGCAGTATGATCTCGAGTGGAACGGCTGGAAGGCTGCAGCCGGCGCTTTTGAGGGAGTCCGACGGTACGGCCAAATCAGCCGGAGGGTGGCCGCACTGGCGCCCGAGCGCATGCTGGATGTGGGGTGTGGCGATGGTCGGCTTGCCAGAGAAATCAAACAGGTTATGCCTGGTGTCGTGGTGCACGGCTGCGATCTGTCGGTCGCGGCGCTCGATCGTGCCGAAGGGCTGGATCGAAAGTATGCAGTCGATCTTAATGTTGAACGCCTTCCGGAACCAGATGGCAGTCTCGATCTGGTGGTCGCCAGTGAGGTGATGGAGCATCTTGTGGAGCCGGGGCGGGCGGTGGCTGAATTTCACCGAGTCCTCAGGCCTCGCGGGCATGTTGTGATCACGGTGCCGAATGTCGCCTTTTGGCGTTTTCGGGTAGAGGCCCTGCGCGGAGGTGTGCCGTCGGTGACGGCGGACGAGCGGCATCTCCATTCCTTTAACGCCGCCTTGCTGAAGGCGCTCGTGATTCGTGAGGGATTTGAAATTGTAACCGTGACTGGGTTACGCCAGCGCTATGAGTCCCTGGCTGCCATGGGCTTTACCTGGATGTGTGACACCTTGCTGTTGATCGGACGGAGATCGTAAGCAGATGAGTTACCATCTCACGAGATCTGGATTCGATCGTGTGATGCGAGAATTTCGTCCTTCCCGGTATGAGGTATTCGGGAGCGAGGATCCTCGTTTTACCACGCCGATGCATCATGCGCTGAAGTGTCGGGATCGTCTGTACGTCGCGTTGCGGAGCGGACTGCGCTGGTTGCCGCAGGGCCCGCAGGCCGTCGTGGATTTCGGTCCGTTTCCCGGCAGCCTGTTGAGGCTCTTGCGACTGATCGAGCCCACCAGGTCGGCCAGGCTGGTCGGTGCCGGTCTCATGGCCAGTCCTGAATTTGTGCAATTGATGAAGCAGGACATCGACGTCGACATCCTGACAGTCAATCTCGATCCGGCTGCGAAGCAGTTTGACCTGAAGGGCTATCCGACCGCCGTGCCGATGGGGGAGGGGACTGCTAGGTTGGTATTCGCGCTGGAGATCATTGAGCATGTGACCTCGCCCTTTCATCTGCTGGCGGAGGCCTATCGCATTCTCCAGCCGGGCGGCTGCATCGTCATCACGACGCCGAATGTGACGCGTATCGGAAATGTGATGAAGCTCCTGGCCGGCCGGACCGTCAATGACCGCTTGGCCCCTCCGGGGTATGACAATCCGGATGACGAGTGGCGTCCTCATGCTCGCGAGTATGCGATGCATGAGTTGGCCGACATGCTCAGGACTTCGGGGTTTGAAATTGCCGAGTCGCGGCATTTTCTGGGGGAGGATACGCAGGATTGCCGACTGGCGGCACAGCAACAGGCGATTGATTGGGCCAAGTGGCCGTTCTATGCCGTCCCGCATTTGCGGGGGAGTCTCCTCATCGTGGGGCGGAAGCGATGAATGGGCCGGTAGGGCACTGACGATGGAGGCACAGTACACGTAATGACATCGGTTCTCGATCGCGTCTATCGCTCTGTGGCAGGCCCTCTTTCTCAACGGTGGTTGGGTGGGCTTCACACGGGTTTAGTCATCAAGGGACTGTATTTGCAATGGAAGGTGGCCGCGTACCTGCGTCAGGGTGGGCGGGTTGTGTTGGATGCAGGTTGCGGTCCGGAGGCTCAGCTGGCGGCGATGTTAGCTGGCCGCTATCCAAGTTGCTCCTTCGTTGGATGGGATCTGCACGTGAATCCTGCTGTGAAGAGAGCCCGGCCACAGGCGAATGTGTTGGTGATTGAATCGGAC
Organism: Nitrospira sp.; assembly: GCA_040081095.1. GTDB lineage: Bacteria > Nitrospirota > Nitrospiria > Nitrospirales > Nitrospiraceae > Nitrospira_D. The sequence goes on from JBEBHO010000351.1 coordinate 3,555, forward strand.
CTCGCGCGGCTCGCGGCGGTGGGAGAGTACGATGTGGTCTATTCCATCGACGTGCTGGAGCATATCGACGATTTTGATGGAACGCTCGATCGGTTGGTCACGGCGCTGCGTTCAGGCGGCCTCCTATTCATCCATGTGCCCAGTCTCGATCAGCAATCCTGGTTTAGTTCCGGTGAAACGGAGAGGCTGAACCAGTTCCGAGCTCATCGATCCGGAGACGATCATGTGCATGAGGGGTTCGATGTATCGCAACTGAAACAGGCGCTGGAGCAGCGGTCTGTGGAGGTGCTGGATGCCCGCCCCACCTTCGGGCGATGGGTCGCGTTGCTTAAAGAAATATTTTCGCGTGGCGAGCGCCAGGGAATGAGAGGCATCGGCTTGTTGCTGTTACCGGCGGTGCTGTTTGCGGTCGCGCTCGAGATGCTGTGTTCGCCGAAGCAGGGGAATGGTTCCATGATTCTGGGCAGGAAGCGCGCAGGAGCGACGCGATGATTGTGGTCGTAGAACTCGCCGGATCGGCTTCGTATGGCGGCGGTGAACGCTATTTGGAATTGCTTTGTGAGCATCTCGACCCGTCGCGCTTTCGGCCGATTCTGATTTGTCCGGAGCCGGGTTCGTTTGTCGGTCGGATGCAGGCGCGTGGCGTGGATGTGCGGGTGGTGCATTTGGAGCCGCTCTTCAACCCCTTTGCCCTGATGCGATTAGTGCGTGTCTTGTCGGATGAGCATGTCACGATTCTTCAAACGCACGGCGCGCGGGCAAATTTCTATGGACGTGTGGCCGGCTGGCTGGCGGGAGTTCCGGTGGTGATCTCCACGGTGCACAACTCGATCGCGGACTATGAAGTGAATAGCGTGAAGCGCTGGATCTATTCCGTTGCGCTCAGAGTGACTCTGCCGTGGGTACAACGGATTATCTGCGTGTCCGACGCCGTCCGGCGCGACGTGGTTCATGACGATCCCGCGGCAGCCGGTCTGACGGAAACGGTTCACAACGGTGTCGACCGGTTGATGGGTCAGAAACCGGTCGATCGAGCCAAGATAAGGCGTGAGTTCGGCTTGACCGATGGTCCTCTGTTGGTCACGGTGGCCCGATTGACCCAACCCAAAGGGCACTGCGACTTGATCGACGCGCTGGCTCTGCTGCGGGAGCAATGGCCGCAATTGCAATGTCTGTGTGTGGGTGATGGCGAATTAAGGGGGGCACTGGAGGCGCGCGCTGCCGCTCGAGGCCTGTCGTCCATGTGCCGGTTTGTCGGATCTCGCGACGATGTCCTGGATTTCTATGCAGCGGCGGATGTGGTGGTGTTGCCCTCGCATTCTGAGGGGTTTCCGTTTGTCATTCTCGAAGCGCTTGCCATGGGAAAGCCGGTGGTCGCGACCAGCGTGAACGGTGTGCCTGAAGTGATTGAACACATGACGACGGGCCTCTTGGTGAATCCCCGTGACGTGGATGGACTGGCGAGTGCGATTGAATCTCTTTTGAAGCATCCTGAACGGGCGATGCAATTGGGGAATGCCGGGCGTGCTCTGGTGCAGGCGCAGTTTACCGTGGACCGAATGGTTGAGAAGACCGTGGCGGTGTTCGATGGGGCATTACGTGTGGAAGGATTCGATGCGCCATCGTGGAGCAGGAAGGTGGCATGAGCCTCGCGACAACCATCGATATGGAAACTGTTGTCTGTCCTTGCGGGCGAGGGGAGAATCAGGCCGAAGTCTTTCGTACGTCGACGAGGCGATATGTCGCATGTTCTGTCTGCGGTCTGGTCTTTCTGAGCCCTCGTCCCTCCTCTAGTAAGGTGGAGGAATATTATCGGGAGAATTATGACGGGTCCTATGGCGCCGCGGAAAGCTCCGCCGATCGGCAGCCGGTCTTTGCCAGTGTCTTGGCCCATGTGTTGGAGTGGCGAAGACCGCCGGGACGGCTGCTTGATATCGGCTGTGGAGATGGGGCGTTCATGATGCTCTGTCGCGAGGCCGGATGGACCTGTGCCGGAGTCGAAGTGTCTCAAGGAGCCGCCGAGCGAGCCAGGGCGAAGGGGTTGCGAGTCCTGGCGCCGGCAGATCTTGGTCAATCGACGGCGAGCCAATTCGACGTGGTCACGCTGGTGAATGTCTTGGAAACGGTGACGGATCCGGCGTCGATCGTCCGGGCCATGACCCATCAGATTAAACCTCAAGGGATTATTGCAGTACGAGTGTCGAATGGACTGTTTCATCAGCGAATGAGAGCGCCTGTGCGATGGTGCGGGGCGCAGTATGACCAGGCCTTTCATTTATTCAGCTATTCGCCCAACGCGTTGCGGACGCTTGTCGAGAGCAGTGGCTTTGAAGTGCTCTCTCTGCGCAATTCTACCCCGAGCCGCGGCCCGGTGACGAGCGCCAATTCCTTGGGGCGCCGATTGAAATGGCGGCTGGTCGGTGGCGGGCTGTCGCTGGTGGCTGCCCTGGCCTACTGGCTGAGTGCCGGTCGTCTGGTCTGGGCGCCGTCGTTTGAGTTGATCGCCCGGCGGAAGGGTGGAGTCTCGTGAGCGCAACCAGCTGGCAGCGCCGCCGTCGATGGAAGCGGCGGATCGGATTTTGGGGCAGCGTGTTGATCGTCTGTCTGCTCGGCGCAGTCGCGGCGCTCGGTGTTCGCGCGCTGCTGACGTCGGTCGGGTCGGCCAAACATATGCGGTATGAACCGGTCGATGTGCCGCCGCAGACCGTTTCGCCCCGCCATGAGCGGGAGCGGGAAGAATTAGAACGGCGCGAGCGGGCGATGGCTGAAGGGAAAGACAAGTAACCAGATGTGTGGGATTAGCGGCATCATTGGTTCAGGTGAAGAGACGTTAGTCTCCCGGATGCTCCGGCGGCTGGTCCATCGGGGGCCGGATGAACAGGGGCTCCATCGGGAGAGCGGGGTCACGCTCGGGGCTCGTCGCTTGCGCGTGATCGATCCTGTCGGCGGTCGGCAGCCGGTGCAGAATGAAAACGGCTCGGTCTGGGCGGTGCTGAACGGGGAGCTCTATAACTATCGCGCGTTGCGTCAGGAATTGATGGATCGCGGTCACCGGTTTACGTCGCGCTGCGACACCGAAGTGCTGGTGCATCTCTATGAGCAGGAGGGGATCGATGGTCTCGCGCGCCTGAGAGGAATGTTTGCGTTCGCGATCTGGGATCGGGAGCGGCAGGAAGCGCTGCTGGTCCGGGATCGCTTGGGGATCAAGCCGCTGTACTATGCGATGCGCCCTGGAACGGGGTTGCATGGCACTGACGTGGTATTTTCATCCGAGTTGCCATCCTTGTTGGAGGCGGTACCCGCCTCGCGAATCCGCCCGCAAGCCATCGCTGACTATCTGACGTCACTCTATGTTCCGGGGCCCGACACGATCTATGAGGGCGTCTACCAGCTCAGGCCCGGCGAAGCCTTACGAGTCGGGCAGGGACGCATCGAGGCCTTCCGTTACTATCGAATCGAAGACGGTCTGTCATCGTCGCAGTGGAGCACGGTCGAAGAGGCGAAGGAACAGTTTGTCGAGATCTTCCGCGACACGGTGCACACCCATCTGGTGAGCGATGTGCCGGTGGGCTTATTTCTGTCCGGGGGTGTGGATTCGGCTGCCCTGTTGGCGATGATGCAGGAACGGGGGCCGGTCAAGACCTTTACGATCGGCTATCAGCATCCCAAGGATCAGTCGTTCAATGAGCTGGCGAACGCCCGGCTCCTCGCGACGCATTTCGGAACGGATCACACCGAAGCCCTATTACAGCCTGATATCCGTGCGCTCCTCCCGCGGGTCGTTGAGGGAATGGGAGAACCCTTCGCGGATTCATCGGCGATTCCGACCTATCTCGTGTCGCAAGTGGCGCGACGGTCTGTGACGGTGGCGCTGTCCGGCATCGGCGGCGACGAACTCTTCGGCGGCTATCCCCGTTATCTCGGCATCCGCCTCGCGTCCTCCTATCAGGCCCTTCCTCGCGCGATGCGCTCGTGGCTGGCTTCCTCCGGCGCGTGGGCTTGTCGTGAGAGTGGAACGGGGCGTGATTACATGGGGCGGGTGAAGCGGTTTGTGGAACATGGCCACCGTTCCATGGCCGAGCAATATCGCCGCTGGACGACATTTATTCCAGGTGAATGGGAAACCGGCATCTGGAGCGAGGCGATGAGGGAGGCTCTGCCCCATGGGTTTTCACCGAGCCATCCTTCCTCCCTGTTCGATCAATGGCCGTCGGCCGATCCGATGGACCGTGCGATGGGCCTCGATCTTCAGACGTATCTTCCCGATGATCTCCTGCGTATGGGCGACCGGATGAGCATGGCGCATTCGCTTGAGCTTCGCGTTCCGTTTTGTGACCACCTTCTGCTGGCCTGCGCGCTGCGAATTTCTCCTTCGCTCCGGTTGTCGGGCTGGCAACTCAAGGGCTTCATGCGTTCCGCTCTGCGCGGGCTTGTGCCGGATGCGATTCTTGACGGTCCGAAGCAGGGCTTCATGATTCCGCTGGCGCGCTGGTTGCGGGAGGACCTCCGCGAGATGGCACAGGATCTGTTGTCGGACGATGCCATTCGCCGCCGAGGGTATGTGAATCCCGCGTATGTCCGGTGGCTGATGGAAGAACATCAGAGCGGTCGAAGAAATTGTGCGGATCAACTCTACGCGTTAATGGTGTTGGAGCTGTGGCACGAACGAGCGGCTCAACCGGTCGCTGAACCGGCTCTGGCTGTGGAGGCGTTGTGAAGATCCTGCTCTTGGCCGAAGTCTCAGCCGAACGGGTCATTGGCGGCGCGGAGCGTGTCTTGCGCCAGCAGGCGGTCGGTTGTGTCTCGGCGGGGCATCAGGTGGATCTGCTCACGCGGACGATGGACGAGGGGGTCTCTGCGGAGGTCGCGATCGGTGGCGCGAAGGAGTGGCGGTTTCCGGTGTCGAAGACGAATGAGTGGAGTGTTGTGCAATCGACCGTGCAAGGGGCGCTACGGCTGTTTGACCGATTGACCCGCAAGACATCCTATGATCTGGCGATTATCCATCAAGCTCTCACGGGTTTGGGGCCTCTGTATCTCAGGCGGAAGGCGGCGGCGGAGTGGGTGTATGTCTGCCACTCCCTCGCACACGAAGAATATTCCACGCGCACAGCGGCCGCCACCTCGCTGTTGTCGAAGGCGCGTCAGCAGGTGAATGCCTGGGCTCGTCGAGGGATTGAATGGCTGGTGATGAGGCGATGTCATCGAATCATTGTCTTGAGCGAGTTCATGCGCCAGCGGGTGATGGCGACGCATGGCGTAGAGCCTGAGCGGATTGTCCTGATACCGGGGGCGGCGGATCCTGGCCTGTTTCGTCCGCATGGCAATCGTCGAGAGATGCGGCGCGCTCTGGGGCTGCCGGAAAACCGGACGATTCTGTTTACCGTCCGCAATCTGGTTCCGCGGATGGGGTTGGAGTCTCTGCTAGATGCCTATTCATTGTTGGGGGAGGCCGGTGAGCGTTGCCTGTTGGTCATCGGAGGCGAGGGCCCCCTGCGGACTCATTTAGAGGCGGGGATTAGAGCGCGGCAATTGGAGCAGGTGGTCCGTCTGGTCGGGTTTGTTCCGGAGGAGCAGTTGGTGGCGTACTACCAGGCGGCCGATCTGGTCCTGATGCCGACGGCTCAATTGGAAGGGTTCGGACTCGTGACGGTGGAGGCCTTGGCCTGTGGCACGCCGGTCGTGGGTACGCCGGTCGGCGCCATTCCGGAAGTCTTGAACCAGATCGATCCCATTCTGATTTCAAGCGGGGCGGACAGCCGTTCGTTCGCCGATGCGCTGGGGCGGGTTCTCAGCCGCATCGAAGAGCCGGTGGAGCGAGAGCGGCTGTCGAAGAAGGGGCGCAGTCTGGTCGAGTGCCGATACAACTGGGTGCAGCATTGTGACGATCTGCTCCGGCTCTCGGCGAAACGTCTGTCCGGTCGGAAGGCAGCCTAGGAAATACGATGGCACCTCGCAGGGTGATTCACATTATTACGCGGCTCGATCACGGAGGGTCGGCGGAAAACACCATGCTGACGGTGCTGGGGCATGACCGGACGCAATATGAGCCGGTGGTCATTGCCGGCCATCCCGGGTCATGGGATGCGCAAGGTGGGATGGCGGCGACGGAAGAGCAGTGCCGTCGATTGGACAAGGAGCAGATTGCCTATGTGCTCGTGCCGTCGCTCGTTCGACCGGTCAGTCCGTGGAAGGATCTGTGTGCCCTGTGGGCATTGGCCGGTATCCTGCGAGCGAAACGTCCGGCGATTGTGCATACACATACCTCGAAAGCTGGCGTGTTGGGTCGTGTCGCTGCCTGGCTGGCGGGGGTTCCGGTGGTGGTGCATACGCCGCACGGGCATGTGTTTTACGGACACTTTGGTGAATTGAAATCCAGGATCTTTTTGCAGGTTGAACGAATGCTGTGCCGCGTGACGACCGCACTTGTGGCCCTGACGGCTGCGGAGCGGGACGATCATCTTGAGCGGGGCGTCGGCTGTGCCGAGCGCTTTGCCGTGATCCCCAGCGGGATCGATGTCGAACGGTTTCGCCGTGCGCGAGTCGAGGGGAGGCGGATTCCGTCAGGGTTCAACTGTCCTTCTGATGCGACCATTGTCGGATCGATCGGATGGTTGACGGATATCAAAGGCCATCGCGTGTTGGTCGAAGCCTTGAGCTACCTCAGGGACGAGTATCCGAAACTCCAGGTGGTAATCGTGGGCAGCGGCGGGCAACAGGACGCCTTGCTTGCTCAGGCTGATTCGTTGGGCCTCGGTGATCGAATCCATCTGGTCGGGCATCGGGATGATATTGAGCAGTGTCTGGCTGGAATGGACTGCTTCGTATTTCCCTCGTTGAACGAGGGGATGGGGCGGGCGTTGATCGAAGCGATGGCGGCCGGTCTGCCGGTCGTGGCCAGTCGAGTTGGCGGGATTCCCGCGATTGTGCGCCATGAGGAGAACGGCTTGCTGGTGCCAGCAGGGGATGGTCGGGCACTGAGCGAAGCGCTGCGCCGGATCCTGAACGATCGTTCGTGGGGCGACCGTCTCGGGCAAAGTGCGTCACGCACGATTGGGGGTGAGTTCGGAGTGAGGGCCATGGTTGACGCGGTCGAATCGGTCTACCAGGGAGCGTTGCAGGCCCATGCGTAATCTCGTATGGCGAATTGCGGCGGTCGTTGGGGTGTGGCTCGGTCTCACGCTGTGGGGACTGGTCTGGTCGCCGATGGCTTCCGCTGCGGAACAGCGCGTACCGCTTCGTGTTGCGATCCATGTTCACAGCACGGCCAGCACGGGGACTCTGAGCCTGGAGGCGCTGGCAATCAGGGCCGAGCAACAGGGCTTGGATGCGATCGTGCTCTCTGACAATTTTTCATTGGAGTACGAGTATGGTCTTCAGCCTTTTCCCGGGCTGTTGAAGAAGACGGTCAGCTTTCCGTCGGTTCTGTCCTATGGGATCGAGCGCTATCTCGATGAAATCAAGGCGGTGCAAGCGCGCCATCCGCAACTGGTGATCGTGCCGGGGGTTGAAGTTGCTCCCTATTACTATTGGACCGGCTCGCTCTGGCTGGGCAATCTGACGATGCATGACGCGCAGCGTAATCTTCTCGTGTTGGGGCTCACGACGCCCGACGATTATCGGGCGCTGCCGGCACGGGGAAATCCGGCATCCTTTAAGATGGATGGAGCCAGTCTTGCGAATGCCGCGCCGCTGCTCTTGGTTGTTCCCGCGCTGTTTCTGTGGAAGCCCCGCCGTCAGATGGTCGAAGGGTGGCGCGAACCCGTCAGTGCCATGCGCCGAACGGGCGCTGCGTTCTGTCTGGTGCTGGCCGTGGCGACCCTGGTGAATGCCTGGCCTCTGGGAACGCCCCTATTCAGTTCCTACGAATCGCAATTGGGCTATCGACCCCATCAGGCATTACTGGATGTTGTGAATCAACATGGTGCGGTCGCCCTCTGGTCGATGACCGAGGCGCGCGATCTGCAATCGCACAGGTTCGGTCCATTGGGAACGGTGACGGTGCGAACCGATGCCCATCCTGAAGCGTTGGTGTTGACCAGCGGGTATGCCGGATTCGGCGGTCTCTATCAAGATACGAGGACGGTGACGGCTGCAGGCGGGCTCTGGGATCAGGTGATTCAGGCGCACAGGGGTACGGCACAGTCTGCCGTGCCGACGATGATCGGTGAGATTGCCTTTCACGGGTTGGCAGATAACGGGAAAGATCTCGACCGCGTGGTGACGACGGTGTTTGCTAAGGAACGATCAGTTGCGGGTGTGCTCGATGCGATCCGGTCCGGCCATGCCTATGCAGTTGCCGAAGGGGATCAGCGGGTGATGTTGACGCTGGACGAGTTCAGTGTCGGGTGTGATTGCGAGCAGCCGACGGGGGGCATCGGAGAGCGCGTGACATTGCTGTCCGGCTCGCACGCGGTGGCGACCGTGCGGATCTCCGCCCGAGACGGCAAGGCTCATCCGGTTACGCTGCGCCTGATCAGGTCAGGGGAGATCGTCGGCATGACGAAGGCCGAGACGCCTACGCACTATCAGCTGGCTGATGTGCAGGCCGTATCGGAAAGCGGGGCCTACTATCGTCTGGAAGTCGTTGGCCAGAGCGGGGAATTGTTGACCAATCCCATATATGTGGATGTTCAAGCGAAGGAACGTGGATAGCCCATGCGCGTCACGATTCATCAACCCCAGTTTTTGCCGTGGCTGGGGTATCTCGACAAGATCGATCGCGCCGACCTGTTTATCGTGTTGGACACGGTGCAGTTCAAGAAGAACGAGTGGCAGAATCGGAATCGAATCAGAACCGCCGATGGCTGGCAATGGCTCACGGTGCCGGTGTTGCATCATTTCGGTCAGCCTGTGCAGGACGTGACGATCAATCCGACGGCGGCCTGGCGGGACCAGCATCTGCGGGCGCTGGAGATGCATTATGCACGGGCGCCGTTCAGGGATCGGTATCTGCCGGAGTTGCGAACGATGTACGAGCAGGCATGGACGAAGTTGGCGGATCTAAATTTGGCGGTGATCCGGTGGCTGTTGCAGGCGTATGGCATCACGACACCCTTGCGCTGTGCGTCTGAGATGGTGGCACGGGAAGAGCCGACGGATCGCCTCATCGATCTTTGTCTGGCGGTCGGTGCGACGCAGTATCTCGCGGGGCCCGGGGCGGACGGCTATATGGATAAGCCGCGGTTCGAGGCCTCCGGCGTGGAGTTGGAAATTCAGGAGTTTCACTATCCGACGTATCGACAAGCGTATGAACCGTTTGAGCCGAACTTGTCGGCGATCGATTTATTGTTCTGTCTGGGGCCCGAGGCATTGAGTCAGTTGCGTGGCCACCGGGTCAGAGATGACCGGGCAACGGTGTCATGGCGATGATGGCGAGGAGGCGGATATGACATTCGACGGCACAGAGGCGATGCGAATTCTGGCGATCGGCGCTCATCCGGACGACATCGAAGCCGGGTGCGGAGGCGCGTTGGTGAAGTATGCGCAGAACGGGCATCGGGTGTTCTTAATGGTGATGACCGAGGGAGAGCAGGGCGGCGCCGGCGAAATCAGAAAGTTTGAGCAGGAGCAGGCGGCCAAGCGTCTTCGTGCCGAGCGGATTTTTTGGGGCGGGTATCATGATACGGCGGTCCCGATGGGGCGGGAGCTGATTCAGTCCATCGAGGCGGTCGTGAAGGAAGTCGATCCGCATTTCATTTTTGTGCATTATCACGACGACACGCATCAGGACCATCGTCACTTGGCGATGGGGGCGATCTCGGCGACCCGTTATACCAAGAATGTGCTGTTCTACGAAGGTCCCACGACGCAAAACTTTGCGCCGACCGTTTTCGTCGACATCGATCAGGTGCTCGACGAAAAGATTGCCGCCATCGAGGCCCATGCCTCGCAGGTCAGGAAGACGAACATTGAAGCGCTGAGTATCGTGGATGTGATCCGGTCGTCGGCGCATTTTCGCGGCATTCAGGGCCGGGTGAAAAACGCAGAAGGGTTTCTTCCTTTGCGATTGTTTATTAACATCGGAGCATGACCGTCAGCACAACCATGATTCCCCACTCTCGCCCTTCAATCGACCAGGAGGAGATCCGCGCGGTGACCGAGGTGCTGCGGTCCGGCCATCTCGCGCAGGGTGCGGTCGTCGAACGGTTTGAACGAGGCCTGGCCGCATTCCTGGGCATCGCCGGCGGTGTGGCGGTCAATTCGGGGACGATGGCGCTTGAAGTGGCGCTTCGGGTCCTGGGTGTAGGGCCCGGCGATGAGGTCATTCTTCCCAGCTATGTCTGTGCGGCTCCGTGGCAGGCGGTTCAGCGTGTCGGGGCGCAGGCGCGCTTGGTAGACATTGAGCCGGAGACGTTTCAGATCAGTGCCGAGCTGGCTCGGGCGGCGATCACGTCGAAGACCCGCGCGATCATTGTGCCGCATCTGTTCGGGTTGCCGGCCGATTTAACGGCGCTTGAGACGCTGGGCGTTCCGCTCATTGAAGATTGCGCGCAGACCTTGGGGGCTGTGGAGCGTGGACGAGCCGTCGGATCGGTGGGAGTGCTCACCGTCTGTTCGTTCTATGCCAACAAGTTATTGTGTGCCGGGGAAGGGGGGATGGTGTTGTCGAGCGATCCCGTCTTGCTTGAGCGGGCTCGAGCCCTGCGGGAGTATGACGGCGCTCCTTCCCTGAATTCTCAGGCCACGAATCTCAAGATGACGGACTTGCAAGCGGCTATTGGGTTGGCGCAATTGGATCGGCTGCCGGGGTTTTTGGAACGCCGTGTGAGCTTGGCTCAGGGGTATCGCGAGGCGTTGGCCGGTACGGCCGCGGTACTGCCTGCGGTGCCAGCCGGCCGGTCGCATATCTATTATCGGTTTATTGTCCGGGTCTCAACAGGGCAGGTAGAGGCAGATCAACTGAGTGAATGTCTCGGGCGATTGGAACGGCACGGGGTCCAATGTCGGAAGCCGGTCTTTCGATCGCTACATCGCTACCTCGATCTCGAAGGCTTTCCTGCCAGTGAGGCGGCGGAGCGCGAGGCCCTCTCGCTCCCGCTCTATCCGGGCCTGACCGACGAAGAAGTGGCGCAGGTATTTATGACAATGAGGAATGAATGGCCACGCGAGTAATCGAAAACGATCTGCCGATGACCGTGAATTCCCGCTCGTGGCGGTGGCTGACGCCGACGATGATCGTGACATTCGTCGGGGCGGTTGCCTTAGCGGTGCCGGCGGTTCGCGATCTGTTTCAGCTGGAGGGGCTGCGCTGGCTGTATGTGCTCTTGTTTGCGTTTCTCGGCAGCTGTGCCCTCACGCCGGTGATGGTCCAGATCAGTCATCGATGGAATCTCGTCGACATTCCGACGGAGCGGAAAATCCATGTGCAGCCCACGCCCCGGCTCGGCGGCGTAGCGGTGTATGCCGGTTTTGTCGGGTCTGTGCTGATGAATTCAATTCTGCCAGACTGGATGACGGCGATTGTGCTGGCGGGTTCGCTGCTTCTGCTCGTCGGGGTCATCGACGATATTCGTGAGTTGCCCGCTTCCTCGAAGCTCGTTGCGCAATTGGCGGCGGCCGGCATCGTCATTGCCTCGGGCAAAGTGCTCACGCTCTTTCCGTCTGGCGCAGCCGGGGATGCAGCCAACATACTGTTGACCCTGCTGTGGATCGTGGGCATCACGAACGCCTTTAATTTCTTCGACGGCATGGATGGCTTGGCCACCGGCCTGGCCATTCTCATGGCGGGCTTCATGGGCATGATGGCATTCGACACCGGCCAGCCAGGCGTGGCGTGGTTGGCGATGGCCGTTATCGGGGCCTGTGCCGGATTTTTTCCGTACAATTTCCGGGGATCTCAGCCGGCCAAGATCTTTCTTGGTGATGGCGGCTCTACGTTCCTGGGGTTTACCCTGGCCTGCTTGGCGGTGAAGGGCAATTGGGCCGACCATAGCCCGATCGTGTCATTCAGTAATCCGCTGTTGATTTTCGGTGTGTTGATCTACGACATGATCCACATTACGGTCGAGCGAGTGGTCACCGGGAAAGTGCATTCCGTGAAAGAGTGGCTGGACTATGTGGGGAAAGACCATCTGCATCACCGGTTAGAACGGGCGTTAGGATCCCGGCAGGCCAGTGTCGCCATGATCTTCCTGCTCACGATTTGCCTGGGCCTTTCCGCCATGGCGCTCCGCCACGCCGGTCTTCAGGAAGCGGTGTTGCTGCTTGTCCAAGCCGGGTTGATCGTGGCCATGATCACGCTGCTGGAAGTCAGCGGGCGCAGCCGACCGTAGCCCCTTGCACTCTCCTCGTAATCCCGCTACAAGATGCCGCCATGGTTCCTACTGTCGAATGGAAAAACGGTGTGGTTCGCCTGCTCGATCAGAGCCGGTTGCCCGAGTATGTCGAGTTTCTGGACTGCCAGGATTATCGGGCGGTGGCCGAGGCGATCCGTGAATTGAAAGTCCGGGGAGCCCCCGCGATCGGCGTGACGGCCGCGCTCGGTGTCGCACTCGGGGCGCAGGCGGTTTCAGCGACGGAGTTCCCCGCATTTGCCCAGGCACTGTTGCCGATCTGCGATCATCTGGCCGCGACCAGGCCGACAGCCGTCAATCTGTTTTGGGCGATCGATCGCATGAAAAAGAAACTGGCTTCCTTGAGCGCGCAGACAGTTCCTGCTGCGAAATCGGCGCTGCTTGTTGAGGCGCAAGCGATTCTCGATGAAGACATCGCCTTGTGCAAAGCGATGGGAAAACACGGCGCTGAACTGATCGCGAACGGACAGACCGTGCTGACCCATTGCAACGCCGGAGCGTTAGCGACCGCCGGGTATGGCACGGCGCTCGGCGTGATCCGTGCTGCCTGGGAGCAGGGGAAAAAGATTCAGGTGATTGCGGATGAAACGCGCCCGGTCTTGCAAGGCGCCCGGCTCACAGCCTGGGAGCTGATGCAGGATAAAATTCCCGTCACACTCATTACCGACAATATGGCCGGGTCGCTCATGCGTCAGGGAAAAATCCAATTGTGCGTCGTCGGCGCCGATCGGATCGCGGCCAATGGCGATGTGGCAAATAAGATCGGCACCTACTCGGTGGCGGTACTCGCCAAGGCTCACGGTATTCCGTTTTATGTCGCGGCGCCGTACTCGACGATCGATTTGAAGACCAAGACCGGCGCGGATATTCCCATTGAGCAACGCAATCCTCTTGAAGTCACGACCATCCACGGGAGCCATCCGATCGCGCCCGCCGGCGTGGCCGTCTACAATCCAGCCTTCGATGTGACGCCGGCCGAGTTGATCACCGGCATCATCACCGAACGCGGTGTCTTCAAGCCGGGTGAGCTCGCAGGCCGTTTTTCATTGTAGGGTATCTCTTCAGTACATCGACGGTGCTTCTGAAGTTTGCTGAGGCACGAGTATCACCAGTTGCAAGCCCGTTATCAGCCACTTATAATGCGGCAGCGCTGTTCAATGTATCCTTTAACTTTCTGGAGAAATCGGAGCCA
>JBEBHO010000119.1:0-4558 GCA_040081095.1 Nitrospira sp.
TCATCCCCAGGGCGATGATTTGACGGAGCAGAGAGGCGGATTGAGGCATACGGAACATCACAATAAACTCGTAAACACTCGTGTGACGCATCAACAAAGGCCGCGAAAACTCACGCCAAACTAGCGAGCGCCTCCCGCTTTTGTCAAGCTTGATGGACTTTTCTGGGCATTTTCGCATATCATATCTATTTCCAAGGCAATGTTGCGCAGTCAATCTGAGTGGAAAAGGCCGCGATCCGCTCGCGGACAGGTATCATGAACAGACCCATCGACAACCAACATGTCTTAGAAATCAACGCGCTGCCCTCGCCGCGCGCCATAAAAACGAAACTGCCGATGAGCGATCAGGCCGCAGCCCTCGTGGTCGATACCCGTGAAGCCATTCGGAAGATTCTGCACGGGCAGGATCGCGACCGGCTCCTCGTCATCGTCGGCCCCTGCTCCATTCATGATCCTGAAGCCGCCTACGAATATGCCGCGAAGCTCAAGCCGGTGGCCGATGCCCTGCGCGATCGCCTGCTGATCGTTATGCGCACCTACTTTGAAAAACCGCGCACGACCGTCGGCTGGAAGGGCCTTATCAACGACCCGCATCTGGACGGCACCTGCGATATCGCCACCGGCATGGAATTGGCCCGCACGATACTCTTAAAGATCAATCAGTCCGGCATGCCCTGCGCGACCGAACTGCTCGATCCGATCAGCCCGCAATATATCGCCGACCTGATCAGCTGGAGCGCCATCGGCGCCCGCACCACCGAAAGCCAAACCCATCGCGAACTGGCCAGCGGCGTGTCGATGCCGGTGGGGTTCAAGAACGGCACGGAAGGCAGCCTGCAAGTCGCCGTGAATGCCATGACCTCGGCCCGCGCGCCGCATCACTTCGTCGGCATCAATGCAGAAGGACAAACCGCGATCATCCGGACCGCCGGCAACCCAGACCGCCACATCGTCCTCCGCGGCGGCGGCGGCAAGACCAACTACGAAGCCGAGCACGTCGCCAAAGCCGAAGCCGCTGTCGCCAGCGAAGGCATCGCGCGTCCGATCATGATCGACTGCTCGCACGATAATTCCAGCAAAGACCACACGCGCCAGAGCCTCGTCGCCCGCGATGTGCTGCGCCAGTTCCGCGGAGGCCGCCAGTCGATCATGGGCGTCATGCTCGAAAGCAATCTCCACCCGGGCAAACAGTCCTGGAAGCAGGGCACCACCCTGGCCCACGGCGTCTCCATCACCGACGCCTGCCTCGGCTGGGACGAAACCGCCGCATTGCTGAACGAGCTAGCTGACACCATCACGAAAAAACCAGCTTAAAACAACCTCTGCCTCTTCGACACTCTCACGAATCCAGGCGATACTGAATCGGCACGCGCAGCACGATCTGGCTCCGGCCCAACGGTTGCGGCAACGCCAGCGGGCAGGATCGCTTGATCACCTCGATCGCAGCACGATCGAGCGCCTCATGCCCGGAACTCGTCGCGATGGTCACTTCCAGCAAGTGGCCGTGCTCATCAATGACCGCCCGCACTACCACTTTCCCCTGCCAGTGATTCAGCCTGGCTTCATGAGGATAGCGTTTCAGCTCCGCCACCCGGCTCCAGAGCGTCTGCATCAGCCATCCGAAATCCGGCTTGGCCTGAATCGATGCAGGCCCGGTCGTCACCGCCGCCACGGGCTCACCGCGGAGGGCCGCAGGCAGCGGCTGGCTGTCGTTGATCGCATCGGACGATACCGCCGTGGCCGTCATCGGAGCGGGCGCTGGCGCTGAGGCGTCCTCACGCGATTCCTGCGGCCCCCCGCGGGAGACCAGCGTGGAGGCTTCGGTCTCCCGTGAGGCCTCCTCGGCACGCTGAACCGGCGCCTCATCCAGAGGAGTGACCGGCACAGGGTTCACCGAAGAGACAGCCACAGCCGTTTCCGCCATCGGAGAAGATCGGTCATTGATATCCTGACTCAACACGTCCTCGGCCACTGATGGCATCGGTTCTGATACGATTGCTCGATCAGACGTCACCGTCGACGGATATGCTTCGATAACAGGCGCAACCTCCACCGGCTCAGCACTTGCGCGACTCACTGCCGCCGTATTCTCGTGAGCGGCTGTAGCCGAGCCTGCGATCGATACAGGTTCAGACTTTGATACCTGCTGCGCCTGCGCCAAGACCGG
Source organism: Nitrospira sp. (assembly GCA_040081095.1). Classification (GTDB taxonomy): domain Bacteria; phylum Nitrospirota; class Nitrospiria; order Nitrospirales; family Nitrospiraceae; genus Nitrospira_D. Next base: position 2,168 of record JBEBHO010000119.1, read on the forward strand.
CATCGCCGTTTTGGTGGACAGGTGCTGTACTAGTACTCCGTCCCACCGAAAGGCATCGTGCCGCGGCTGCACGGATTCCTGCGACCAGATCCACCCTGCGACACCCCACCACACCACGTGGAGAAAGAGCGAGCACCCCCAGCTTCTGAGGGTCAAACGAATCGGTACGAGTCCATTGCCGCAGGTCATTGCATCACCTTCGAAACCAACCTGCGTCTGGCCAGGATCCAGAATCCTGACACCGCAAGCCCAACGCCGAGCCCGCACCAGACTGCCATCCCGATCCGCCGGATGTCGTTATGTCCGTCGAACCAGGGTACATCCCATCGATGCAGCAGAATAAAGAGACCATGGTAGGCCCTGCGGGAGGGATCGAGAATCTCAAGAATCTCCCCTGTCCGCGCATCGACGTCGACCGAGAGCGGCGACGGGCCCTGACGTTCTACGCGCGTCACGGGAGGCAGGTCTTCCCGCGCGAGCACTGATCCACGCCGACGATCCTGCCCGCTGTTCGGCCGGACTGTGAGCGGGAAAGACTCCCCGATCATTGCCCTGACTGATGCCAGCACGGCCGTATCCGAGAACTCTTCCCATGCCGGTTCCTCCGGACGGGCCAGCGCCAGAATGGATTGATGACGCGGTGATTCACGTGCGACTGCATACAGAGTACCCGCAATCTTTGTCAGCCGTAGTTCCTTCACTATCCCTCCCGCTGCCATCTGCGACAGCACGCCGAAAGATCCGGCAACATCGCGTGTCGTCATCCGCCCGCCCATCGCCCGTTCCCGCTCCAGAGCCGACACCTTCCCGTCTGAAAACCATCGCCCGTGATCCATCGAGAGCCATCCGCTGGCGATCCAACACGCTGCAGCCACGCCCCCGATCATGCCGAACAGACGATGCAGCCCCCGCGATCCGCCGGAGAGTCCCTTCCATCCATCGCGCAGCAGGCGGCTGGCGCTCAACCAGACACCGGTCAGGGCCATGAGCGTCGACAGGGCCCCGACCCACCAGAGCGTCTGGTCCCAGAGCGCCCACTGCCGCCGCAGCCAGGGCAGATACCACCAATGGGCCACGGCTCCCACGAGATTCCAGCGCCGCTCTGACGCCGTGGTCTCCTGCACGACCTCACCGGTCGTGCCGGAGAGATAGATCACCGGCGCCGACGCTCCCGCCATCTCCGCTTTCCACAGCGGCCGGTGCGGATCGAATCGCTGATGCACGGTCCAGACATCGTGATCAATCGTGTCGATTGATATGATCGAGCCTCCCAGCCCCAGGCTTTCGGCCACACGTTGCATTTCATCGGTGAGAAGCGGCCCATGCACGGGCTCCGCCGTCAGCTGCCGCGCTCGCAGCGACCCGTCGAGATAGTGCGCCGACACGATGGAGACGCCCCCGACGGCAATCACCCGCAGGTGCGCAATCCCTTCCGGACGGTCGAACTCCCGCATCACTCCCTCAAGGTCGGCACAGCAGAGCGCCGGATCGATCGCTCCGGCCATGACGAACCATTCCGCGTCCGTCACGCTCGGATAGGGCACCCACAGCATGACCAGGCCGGAAAAACACCACAGGAGCACCGCCGGCCCGACGCCGAGCGCAAGCCAGCGATGCCATCCGAGGACGGAGCCGCTCCACTCCATCTGCTAAAATCTGGCCATCATCATCAACTCCACCGTTCGCGGCGCCCCGATCAGGACTTGACTGGGATAGAACGGATCCGCCCAGATTGCATAAGTCTTATCGAGCAGATTGCGGCCGCGCAGCATGAAGGTCATGTTCTTGTACGGGACCGAGACCCAGGCATCCGTCGTCATGTAGGCATTGAGCCGCACGGCGTTCGCGTTGTCGGCATAGCGATGCCCGACGTAGCGGAAGGCCGCGCCGAGATCGAACGGCACAACGAACGGCACCCGGTACACGCTCCAAATGTTGGCCATCGTCTCAGGGACGTTCGGCGGGCGATTACCGCCGCGCGAGACAACCGTGCCTCCGTCGGTTTCCGAGAAGTCGGCAAACCGTGCGGAGAGAACGGTCAGATTGGCCTGCATCCGCCAGGCGTCGGTCGGACGGATGGCGCCGCTGAGTTCCACCCCTTTAGAGGTCTGGCGTCCCACGTTCTGAGCCGTCGTCAGCGACGTCTGAGTCAGAATGTTCTTCCGGAAGATGTCGAAATACGCCAGCGTCCATTCGGCCCGGTTATTCCAGAATCCCTGTTTGAGGCCGACTTCCCACTGCGCCCCAGTCGCCAGATCGAAGTTCTCACCGGCCCGGACGATGAAGACGTTTGTCCCGACCGGATCGGCCGCTGTCGCATACTGGCCATACAGGGTCAGATTCGGCAGCAGGTCATAGACCAGTCCCGCCCGCCAGGTCGTGGGATTGAAG
>JBEBHO010000361.1:0-4535 GCA_040081095.1 Nitrospira sp.
CCATCCGCTCTCCCGCCATCGTTGAAAATTTTTGTAGATGCGCGGGCTCTCCGAACCGTTCAACCGGAGCGCCGTAATCACCTGGCCGGGTCCTAACCCATAACAATGATGGTACAGGGCAATCAGTGCGTCACGGCTGACGGCGGCGCGCCCCACCAGTCCGTCAAGAACGCGGCCCAACGGCGTGAGAAGGTCCTTGTGATAGCAGAATGGTTCCGGCCGGCTGTGCTGCCTGGCCACCATCGAATCCAGCAGAAAGAGCGGACGGCAGGGCACCTCACTCCGGCCTAATACGAGAAATTGTTCAAGATATTCCGCTCCCCAGCGCAGCACGAATTTTTCATGCGCGACATCGTCGTTCCACTGGCCGGTTTCCCGAAGAAAATGTTTGGTATAGCCGGCCGCCCGGTCGAGCAACAGTGGCAGCGATTGTGCGACGACCCGGTCGAAGTCCTCGGCAGTCGACACCACTTCCTCAAGACGGCCGACAGCCGTCATGCGATCCGATATGGCACGGTCTCTATTGAGCATATGGGATAATCCGATGGAACTCATTGTGTCTCCTTCGCGGTCTGCGCGCATTGGACAAAAGCGGCTATCCATTCGGCAATTTTGTCCGTTGTACTGACGGCACCACGCTTGATAAAGGTTCGATATCGGTTATGCGTGGGGCATGACCGGAATAATATTTTCACCTTATTTTTTCTTTATGGAGGTTCTTATGACACGCTTCAACGGTTTGATGGCCCTGGTGGCTTTCCTCAGCTTCAGCACGATGTCCACACTCGCCGTGGCCGGAGAGGATAAGAAAGAAGAGCACAAAGATAAGAGTGGCCACGTCGTGATATTCAGCGACGATAAGAAGGAAGAGAAGAAGGACGGCAAGGACGGCCACGTGGTGTTCAGCGATGACAAGAAGGACGAAAAGAAGGACATGTCCGGCAAGTAGGCCGGTCCGGCGGGGCGCGGCGAGACGCCGCGCCCCGCGTCACTAGCCCAATCCAAATCCGCCATAATGCACGCGCACTTCCCCCCGACATCATCCCGAAGTTTCCTCAATTTCAGGCTCGCCGGGGCACTCATGCTTCTGCTATCCACCCCAGTCCTCTCTGACTCAGAGCCGTCCTTGCCTACGACACAAACCCGCGGCGAGGTCTTGATGCTGACGAACGAGTTACTTGTTGTGAAGTCAGCTGACGGCACCAACATCCTGATCCCTCTCGCAAAAGACACCATCGTAGATTCAACGGTGAAGATCGGCCAGCAAGCCGAAATCTCTGCAGCGCCGGATCACCACATCATCTCCGTCAAACGGCTTGATCCTTGCCCCCAGCACATCGACGTTCGCTTCGCACACGCACGACTCACCTGACTAAACCCGAGCAAGTCCGTCGCGCCCTCGACATCCGGAGCTACTTCACCAATGATTCCGGAGTCCGGTCCAATCGATGAATCAAGAACCGCAGCACGTCTTCGATCTCCCCTTGATGCTTGAGGTAATACTTCGCGCGGGACCCGGCATGCTGGCCGACCCGCACGCCCATGGCCAGCCCTTCCGTCAGCGCAAACACATCCTCGTCCGTCTCATCATCTCCGATGAAAAAGAAGGCGGGCTGGCGAAGATGGCGAATCAACGCGAGCGCCGCCACTCCCTTGTCCCCTTTCCCCGGCGGCAAGAGATTGATCGATTGTTTTCCAATGATCAGACGAGGGGCCGGGCTCAATTGTGTCAGAAGGGCCAGCAACGCCAGACAGATGCGGTCCTGGTCTTCGCTCCCTCGGTAATGCAACGTGAGTGAATAGCGCTTGTCTTCCACCTCAATCCCCAATGCGGCCAACTGCGGAGCCAGCGCTCCCTTAATGACATGCCTCCATCCTGCGCAAATCCCATCGGCCCACAGGAGTGTCACCGATGGCGTCAACGGGCTTTCCAACCCATGGTTGCCGATCAGATACGGAACGGCCCCGTTCACTCTCGGCGCCAAATCGCTGAGCGCCCGTCCCGAGATCACGGCGCAGGGAGCGCGTTTGGCCAGCTCCACCAACCATTCATGGATCGAACGGGTGAGTTTGACCGACTCACGATCCGGAGAAATCTTGGCTAATGTCCCGTCAAAATCGAAGGCGTAGAGCATCGGCCGTCCGGCGACGGCTCTCATCGCTTCCCGTCCCTCAGGCGAGAGCAAATACATCATGCTTGTCCTCCCGTGATCGTCCGCACATCCCTGGCTCCTGTCTGGCGCACGATGCGAGCCCGTTGCCGCATGCGGGCCGCATCCATCAGCATCCGGCCGGCCCAACGATACACGTTGAACTCCTGCACGATCCCGCGCATGCTGCGCATCCGCGCCCGCTGTTCGGTCGGCGCCATGGTAAGCGCCAGATGCATGGCCGCCGCGCATTGATCGATATTGTACGGATTGACGAGCACAGCTTCAGGCAGCTCCGTCGCCGCCCCCGTGAACTGGCTGAGGATCAGCACGCCTTGCTCGTCGTCCCGCGCAGCAACAAATTCCTTCGCGACGAGATTCATGCCGTCATGGAGACTGCTGACGATGCAAAAGTCCGCGCCCCTGTAGTAGATACTGACCTCCTGTGGTTCGTGGTGTTCGATCCGCACATGAATGGGCCGGTAGCCCTCGCGGCCGAATCGGGCGTTGATGCGCTCGGCCGACGCCAGCACATGCCGACCAAACTGTTGGTACTCCTCGATTTTTGATCGACTGGGGGCTGCAATCTGGATAAACGAAAAGCGACCGATCCATTCCGGCTGAAGTTCCAACAGCCGCTCAATCGCAAGAAACCGCTCGAGGATGCCTTTGGTATAGTCGAGCCGCTCGACGCCGACGCCGACACGATGGGTATGGGGAAGGGTGTTCACCGTACGGATGCGGGTTTTGCATTCGGAGACCGGTGGCCACTGCACCATCTGCGGCCCTGGCCATGCGATAGAGATCGGGTAAGGATTTACGGCCGTCAATTTCCCCTGATAAGAAATAGTGGAGCTGTCCCGGTCGATTCTTGTTTCGAGTGACCGGTCCACCGTCTCGATGAAGTTGCTGCAATGAAAACGCGTGTGAAATCCGAGAATACTGCTCCCCAGGAGCCCTTCAAGAATGTCCCGATACCAGGGACAGATGGCATAGCGCTCCGGGTTGGGCCAGGGAATATGCCAGAAGGTGATGATCGTCGCGCTGGGCAAATGATCGCGCACCATCTTCGGCACCAGCGCGAGGTGATAATCCTGCACGAGCACGACCGGATTATCGGTCTTGGCCTCTTCGATGATGGCCAGGGCGAACCGTTCATTGATCTCTTTGTAATGCTGCCAGTCCGAGGATCGAAAAACTGGACGGACGTGAGCCAGATGACACAGAGGCCAGAGACCTTCGTTGGCAAACCCATAGTAATAGCCGGCCTCTTCTTCCGGTGACATCCAGATCCGTCTGATTTCATATTCAGGATGGTCCGGCGGTACGCGGACATGGCCCCGCGCATCAACGACCTCCCGGTCGGCGGTCCCGCTGCCGTGCGCAATCCACACACCAGAACAAGCGCGCATGACGGGCTCCAGCGCGGTGACCACCCCGCTGGCCGGAACCTGCACTTCGAGCTGCTGATCGTGCCAATTGTGTATATAGGGTTCACGGTTGGAGACGATGAGCACTTCGTCGCCCGCGAGGTGATCGTGGAGAATGGTCTTCAGCGTAGCGGGCGTCCAGCTCAACTGGCTTTCGTCCCGCATGCGTTTGTCCGCTTCGAGATCGTGTATGAGGGCGCGAAGATCCTGCGCGACCGGATGCACGTCGGCGCCGGGCTTCGGCTCTCCGATCAAGGCGACCAGGCCCTCCCCTCGAAGCATCGACCGCACGCCGGCGATCCATCCCCGCCAGCTCAGATGCGCGACCAGGACCGTCACGAGAGAAATGACCCCGCCGATTACCCCGAACAGGTAAAAAAGATACCACTTGGTGTCGCTGCTGCGCCGCTCAATCCAGCTCATGTCGTGGATGAGCATCAGGCGCCCCCAGACACGGCCGTTCCCCTCGACACCCACGGCGGCGACATGAACGGCCCCCTGGGTGAGACGCAGGAGGGCCGTCTGACCTGCTTTGAGCGTAGTCGCACCCTCACAGGATATCGAGTCGGGGTACGTGAGAGTCTTGTAGATCAATTTGCCGTCACGGTCGCAAAATCCGACGGCGAACAGCCGTTCGTCCTGAATGATCCGGTGAAAGTAGTTCAACAACTTGGTCTTCGACTCTGTTGCCAGGAGATCGACCAGGGGACTTTCGACCATCCGGCCGATGAGCTCCGACCGGATTTCGAGATCCCGCACGAACCATTTGAGCGTCAACGTATCGACAAGAGGAATAACGGCATAAGCCAGACCCGCCAGCACCAGAGCCAGGGGCAACAGGAATCGCAGCGATAACCGCATGATTCACCTCTCGTTTACATCGAACCCGAAATCGCCTATGGTGGGGGCATGTATCCCTACGGCCTTGTCGGCAACTGCCAAACGTCGGCGCTGA
>JBEBHO010000168.1:0-4510 GCA_040081095.1 Nitrospira sp.
GCTCGGCGGGAGGATTCCCCGGCGGAATCCAGGCGCAACTGCCGAAGAACAGCGCGCCGGCGATGCCGAGAATGACTCGCAGCCGTGGTGCCGTGATGACACGGGATGTCATGGCACCTCCTCGATCAAGGCTTCCGCGCGGAGTTCCCGCAACTCCTCCGTCGGGCTTAGCGCGATCGGTACGTGGGTCGGATGCGCCAACCAGACTAACAAGCCCGTCACCAGAAACAGGCCGCTGGCCACCAGGAACGCATCGTTCAGGCTCAAGATGGCCGCTTCCTGTTTGATCAACGCGCCGAGCTTGGCGTTCACCTGTGATGGCGCGAGCCCCGCCGCCACCAGTTTTGCTGTCAGTTGCCCCACCGGATCGTAGGAGATCGCCATCCGTCCGCCGAAATGATCGGCCAGATTGAGTTGATGAAAGTGGGTGCGGCGAAACAACACGATGCTCTGGAACGTGATGCCGAATGCGCCGGCGGCGACCCTCAATAAATTGGCGACTTCGGCCGCGCGCATGACGAGCGGGCCGGACAGTCTGTGCAGGGTCAGCACCGTCAATGGTGTAAAGAACGATCCCAGGAAAATGCCTTCCACGACCATGGGCCAGAAAATTTGATCGTACGAATGGGGATCGTCGAACAAGCCGATCCAATAGAACGTTCCGGCAAATCCGAGGCTGTTGAGACAGATCAACCAGCGCGCGTCGATGTATTTGCAGAGCAGGTGCATGACGGCGATGGTGGGCGCGCCCAGGAGAACCAGCGGGAGCAGCGCCAGACCGGCCAATTTCGATGAATAGCCCAGGATCAGCTGGATCTGCACGATCAGGAGCGAGAGCAGCCCCTGGATGGAAAAGAATCCGAGTGTCAGGCAGATCACGCCGATGACGAAATTCCGGTGCTGAAACAGTCGGAGATCCAGGGTGGGGTGCCGCTCGCCGAGTTCCCAGATGACGAAGCAGGGCAGGGCGATCAGCAGGACGACGGCGATCGCCTGGAGCAGGGGAGAGTCCAGCCAGTCGAAATCGTTGCCCATGTTAAGGAAGGTCTGCATCCCCAGGAGCAGAACCAGGAGCAGCAGAAATCCCACGAGGTCGAAGCGCCCGTATCTCCGGCGGAACCCGCGTCCGTAGAGGAGCGCGGCAAGGGTTCCGACGATGACCATCGTGAGCACAAAATCCAGATAGAACAGAAAGCGCCACCCCAGCAGGTAGGCGATGTACCCGCCGACCGGCATGCCGATGGTGAAGGGCGTGATGCTGAACAAGCCCCAGACGCTCAACGCGACCGCTTTCAATCGTTTCGGATATTCGTTCAACAACATCGACTGAGCAATCGGCAAGGTGATGCCGCCGGCAATGCCCTGTGCGATCCGGGCCGGGAGAAACTGCGAGAGGGTTTCGCTGGCGCCGCACAGATAGGAGGCGATGCTGTACACGATGAAGGCTCCGATCAGCAGTCGATAGTCGCCGACGCGGCCGGAGAGGTAGCGCGCCAGGGGAAATCCGAGCGCCAGCCCGACCATAAAATCGGTTTGCGCCCAGGTGAGAAAGCTCGGCAAGACGCCGCCGAGGTCGCCGGAGACATGCGGGAGCAGCGCGATGTACGAACCGGCATTGAACAGGACCACGATATGGGCCAGGCCGAGGACGGCATTGAAGAGCACGAACCGCCAGCCACGCAACCGCCTGAGAAACACCGCTGCCATTGCCGGATCACCTCACGTTAGAACGACGGAGAATAGCCTTGCTGCGCGGGCGCTGCTTGCGGCTGCACCGCCGGGCTTGTCGCCGGCGCGGCCGGCCGATGGGTCAGATAGATGGCCATGCCGGTGAACAGCATGCCTCCGACGAGATTGCCCACTGTCACCGGGATTTGATTCCAGAGCCACCAGGACGAGACCGTGACGTTGGCACCGAGCAGCATGCCGACCGGGATCACGAACATATTGACGACCGCGTGCTCAAATCCCTGGGAGAAAAAGAGGACTGTCGGTCCCCAGATCGCCAGCAATTTCCCCGAGAAGGAGGTGGAGGCGAAAGATGCGACGACGGCCAGGCTCACCATCCAATTGCAGAGCACGGCTTTGGTGAAGACCGTGAGCAGACCGGCGGAGCCGTGGGCCGCGTAGTAGTTCGTTTTGGCTTCGGCGATCGCGATCAATTTTGCGCCGACCGCGGGAACGGCGTTGTCCCATGCGGTTGTCAGGCAGAGGGCGAAGAGGAGCGCATACAGCGTCGATCCCAGCAGATTGCCGAGGAAGACCCATCCCCAGTTCGCAAGGACGCGATTCATTCCAACTTTGCCTTTGCTCTCTACTGCGGCACAGGGCAGGAGCGCGAAGCTACCGGTGATGATTTCCGTTCCCAGGAGGACGGCCAAGGCTAGCCCGAAGGGAAAGAGCAGACTGCCGGCAATCCAGGACCCGGTTTCGACGGCGACGGTCACGGCCATACTGGTGGCAATGCCCAAATAGGCGCCGGCCAGCATGCCTCGGATCACCAGATGTCTGGGGGGGACGCTCAACTTGATGGTGCCGCCAGCCAGCATGCTTTCGACAACGCCGAGAGGTTTGACGTAGTCCATCACGGTCCTCCTTATGCTTCCATGGTGCGGTCGCTTCGTTGCTCGCTGTATGGCTGCAAGGAACGACTAAGCAACCTCGGTGCCAATGGCGCTGTCAGTGGGAATTGAGAAATTGTCCTGTTCCTTGTCCGCGGTGATAGAAGTTGAGCGGTTTCGCACGTGGCGCACAGTGCGATAGATCATGCATCGATGATGAGTGGACGAGCATTTGACAGGGCGGGGATCTCACTCCTAGGATGACAGAGCTTCATGGAGAGTCCAATGCGAGAACGCATTGCCCGCCTGTTCAACAACCTTCCGATTCATCGCAAGTTGCTGCTGGCGTCATTCATTCCTCTGATCGCCCTCATTGTCTTGAGCGTGATGACCTATCAGAGCGTGCAGACGTTTTCGCAGGACGAAGAGCAGCTGGATAGTCTCTACGTCACGCAGAAGAATGCGGCCGAGTACATGCGCCTGGTGGTCGATCTGGAGACCGGGTTCCGGGGCTACGTCCTAACCGAACAGTACCGGTATCTGCGTCCGTACCGGGTCGCGCAGGAAGGGATCGAAGCCATCGGCCACGATCTTGCAGGACGTATTTCAGGCGACCAGTCCGAGCGCTTCAGAGCCATTCAAACGCTGGTCTCCCAGTTGGTGTCAGAGAAAGAGGCGTTGATTCGCGCGATCAAAGAGGGCCACAAGCAGGATGCGCTTCATTACGTCGAAGAGGGGCGCGGGCGGGAATTGATGGTTGAGATTCGCCGGCAGATGGGGATCTTTGACCGGTTCGAGCAGCAGAACGTCGCAGAAAAGCTGGCGCAATTGAGCCAGGATCGCACCTCCACGTTGTTCGTGGTGCTGGGCGGCGGCGTCTTTACCTTCGGATTGATGGTCGGCGCGCTGTATCTGATCGCCCGCTCGATTGCGGCGCCGTTGCTCAATCTGGCCACGGCGGTCGGTTCGTCGCCTGCGGGGCTGGTTCCGGCGATCGCCGTGCTGGAACGGACGGATGAGATCGGGGATCTTACGCGGGTGATGCACGACATGAGCACGCAGATCCGCGGGCATCTGAACCAGATGGAAAAGTCCGAGACCGCGCTTCGCCAGCTGAACGAACATTTGGCGACATCGGAGGCGAAGTACCGGGGCCTCGTCGATCACGCGCCGTTCGGGATCTTTACTACGAAGGGGATGCAGATCACGTTCAGCAATCGTTACAATCAAGAACTGGCCGGTCTCAATCCCGATGATCCGGTCGATCCCGATGCGTTCAGAGAGCAGATCCATCCTGAAGATCGCGATCGGGTGCTGTCCGAGTTTTCCCAGGCGGTGACACAGGGAAAATCCTGTGAAACCGTCTTCCGCTTCCTGCACAAGGACGGCGGGGTGCGAAAAGTGTTGAGCCGCCGGCTGCCGATTGCCGGTGGTGACGGGGTTTCGCCGGTCTACGTGGGATTCAATGTGGATATCACGGCCCTGGAGGATTTGCAGTCCCGATTGGGTCGGGCGGAGCATTTGGCGATGTTGGGCCAGGTGGCGGCCGGTATCGCCCATGAGCTCAGGAATCCCCTGGTCGGGATCGGCTCCACGGCCTCGCTCTTGCTGGATGATTTTTCGGGCGATGATCCGCGACGAATCGATATCGACGTGATTTTGAAAGAAGCGAAGCGGTTGGATCGCATCGTCAATCAAATCGTGGAATATGCGAGACCTCGCGAACTAGCGCCGGTGCGTTTCGGCCTGTCCGATTTGATCGCTGAAGTCGTCAAAACGCTCGATGTCCCCCTGCAGGCCAAGCAGCTTGCCATTCAGACATCGCTGTCGCCGATGGCCGGCCATGTGCATGCCGACCGGGATCAGATCAAGCAGGTCCTGTTGAACGTCATTCACAATGCGATCGATGCCTCTCCGGTGGGTGGAAAGGGTATCGATGTGACCGTGTT
>JBEBHO010000134.1:0-4492 GCA_040081095.1 Nitrospira sp.
ACTGCCGGGGTTTGCCCTGGATCACGACAATCTCGACCCCAACCGGCCGATCGGGATGGAAGATGCCTATGCCATTCCCAAAGGTGAAATCGGGATGGAAGGCGGCGTGCGCTTCAACGACCGGCGGGAAGGCCGCACGCGGGTGACGTTCCAACCCCAGATCATTTATGGGGCGTTCGACAATACGCAGATCGAAATTCAGGGGGATCTGATGTCCGATCCCAACACGCTCGTCGGGGCGGCCAAGTCGGGCGACCTGCACCTGGGCCTGCTCTACAACTTCAATACAGAAACGCTCAACCTGCCGGCCTTCGCGGCGCGTGTGGAGGTGGATCTACCCACGGGTGTGAACTCGAAGGGCGTGGACACGCAGATGACCGGCATCCTGACCCGCTCATTCGGGCGGCTGCGCGTGCATCTCAACGCGGGCTATACCATCCTTGGCTCGCCGCAGGGACAAGAGCGGCCCGGCGCCTATCGGGCGGTTGCAGCCGTGAGCTATCCGTTAGGCTATCCGACGAGTTTCAGCGACACGCTGATTGCGAGCCTGTATACGAGAGAGTCGGATCTGCGAGGCCAGCGTAATCACACCGGCGTCGAATTGGGCCTGCGCCATCAGCTCAGTTCCCGGCTAGTGCTGGATGGCGGCCTCGGCACCGAATTCGCCGGACCGTCAGATCGTGCGGCACTGTTGGGCACGATCGGGCTGTCGGTGGGATTCTGACCGATCGACGGTGTCTACTCGCTCGTCGGCCTGCTAGAATACCCCGCCATGATTGACTCAACCCCTCAGCCGCGGAAGGCCGCGGCCCTGTTCATCCTCTTTACCGTGCTCCTCGACATGCTCTCTTTCGGCATTGTGATTCCGGTGCTGCCGAAACTCGTCGAAGAGTTCCTGTCGGGCGATACCGCCCGCGCGGCGGAGATCTTCGGCTACATGGGCACAGCCTGGGCCTTGATGCAGTTTATCTGCTCGCCCATTCAAGGGGCCTTGTCCGACCGGTTCGGCCGGCGGCCGGTCGTGTTGCTTTCAAATGTCGGATTAGGGCTCGACTACATTCTCATGGCGCTCGCGCCGAATCTTGCCTGGCTGTTCGCGGGGCGAGTAATCGCGGGTATGGCCTCGTCGAGTTTCAGCACGGCCGGTGCCTATATGTCCGACGTGACGCCACCGGCGCAACGGGCCGCCGCCTTCGGCAAAATCGGCATGGTATTCGGTCTCGGGTTTATTCTCGGCCCGGCGCTGGGAGGCTGGCTCGGCGCCATCGATCCGCGTCTGCCGTTCTGGGGCGCTGCGGGTCTGAGTCTGCTGAATGCCTGCTACGGATTCTTTGTCTTGCCGGAATCGTTGCCTCTCGAAAAACGATCGGCCTTTGCCTGGAAGCGGGCGAATCCGATCGGTTCGCTGGTGCTGCTGCGGTCGCATCATGAATTGTTCGGCCTCGCAACCGTCGCGTTCCTGGGCTACCTCGCCCACGCGGTGCTGCCGAGCGTCGCGGTGCTCTATATGGGTTATCGCTACGGATGGGACACGGCCAGTGTTGGCCTGATGCTTGCCGGAGTGGGTGTGGCCGCGATGATCGTGCAGGGGATGCTGATCCGGCCGCTCACGGCGCGATTCGGCGAACGCACGACGTTGCTCGCGGGATTACTCTGCGGCGCGGTCGGCTTTGCCCTCTACGGGGTTGCGCCGCAGGGGTGGATCTTCTGCCTGGGTATCCCGATCATGGCTTTCTGGGGCCTGGCCGGTCCTGCGACACAGGCGTTGATGACCCGCCGCGTCAGCGGGTCGGAGCAAGGGCAGCTACAGGGGGCGATGGCGAGTATTAACGGGGTCACGGGTTTGATTGGGCCGACGCTCTTTACGCAGATCTTTTCGCACTTCATCGGCGCCCAGACCGGATGGCAGCTGCCCGGCGCGCCGTTTCTCCTCGCGGCCTGCCTGCTCCTGACCGGGGCAGGCCTCGCCTGGCGAGTGACCCTATCACGCCAGTAAGCGCTTCGCTGTCAGGCACCAGCCTCTGATCCGGCTCGCTTGCCGCGCGTCAGGCCGGTCTCATCTATGCTCCTAATCGCATATCTCTCACTTTTGTTCGCGGTTCTCACCCGCAGAAGAAGGCTGCTTGCCTCGTTTATTCGGCGAGGCGTATGATCGATCATCTCACCGCGTTCATCTATAAGGAGGTGCTATGGCCGTCCTTACTAATTCTAAAAAGCCGCGAGTGTCCTTCGACCGTAGTATAGAACGTATGCGGGAACAGCTGGCTGAACTCGCCCCGTTTCTGGGCAAAGGAAAGCCCACCCGCAGCCTGGACGAGTTCGATTTCGAAGCCGAGCAGTTGATCGGCGACCTGCTGGGGCAGACGTCCGATCTGTTGCATGCGTATGAATATGCCGAGCTGGGCGAGGCGGCCGGCCTGGTGAATATGACGGACGAGGCGCCCGAAGGCACCGGCATGGACAGCCAGCGACAGAGCCTCTTGCAGCGCAGCCGGGTGTTGGAGAGTTGCGTCTCCGAATTGGAAGCGCGCCGGTCTGCCGAACCGAAGAAGGTCAAAGTGGGGCGGACCCTCATCGGTCCGCAAGTGGCCGAACACATGTCTCCGGAAATACGGAGCCTGTCCCAGGAAGCCAGCTTGCAGGAGGCGGGGCAGCTCATGCAGAAATGGAAAACGGGCTCGTTGCTTCTGACGGACAAGCAATCCTATGTCGGATTCATCACGGATTCTATCCTCGCGCGCGAGGTGGTGGCCAACGGCCTGAATCCTGCCACCACCCCTGTCAAAGCCTGCATGCGCAAACCTGTCGTGGCGATCGCCGGCGACCGTCCGATTATCGAGGCGGTGCGCCTGATGAAAGAGCAGGCCACCCGGCATCTGGCCGTGACGCAAGACGGGCAGATCATCGGCGTAATTTCCGTATCCAATATTTTGCGCTATTACTCCGGCGTTGTCTGATCCCTTGGCGTGACTGCACTCATCCAAGCAATGGAGGTGGAGCATGGGACCGACCAAAGCGATCGTGAAGGAGCATACGCTCATTGAGGCGGTGAGCGGAAAAGTCATCAAGGACGGGTTTGCGAATCGCTACGACATCGAAGACTATGTGCGTCATCACTATCTCACCCTGCCGGTCGTCGACAATGCAGGGCAGCCATGGCTCCTAGATGGGAAACCCGTCTATTGCTTTCATGGCAGTCAATACGAGACGCTCGGCGATCAGAAAGTTCAGCTGGCCCGCTGCCCGGACTGTGGCGGCATGGGGATCAGAGTAGACGAATTCACGGTCGAGTCGGATTGCATCCGCTGCACGGCCTGCGGGCATGAGTTCGATGCAAGGCTCGAAATGATGGAGACGTAACAGCGGCGGCTTTCCTCGCAGCCACGATCCCGTGGCGGGTGACCGGTGGTCATTTTCCAGGAGCCAGGAGGTCACCAGATGGGACGGTTAACGGGCAAAGTTGCGATTGTCACCGGTAGCAGCAGCGGCATCGGGAAAGCCATCGCATTGCGCTTCGGCGCAGAAGGGGCGAAGGTCGTGGTGGCTGCTCGGCGGCTCACGCTCTGTGAACAAACGGTGAAACAGATCAGCAGCCAAGGTGGAGAGGCCTGGTCGATTCAAACCGATGTGGCCGACGAACAACAGGTCGAACGGCTGATCGCGGGAACGGTGACGCGCTACGGCCGGCTGGATGTGCTGGTGAACAACGCCGGCATCATCGCGGGCGGGCGGCGCCTGGCGGAGACGAGCACGAAGGATTTCGATGCGGTGATGAATGTGAATTTGCGCGGGACGTTTTTTTGTTGCCGGGCGGGATTCACACAGATGAAGCAGCAGGGTGGAGGCACCATCATTAATATGTCGAGCGTCGCGGGCGTGCAGGCCTGGGCCGGCACCGGTTCCTACAGCGCATCGAAGCATGGGATCATGGCGTTGACCAAAACGCTGGCCGATGAAGGTCGCGCGCACAACATTAAGGTGGCCGCGATCTGTCCGGGCGGCGTAGCCGATGATCTCGTGGATGCGTCTCCGGAAGAGATTCTGCGCAGCGAACAGATCGATCCGTTCGATGTTGCCGAAGCGGCGGTCTATCTGGCGACGTTGGGCAAGCACACCGTCGTGCATCAGATCGTCATCGATCGGCTCGGGGCCGATTGGTAGGGGCTCCGTAAAATCGGAAGCGAGCGTTCGACATCCTCAATGAGGCTTGGCCGGTCTCAACTCTCTGTGTCCTGCCGCGAGATGGGCGAACTGTTGCTTCAATCCGTTGATGCGCGTGAGATAGCTGTTCACGTCGTGATCGCCGCAGCGTTGATGGGGAAGGAGCCGGAATCCGCGTCTGGCGTAATCCTGCCCCGCCCCCGCCCCGCACAGATGGATGATGGCGGCGAGATCTTGTTTTTTCTGGAGTGTCGCCGACGCAGCCCGCCGGTGGCCCATCGCGCTGGCGACATTGCGGTCGAGCAGCGCGGAAGTCATCTCGATGGCATGA
>JBEBHO010000007.1:0-16655 GCA_040081095.1 Nitrospira sp.
GAAGCGTATTTGAAGAGAAAGATGGCCGGCGCGCTCTTGGCACCGACCACAGCCGGAGCGGACGAGGATTAACAGGACACGGAACGACCATGGATGAACTGAACGAACAACGACAGCAGCGAATCAAGAAGCTCGAGCAATTGCGCGCCGCCGGCGTGGCTCCCTATGGAACCCGCTTTGAAATCAAAGACCGCGCGGGACAGCTCATCAAACTGCACGCGGAAAAGACCAAGGAAGTCCTGGAAGAGGAAAAAATAGGCTGCACCTTCGCCGGCCGTGTGGTCGCGTTGCGCCGGTTCGGCAAAGCCGGGTTTGCCGTCTTGCAGGATGGCGCCGACCGTTTACAGGTCTATCTCAAAAAAGATCTCCTCACTGAGCAATCGTATATGGTGACGGAACAGCTCGACCTGGGCGACTGGATCGGAGTCACCGGCATACTCTTCCGTACCAAGACCAACGAATTCACCGTGGAAGTCCGTGAACTCACCTTCTTGAGTAAGGCCCTGCGGCCGTTGCCGGAAAAGTGGCACGGACTCACCGACGTCGAAACACGCTATCGGCAGCGCTACGTCGATCTGATTGCCAATCCGGACGTCCATAGTATTTTCGCGATCCGCAGCCGGATCATCGCCGGCATCCGCGCCTATTTGATCGAGCGCGGATTCCTGGAAGTCGAAACCCCGATGATGCATCCGATCCCCGGCGGTGCGACGGCAAAACCATTCGTGACCCATCACAACGCACTTGGCGTCGATCTCTATCTTCGCATCGCGCCGGAGCTGTACCTCAAGCGGCTCATCGTAGGCGGCTTCCCCCGCGTCTTTGAAATCAATCGCAACTTCCGCAACGAAGGCATCTCGACAATTCACAACCCCGAATTCACGATGCTGGAGTTTTACGTCTCCTATGCGGATTATCAGGACTTGATCATTTTGACAGAGGACATGGTCTCCAGCCTGGCCCAGCAGTTGCTCGGCAAAACGGTGATTGACTATCAAGGTAAAGAGATCACCCTGACACCACCCTGGCGCCGCTGGTCCTACCACCAGTCCATCCTGGAAGTGAACAAACTGGATGCATCCGTCCTGCAAGATCGCGACAAAGCCGCCGCCGCCGCGAAATCGCTCGGCATCCAGGTCGATCCCAAGGCCACGCTCTTCAATATTGTGAACGAGATCTTTGAAGAAACCGTGGAGCCGAATCTGATCCAACCGACCTTCATCACCGACTACCCGATTGAAATCTCCCCACTCGCACGGCGGAAAGATTCCAACCCGTCCCTCACCGACCGCTTCGAGCTCTATATCGCCGGACGGGAAATCGCGAATGCGTTCTCCGAGTTGAACGATCCGCTCGATCAGCGGGAACGGTTCGAAGGCCAGGCCGCCCAGCGTGAAGCGGGCGATGAAGAAGCGCATCTCGTCGATGAGGACTTTTTGCGCGCGCTGGAATATGGCATGCCCCCGACCGCCGGTGAAG
This sequence comes from Nitrospira sp., assembly GCA_040081095.1. GTDB lineage: Bacteria > Nitrospirota > Nitrospiria > Nitrospirales > Nitrospiraceae > Nitrospira_D. The sequence goes on from JBEBHO010000007.1 coordinate 1,480, forward strand.
GCATCGGCATCGATCGCTTGATCATGCTGTTCACCAACCAAGCCTCAATCCGCGATGTGGTCTTGTTTCCTCAACTCCGGCCGGAGAAATAGTCGCCCATGTCGATGCCGTATGAAATCTTTGTCGGCCTTCGCTATCTCCGCGCCAAGCGGCGGAACCGTACGATCTCGCTCAACACGTTCGTCTCGATTGCGGGAATTACCCTCGGCGTGGCAGCCCTGATCGGCACGGTCGGCATCATGACCGGATTCAAAGAAGACATTCAGGCCAAGATCCTCGGGACCACGGCCCATATCATCGTGCAGGACCGCATGAAAGACGGCATGTCCGACTACGAACCGACCACGAAACAGATTGAAGCAGTCCAGGATGTCGTGGCCGCCACCCCGTTTGTCCTCAAGCAGGTCCTGCTCACCACGCCGAACGGTGTCCAGGGCATCGTGCTTCGCGGGATCGATCCCCAGCGGGAAGGGCATGTCACCGAGCTCGCCAAGAATCTCGGCACCGGCGAACTGTCCGACTTGAGCAGACCCGTGAAGATTAAGCAGCCGCCGGCCGACGACCCCACCGGTCCGGCCATCGAGACGGAGAAACCTGGAATCATTCTGGGTAAAGAGCTGGCTATGCGCCTCGGCGCCTTCGTCGGCGACACCGTCAACGTGGTCTCCCCCGTCGGCCCGATTAGCGCCATGGGCACGGTGCCGAAGATTCGGACCTTTGCCGTCGTCGGACTCTTTCACTCCGGCATGTACGAATACGACTCGTCGCTCGCCTATATCGATCTGGCCGAGGCCCAGAAGTTTTTCAACATGGGGGCCACCGTTTCCGGCATCGAAGTCAAAGTGACCGACGTCTTCCGCGCCAACGACATCGCCCATAATATCGAAGGCTCGCTGGGGTTCGTGTACGGCGCCCGGGACTGGATGCAGATGAACCGCAATCTCTTTTCCGCCCTCAAGCTGGAAAAAACGATGATGTTCCTCCTCCTGGTCCTGATCACCATCGTCGCCTCGTTCAACATCGTCAGCACCCTCACGATGATCGTGACGGAAAAACAAAAAGAGATCGCGATCCTGAAAGCCATGGGCGCCACGCGGAAGAGCATCCGGCGCATCTTCATGTTGAACGGCCTGATCATCGGCTTCAGCGGCACGGCTATCGGCATTCCTCTGGGCTATGCCTTTCTCTGGCTCATTCAGACCTTCTGGACCTTTGACCCGACCGTCTACTACATCTCTCGCATTCCGGTGCATGTTCAGGCGCTCGACGTGCTGCTCGTGGCCGGGTCCGCCATCCTCATCAGCTTTGCCGCCACCGTCTACCCGTCCCTCCAGGCGGCCAAACTCGAACCGGTCGCGGCCCTGCGATACGAATGAGCACCATGACCACCTCCACACCAAGCACCGGCGAGAATCATCCGATGATCCGTATTACGGACCTCCACAAGTCCTTCACCATGGGGTCACAAGAGCTCACCGTCCTGAAGGGGATCGATCTGGAAATTCCACGCGGCCAGATGGTCGCCATCGTCGGCGCGTCAGGCGCCGGCAAAAGCACCATGCTCCATATCATGGGCATGCTCGACCGGCCGACGAAGGGCACCGTCTACTTCGACAATCAGGATCTCTTTCAGATGTCCGAAGCGCAGCAGGCCGAGTTCCGCAATCGCCGCATCGGCTTTGTCTTTCAATTTCACCATCTGCTCCCGGAATTCACCGCACTGGAAAACGCCTGCATGCCGGCGCTCATCCAGCGCCGGCCGATTGAGGAAGTCGAACAGGAAGCCACCACCCTCTTACAGGAAGTCGGCTTGGGGCAGCGGCTCCATCATAAGCCGGGAGAACTCTCCGGCGGCGAACAGCAGCGCGTCGCCGTCGCCCGCGCCCTCTTGCAGAAGCCCGATCTCGTGCTTGCCGATGAACCGACAGGTAATCTGGACACCCACACAGGCGAAGCCCTCTTTGGCCTCCTTCGAGATCTGAACCGAACACGCCAAACCACCTTCGTGATTGTCACCCACAACGATAAGCTCTCCGCCCAGTCTGACCGCATCATTCACATGCAAGACGGGATGATCGTCTAACCCTTGACGGGACCGGACGAGATCCCTAGACTGCGGTCAGTATTACGATCCTGCTCATTTTCTAGCGGAGTTGGACCATGAGACACCTGTTTATTCGATCCCTTGCAATCGCCATTCTTGGAATCATTCCCAGTCAGGTCCTGGCGGTGGAATTTGCCGTGGTCGGTCCCCGCGCCGCCGGCATGGGCGGAGCCGGAGTCGCGGTAACCACCGACGCCCTCGCTACCTACTGGAATCCTGCCGGCCTGGCGATGACCCAGACAGTGGACATCCGCGTTCAGGCCACTGGTCAAGGAGTGGATCGGCTGGGGGTCCGTCAGACGTTGGATGACATCAAGAACTTTACTCCCGGCAATGCGGCAGCAGCTCAAGGATTGGCTGATCGCATCAATAGTGGAACGGTCTCTGCTGCGGCAGCCGGCGGCCTCTACTTCAAGGGGCATTTCGGTGAACACGCGTTCGGATTTAATGTATCTGACGTGGCAACCGGCGGGGCATTCGTTGACCCCAACAATCGATTCAGACAAGTCGGTGGAAATGTGCAGGGAGCGTTTCTCCTCCGTGGGCTTGAAGCTCGGCAGGCGGCCTTCTCATACGCCTATGCGTTTGCAGACAAGACCTTTGCGATTGGTATCACCGGAAAGGCCATCCAAGGAGCCGCATATGCCGGATCGGCTACTGTCACCGGTGGTCAAGATGTCACACTGACTGATAGCCTCGGTAAAGCCAAGCTCTCTTCAGCCTTCGCCGTTGATGTCGGCGCGATCTACCGCCCCGCCTCCTGGTTGCGTGTCGGAGTCGTCGCAAAAGACCTCACACAGCCGCAATTCGATGCGCCGGATGGCACCAAGCTCAAGATGCTGCCGCAAGTCCGTGGTGGCGTCGCCGTCAACCCCTATTCGTCTCTGACGTTGACCGCCGATATGGATGTCACCTCAAACAAGACCTTTGTCCCGGGGATCAAGAGTCAGGTGCTGGCCGTCGGTGCCGAACAAACCATTTTGAATGAATTCCTCTCCTTGCGCGTCGGCGCATTCAAGAATGTCCAAGATGCCGCTTCGACCATTACTCCCACTGCAGGGATTGGCCTACGGATCTTTGCCCTCAGAGTCGACGTCGGGGGCGGATATGATTTTCGTGAACGCGGGGCCTTGGCGTCAGGCTCTGTCTCTTTGACATTCTAATGGTATACTGAGAACCATGATGCTGCTCAACCGCCCAGTTCGACAGGTGCTGCTTGCCGGTCTATTCGTCCTTACCCTTGCCGGTTGCGGCGGTCTTCAGGAAATGTGGGAAGGGCCAGGGGCCAAAGTCTTTCGCCCGCAGTCTGTCGCCGTGTTGCCTCCGATGGCCAGCCAATACGACAGCGCGCGTGAAGATATCCAGGAAGTACTGGCCGGATCTCTGAGCAAGATGGGGAAAATTGAGCGGGTCGTCCCGGCCGAACAAGTGACCGATATCTTCCAGGGCTCCAAAGACGCCTTCGACTCGCTGGTCTTCTATTTCTCCCGGCTTGAAATGACCGGCCAATCCGATAAGGACTCAGCCATCAAGCTGGGGAAATCGCTGAACGTCGAGTCGTTCCTGGTGATCCGGATCAATGCGTGGGAATATTCGAGGAAGGAAGGCGACAACGTCGGCCGCGTGGGACTCAGCATGCGGTTGATCGATGCGACGACGGGTGCCACCATCTGGAAAGCCCGCCACGAAAAAACCAGCAGCTACATGTTCTTTAAGCCGAACTTGAAAGATGTGGCAGCTGAATTGACCGATGAGATGATCAAGTATATGCCGACGGCGACGAACTCGGGAAAACGCTAATCCTTCGACCATTCCCCTCCGGCCATGTTCTTCCAGCCTGACTCGCCTGCTGAGGAACCGCTACGATCCGCTATCTGGCTGGTCCCTGAACAACTTGATCCATCGCGGCCTTCAGCGAACCAACGAAGCGGCCGACTTTCGCCGGCATATCCGAGGATTGCTGGTGCGCCGCGATCTGCTTCACAATCGCACTCCCGACAATCACGCCATCTGCCATCGCCGACACCTTGGCCGCATCGTCAGGAGTTGAGACGCCGAACCCGACGGCCACCGGTGTCTTGGTCACCTTCTTGATCTTGTCGACATTCTTGCCAACTTCAGCCATGTTTTGAATCTTGGCCCCGGTAATCCCGGTGAGCGAGACATAGTAAAGAAACCCCTGCGACTCTTTCGCCACATAGATCCGTCGTTCAGTGGTACTCGTCGGGGCTAAGAGAAACACCAGCCGTAGGCCTGCCGCAGCAGCCGGACCTTTCAACGGGCCCGCTTCATCGACCGGCATATCCGGCACGATCAGTCCATCCACTCCCGCCGCTCCCGCCTCACGACAAAACGTGTCAAGGCCCATGGCATGGATCGAGTTGTAGTAGACCATGAGGACGATCGGCACCTGCGTTCTGGTGCGAAGCGACTTCATCATGGCCAGGATCTTCCTAAGCGTAGTGCCGCTTCGCAGCGCCCGCTCAGCCGCCAACTGAATGACCGGACCATCGGCAATCGGATCCGAGAACGGTACGCCAAGCTCGATGATGTCAGCTCCTGCCTGCTCGATCTCCACAACCAGCCGCTCGGTATCGGCCAATGTGGGGTCGCCCGCCATCAGATAGGCAATCAACGCTTTCTTCTTTGCCTGATGCAACCGCTGGAAGGTGGATTCAATCCGTCCGGTCATAACGTCACCCCCCGCATCCGCGCCACTTGCTGAACATCTTTGTCTCCACGACCGGAAAGATTGGCAATGATGACACTAGATTTCTTGAGTTTCGGAGCCAGCTTCACGACCTCGGCAATGGCATGCGCACTCTCCAACGCCGGCACAATTCCTTCCGCGGTTGCGAGCAGATCGAATGCCGCCATCGCTTCGTCGTCGGTGGCGTAGGTGTACTGAATGCGCTTCAGATCGTGATACAGACTGTGCTCGGGTCCTACGGCCGCATAGTCGAGCCCCGCCGACACCGAATGCGTCAAATTGATCTGACCATCTTCATCCTGGAGGAGATAGGTCATCGTGCCTTGCAGCACGCCGGGACTCCCGCCTGAAAACCGTGCGGCATGCTTTCCACTCTCAATGCCGGTGCCTCCCGCCTCGACGCCGATCATTTTTACTTTCTTATCGCCGAGAAAAGCATGAAACAAACCGATGGAATTGCTTCCGCCGCCGACACAGGCCACCAGATAATCTGGCAGCTTTCCTTCTGCAGCCAGAATCTGTTTGCGCGCCTCCTGCCCGATGATCGCCTGAAAATCTCGGATCATCATCGGATAGGGATGTGCCCCCAGCACCGACCCGAGAATGTAGTGGGTCGTGCGTACGTTCGTCGTCCAATCGCGCATGGCCTCGCTGATCGCATCCTTGAGCGTCCGGCTGCCGGCATCGACGCCCGTGACTTTCGCGCCGAGCAACCGCATACGAAAAACATTCAGCGCCTGCCGCTGCATATCCTCAGTGCCCATGTAGATTTCGCACTCCAGACCGAACATGGCCGCCGCCGTGGCGGTCGCGACACCATGCTGTCCCGCGCCGGTTTCGGCGATGATCCTAGGCTTCTTCATCCGCATGGCCAGGAGCACCTGCCCGATGGCATTGTTAATTTTATGCGCGCCGGTATGGCAGAGGTCTTCACGCTTCAGATAGATCTTGGCGCCGCCCAGCTTCTTGGTCAGCCGGGATGCATGGTACAGCGACGTCGGCCGCCCGACATATTGCTTGAGATAGTAGGCCAGCTCCGCTCGGAAGCGGGGATCTTTCCTCGCGGTGGCATATTCCTGCTCGAGTTCAAGCAGCGCCGGCATGAGGGTTTCCGGCACATAGCGGCCGCCGTAGGGGCCGAATCGTCCATGGCTGTCAGGGACCTTCTTCATCACGTGCGCAATCCTTTCGAAGAGGACGGAGTATAAATGGGCGCCTCAGATCGACACAAGTCTAGCCGCTTGAATAAACGCCTGCACCTTCGCATGATCTTTCTGCCCTGGCCGCACTTCGACACCGCTGCTGACATCGACACCATACGGACGGACTTGCCGAATGGCCTCCCCCACATTCTCAGGGGTGAGTCCTCCGGCAAGCAGCACCCGTGAGGCGCGCGCCGCTTCGGCCGCCAAGGTCCAATCGATAGTCTGTCCTGTGCCACCGTAGGCCTGATCCGAAAAGGCATCGAGCACGAAGGCACGGACGTTCGCGCGCCCTTGAAACTCGGCCAGCGCTAAAAACGCCCCGCGGTCTTTGAGCCGTAGAGCTTTCATAGACGGGCGCCCGAGTCCTTCGCAGTAGGACGCAGGCTCGTCACCATGCAACTGAGCCAGGGTTAACCCGCATTCATCCATGAGGCGTCTGACGACCGCGGCGTCTTCATTCACAAACACCCCGACCGCCGCGATGAAGGGTGGAAGTCCATCGATGATCCGCTTGACGACAGCGGCTTCGACGAACCGCGGGCTCTTGCGATACATGATAAATCCGAGCGCATCGGCCCCCGCCTCGACGGCGACGTGCGCATCCTGCTCGTTGGTGATGCCGCAGATTTTGACTTTCACGTGGAGCGCATCGCTTTCACTGGTTGTTGACTGACTCCGTTGTGCCGCGCAGGTCTGCGATCTTCTGCTCGATACTTTCGGATTTAATCAGCGATTCTCCGACCAGCATGGCATGCACGCCCGCTTCGAGAAGTTTCACGACATGGTCACGCGTATGAATGCCGCTTTCGCTGATGATGATCTTATCGGACGGAATGCGCTTGGCCAGCCGGAACGTCACGCCAAGATCCGTCGTGAACGTTTTCAAATCCCGATTATTGATGCCGATCATGCGGGCCGTCGGGATCCACTCCAATACCGTATCCAATTCACGTTCATGATGGGTTTCAAACAGCACGTCCATCTTCAATTCCGTCGCGAGGGCATGAAAGTCGATGAGCTGGCGTTTCTCCAGCGCGGCCACGATCAGAAGCACCGCGTCGGCGCCATGGGCCCTGGCTTCATAAAACTGGATATCGCCCACCATAAACTCTTTGTCCAGCGCCGGCATGGGAAGCGCCTTTTTGATCTCGGCCAAATACTTGAGATCGCCCTGAAAAAAGTCCTTATCGGTCAGCACGGACAATGCCGAGGCTCCATGCTCATGGTAGTCGCGCGCAATGCGAAGATAGTCGAAATGCTTGGAAAACTCCGGGCGCAACAGGCCGAGACTCGGCGAGGCCTTCTTCACCTCCGCGATCAAGGCCGGACTCGACGCCGTCCGCGTCGCATCGAGCGTCACCGCGAAGCCGAGCGGAGGCGAGGCGTCTCGAATGGCGGATTTCAGATTCGCCAAATACCCGCGACTCTGCTTATGCCGGAGCTCCGCTTTTTTATGTTCGATAATCTGATCCAGAATCATGGTCACGATGCCTTCTTCGTCCAGGCCACCAACCGATCGAGCTTTTCCGCCGCGGCGCCTGTATCGAGTGTCTCTTGGGCCACCCGCAGTCCGTCCTTCAACGTCCGGGCTTTCTGTCCTGCGACAATCGCCGCCGCCGCATTCAGACAGACAATATCGCGCTTCGGCCCCTTCTTTCCTTGCAGAATCTCCCTCGTGATCCTGGCATTCTCTTCGGGAGTACCGCCCGCGATCTCCTTTTTGTGGACGCGGGGCAGATCGAATTCCTCAGGCGCAACAAAATAATTCGATACGACTCCGCCTTTCCCTTCTGACACTTTCGTTCGGTCACAAACCGTGAGCTCGTCGAGGCCGTCCATCCCGTGCAAAACAAAACAATGTTGAGACCCCAATTGCACGAGGACTTTGGCCATGACCTCGGTCAACTTCGCATCGTAGACACCGAGAACTTGATGCGTCGCGCCGGCAGGGTTGGTCAACGGACCAAGGACATTCAACAACGTGCGAATCCCCATTTCCTGCCGCGGGCCAGCGCAATGCTTCATCGCGCCATGAAACAGCGGGGCGAAGAGAAATCCGATGCCGATCTCATTGATACAATCCGCGACTCGCTCCGGCTGAAGATCGATCTTCACGCCCAATGCACTCAACACGTCCGCGCTCCCCGACTTGGATGACACCGACCGGTTCCCGTGCTTCGCCACAGTGAGCCCGGCCCCCGCCACCACAAAGGCTGCGGTCGTCGAGATATTAAACGTATGGCCGCCGTCGCCGCCGGTCCCGCAGGTATCGAGAACGATCGAACTGCCCACCTGGATTCGTGTCGCGCGCGCCCGCATGGCCCGGGCCGAACCGGCGATCTCATCCACGGTTTCGCCCTTCTGGCGAAGGCCCATCAGATAGGCGGCAATCTGCGCTGACGTCGCTGCGCCATCCATGATCTCGGACAGCACCTCTTCTGCTTCCTTTTCAGAAAGGTCGGTGAGGTCGGCCAATTTTGCGATGGCGTCTTTGATCATGGAAAGCGGACAATCCGAGAAGGCTAGAGTTTTAAGAAGTTTCTGAGCAGGTCTTTCCCGGCCTTCGTCAAAATCGATTCCGGATGAAACTGGACGCCTTCGACGGCGAGCGTCCGGTGACGCAGCCCCATAATTTCGCCTTCGGCCGTCTTGGCTGAGACCTCCAGACAATCAGGAAGGTTCTTGGGATTCACCAGCAGCGAGTGATAGCGCGTGGCCTCGAAGGGATTCGGCAAGCCGTGGAAGATGGTTTTCCCGTCGTGGGAAATCATCGACGTCTTCCCATGCATCAACCGCTGCGCTCGAATCACTTCCCCGCCGAACGCCACCCCCAGCGACTGATGGCCCAGGCAGACGCCGAGGATCGGCATGCGTCCGGCGAATTGGCGGATCGTCTCGACGGACACGCCGGCTTCTTTCGGCGTGCAGGGGCCCGGCGAAATGACAATCCGGTTTGGCCGGAGGTCTTCAATCTGCTGCACGGTAATCTTGTCGTTCCGATATACGCGGACATCTTCACCCAACTCGCCCAGATACTGCACCAGGTTGTAGGTGAAGGAATCGTAATTGTCGATCATCAACAGCATGACGCTACTCCAGCCCCTGCTCGGCCAACTCGATGGCTTTCATCATGGCGCGCGCCTTATTGCAGGTCTCTTCATATTCGTGCTCGGGATTCGAGTCCGCCACGATGCCGGCACCGGCTTGAATAAAAGCCCTCTTCTTGGACACCACAACCGTGCGGATATTGATACACATATCCATGTTGCCGGAGAAACTGAAATACCCCACCGCACCGGCATAGGGCCCCCGTCTCGTCGGCTCCAGTTCTTCGATGATTTCCATCGCGCGAATTTTCGGGGCTCCTGACACGGTGCCGGCCGGGAAACAGGCCTGCAACACATCGTAGACGGTTTTCTGCGGGGCCAATCGGCCGCTCACGTTGGACACGATGTGCATCACATGCGAATAGCGCTCGACGTTCATCAGCGATTCCACTTTGACGGAGCCAGGCTCTGCGACGCGCCCGACGTCGTTTCGACCCAGGTCCACCAGCATGATATGCTCGGCCCGTTCCTTCTGGTCGGCCAGCAGACGACGCTCCAGTTGCTCGTCCTCCTCGGCGGTGGCGCCGCGACGCCGCGTGCCGGCGATCGGACGAACCGACACCAGCCCGTCTTCGCACCGCACCAGAATTTCAGGAGACGATCCGACCAATTCCACGCCCGCAATCCTCAGGTAGTACATATACGGGGATGGATTCACAACCCGCAGCGCGCGGTACAACTGGAACGGCGTCGCATGGAGCTTGGTCTCCCACCGCTGCGAGAGCACACACTGAAAGATATCGCCGGCCTTGATGAATTCCTGCGTTTGGCTGACCATCTTTTCGAAATCGGCCTTGCTCATATTCGAGGTAAACGTAATCGGCGTTCGCCTGCGCTTGGGCGCGGTCCGGCGGAGAGGCCGACGCAATCGGGCAATCATCCGCTCAATGCGTTCTGTCGCGTGACGATAGGCTAGGCGGATGGCCCGCTCAGACTGCGAGGCGACATGGGCATTGGCGACGACTTTAATCTTCTGCGCAACATTGTCGAAAATGAGCAGCGTGTCGGTCAGGAGAAACGCAAACTCGGGGAGATTCAGACTCTCCTTCCGGCGAAACGAGATATGCTCAAACGTGCTCACCATGTCATAGCCGAGATACCCGACCGCTCCACCCACAAACCGTGGCAGGCCCGGAACGGTGACCGGCTTGTACGTCTCCATGTATTCCCGGAGTCGATCGAGCGGCGCGCCGTTGCAAGGAATGCGGCGGCTGCGTTTTCCCTCCTTAATCAGGAGATCGCCGCGATCTTCCACCATGAGAATCGGCGACCCGCTGCCCAAGAAGGAATAGCGGGCCCACTTCTCCCCTCCCTGCACACTCTCCAACAAATAGGCGGACGGACCGTGATCGATCTTTGCGAATGCAGAGACCGGCGTCTCGTAGTCCGCCAGAATTTCCCGGTACAAAGGAATAAGGTTGCCCTCCTTGGCGTACCGGCGGAACTCGTCCAAGCTGAGTGAATACGTTGGCGTGGCCATACCTGTGGAACTACTCCATCCCGACAATAAGTTTCTGACCCACTTCAATAATATCGTCCGGCAGCTTATTCCACTTTTTCAATTTGTCGACCGGCACACCATAGGTCCGGCTGACTCGAAATAGCGTTTCACCCGGCTTCACTACATGGATCGTGGTGCCGGCAGGGGCAGCCGCTTTCGCAGTGGCTTTCGCAGCGGGCTTAGGAATGTCTGCCGGAGCAGACAACCCTGCGAGTTCTTTCTCAGCCTCCTGCAAGAGCGCATCCGTCTCGCGAGAAGGTGAAAGTGACGCGAGTTCCTCGACCTTTTTGGGCTTGGCCGCGGCAACTGGCGCCATCTTCCGCATATCTTGCATGGCCTTCCGCTCCAGCATCGCCGACTCTTTGACGGCCTCGGTTTCTTCCTGGAGACGGCCCATCTGCTCACGAGCCGCTTGGACTTGCGCCGCCAATTCGCGGTTGCGCGCCTCGAATTCCGTCAGCTCTTTTTTCGTCCGCTTGGCTTCGCTATCCAGCTCTGCCGTCCGTTTTTCTTCCTGAGCCAGCAACCGCTGGAAATTCAGGCTTCGCGCCTTCTCTGCATTGTATTTTTCTTCCAGCACCACACAGCCGCTGAGCAACATGGCGCCGCACAGCACAAGGACACCGGATCCCACCATCTTGCAAGTCTGATTCATCACTCGACGATCCTCCATCTTCATTGTCCACCTCCGACGCCAGAGCCTATGGCATCCTGAATCGGCCATCCCGCTGGTCTTCATACCCGCTCCCTATGCCACCGACGGGTCACTAAGAATACGGTTCAACGCCGTGAAAGTCAAAGCGAATTGGGGCGGTCTGATGAGGCAAGTGACAACATTCCGTTGCGCGGACAAATCGGTGATGCCATGACACATGGAGCGCAATCGGCTATTGCCTTCTCACGGGTGAACTGGCGGAGAGGGCAAGAAACTTTGCCCCCTCAGGGTGAGCTTGTTATCATGGACTCACTACTACGTAAGTAAGCAAGAAGCTGATCGAGCTGAGAGAGGGAGGGGCCATGCGTTACGAAAGCATTAGCATTGATCCGCAGGTCTGTAGCGGCAAACCCTGCATTCGCGGCACGCAAATTATGGTGACCAATATTCTTGGGCTCATCGCCGGGGGGTACTCGAACGAACAAATTCTTCAGACGTATCCAGAGTTGACCCGCGAGGATCTCGCCGCCGCCCTGGATTACGTGAGTCAAGTCGTCGATGAAGACAAAGTGATTCCCGTGCCTGACGCCCTCGCCGTACTGCTGGATCAAAACATTCCCCGCGCCGTCGCAGCGTGGCTCCGAATTCAACGCCCAGAGCGGTTGATGACGTGGCAGCAATAGTCCCCCTGATGCCCGCGACCTCACGCAGCTTGGAAATAGAGAATGTCCCCGTTTTTCTCCCCCATCTGAAGGTCCACTCAGCCACGGTGAGCCGGTGGTTGACGCGAGCAGAAGCGGCCACTGTGTGATTGCAAGACCTGACCCAGGTCTTCGTATCCAGGTCTTCGTATCATGACGGAAGTGATATTGATCAAGGCAGGCAAAACCTACTATTTTTGCCAGAATGTAGGGGCATAGTACGGTGGGACTTCGATCTAGATATAGAGATGCCGTTCAACTTCAAGCAACCTGTCTCTAAGTTGGGAGGAATGGCATTTATGACACAAATAGCTTGGTTGGCCGTGGCAGTCCTCTTATCTGTTTTAGTGGATCCAGTTTATGCCGTGGCTGAAATCTCGGAGCAGGAGGCCCTTGAGTCTTCACACAAGGCCATAGCCAAGTATGGAGTTGTGCCACCATCATGGGTCTTCCATGTTGATCACGATCTTCAACAGTGGCATACCATCAAATCTCGTTGGCAGGAGCGCTCGCTAAGAGAAAAACAATTTGGTCGCGAGGATACTGATTTTGGGCCATGGCTAGCGAAAATGGAAGCAGCATTCGCAGGAAAGCACGTGTGGGCCGTCGTCTACAAACTGATACTTGCCCCAGGGGAGCGCGCATTCCATCCAAATGCAGTGGTGTTTGTTGATGCGGACTCCGGTACCGTACTCGCTTTTATCGAGCCAGAAGGATACCCGCGATTTCCAAAATAATCTCCTCGGTCACACTGAGGTGGTCCAGAAATAACGGACACCTAACTTAAGACTCGCTGCCCATCTTCTCGCACTCCTCCTGACTCCGATAGTCGAGCATCTGATGCAGTCACTGCTGGTGTAGCACCAACTCATAATGCGGGGTCAGGTCTTGTAATCCTATATTTCTCATGGTCGCCATTTCTCGGCCTTACCCTTCGCCTGCCGCGCATCGCGCATCCCTACCAATACCTGCTGGATCTGCTGATGCAACCGCGCCAGCACATCCACGCCCATCGCCACGCGGGTGGCGATGAGCCGTCGATTGCTTTCGATGCCGCTCGACCATCTTTCCTGTCTTCGCGATGAATTCATGGAAGCGAGCGTACAATCCATTGTGCTCACTATTCCTAACTTGATCGTACCGAGACCGGCAAGGCTGTTCAACATTTAACGTTCGAGCTACCTGATCACCACGACCGATAACCCACGACATCACTCGTACTATTTGCCTATCTACCTCGTGTGCCACCCGTTCAGCTTTGCCTAGAAATTGGCTGCCCCCCAGGGTTTGACCGAGTCATAGCCCTATGTTACCGTCCCCTCCATGAATACAATTTGTCTGGGTCATGGCACCCATGGATAACCGCTCACGAACCACCGCTGCCAGAACTATCTCCGTACAGGGCATTACGCTACACCTGGCACAGCCTATTACGACACTCCAGGAATGGATCGGGAGCAAGGAGCCGCTGCAACAGCTGCTCGCCTGCTGGCTCAAGGTCGATCCGCGCGATCTCCCGCTTTCGCCGAGGATTACCGGTCCTCCGGGAATTGGCAAGACAACATTGGCGATGTCGGGCGCCAAGGAGCGCAAGCAGGATCTGTATGTCTTTCAATGTACCGCCGATACGCGCCCGGAAGACCTGCTGATTACACCGGTCCTGGCCGAATCGGGATCCATCGCCTACCACGCGTCCCCGCTGGTGACGGCCGTGCTCACCGGGAGCATCTGCGTCCTGGATGAAGGCAACCGGATGAACGAGAAAAGCTGGGCCTCGCTGGCCTCCTTGCTCGACCATCGCCGCTGTGTCGAATCGATCATCGCAGGCATTCTGATCGAAGCGCACGAAGACTTCCGCTGTTGCGTCACGATGAACGAGGATGCCTCCACGTATGAAGTGCCGGACTATATGCTCTCCCGCCTGCAACCGACGCTCGGCCTCGGCTTTCCGTCGCGCCAGGATGAAATGGCGATTCTCCGCTACCATCTCCCCTTTGCGAAGGACGAGATCCTGAGCATCGCCGTCGGCTTCCTCCAGGACGCGCATCAACTCAATTTAGAATATTCGATTCGCGATGGGTTGCATCTCATCCAATACGCCGTCAAGCGGCTGGCTCAAGACTCGTCTCATCCAGTCGCCCTCGACCGGATGTGGCAGGAAGCCCTGCTGAAAGTGCTCGGCGCCGAATCATTGGATCTGGAGGAGCTGTCGAAGCGGAGAACCAGGGCAATGGGCGACCAAGCGCTCCCCAAAGGCTTCGGCGATTTCTTTTTCGGGGAAGACGACCCTCTACACCCGGGACGCTGAATGTCTCGCTACACGCCGACCGACGCACAGATCCTCAGCCTGTCGCCGCGCATCGATCTCCTTCCCATCCTCCATGGCAGCGGGGACATCGCGCAAGAAGTCCGCGAAACCTTAATCGGGAAACGGTACGACTGCCTCGCCATTCCCCTCCCCCCTTCCGTAGAGGCCAGCGTCGAACAGGCAATCGATCGCCTTCCCGAGATCAGCCTGATTCTCCTGCCGGAACCGGCGCACGAGGAAAAGGCCAGCGTCAGCGCGATTCCCATCGATCCCTGCCAGGCCGTCATCATGGGCATCCGTGTCGCGATGGGCGAATCCATCCCCCGCGCTTACATCGATCGCGAGGTCGCCAGGTTTGAACCAATTCCCTTCGTCGGACCCGATCCCTATGCCGTCAAATCCGTCTCGCTGCCGATGCTGGCTGCCGCAACGCTGCCCTCTCTCACCATGCCGTTGCCAGGCTCGCAGCAGGAGCAACGGATCAACTGGATGGCCTTTCGTCTCCATGAACTGGAGCTGGATCACTCGTCTATCCTCTGCCTCTGCCACATGACGGACTGGCCCTGGCTCCGCGCCGCCTATCAGGCCAATGCTTCGTATGACCGGCCGGAATCAACGGCGGGGCGGCCCGTCCGTTGCCGCGTCAATCGCGACTCCCTCTACTTCGCCTTGGGAGAACTGCCCTTTCTCACAGAGCTGTACGAACGGCGACGGGAAACGCTGCACTCAGACTGGAATCTGGCGATCGATGGCGTGAAGGAGCTACTCATTGAGACAAGGGCGCGATGGATTGAGCATCACCGGGCTGAAGGGGCCTCCATTCCCGACTGGGTGACGCCGCAGATCCTTCAGGCACTCTTGCAGTATGTGCGGAATCTCACCTTG
>JBEBHO010000112.1:0-4437 GCA_040081095.1 Nitrospira sp.
CGCGGTTCTGAAGAATTCCCACTGCAACAATGGCCGCGGTCTCGGCGCGCAGAATGTGCGGCCCGAGGGTGATCAGTGTGCAGCCGGACTGTTCGGCCAGCGCCACTTCTTCCGTTGCCCAGCCTCCTTCAGGTCCGATCAGCATCATCACCGATTCGTTGCCGTTTGTCGGAAGATTGACCGCATTCAAGCTCTGTCCCTCCCGTCGTTCGGTCAAGATGAGCGAGAGCGCTGATGCAGGGTGGTCTGCCAGGCACTCAGTGACTGAGCGTGGCTGGGCGATGACGGGCACATGCCATTGTTCCGATTGCTGGGCGGCTTCCAGCGCGATGCGCTGCCAGCGGGCCAGTTGTGCGTCAAGGCGTTCCGGCCTGAGCTGCACGATAGTATGCCGGCTCTGGAGTGGGACGATTTCGCTGATGCCCAGTTCCGTGGCCTTCTGAATCACCCAATCCATTTTTTCGCCCTTGAGCAGGGCTTGTCCGAGGCGCAGGCGGGGAGCGGTGCGCGCGGGTTCCTGGCTGGTGCGTAGGATGTGCCCCGCCAACTCCTGCTTTGTGACGCGCGTGAGTTCCATCAGGTAGCGCATGCCCTGTCCATCGCAGACCCAGATCTGTTCGCCGAGTTCGAGGCGCAGGCTGTCGCGCAGGTGTGCCTGGAGTGCCGGAGGCACGGTGATCGAGGGAGGGGTAATGGCGTCGGGAGGCAGAAAGAACACAGGCATGGGAGGCTCAGTCGGTCGAACGAACCGAGTGCGTCGGCGCTATTCGAAGAAGGTCTTCATCTTGTCGAAAAAGCCGTCGCCGTCGGCTTCCATGACCATGCCGCTTTCTTTGGCAAAATCTGACAACAGCTCTTTTTGCCGGGCTGTGAGTTTCGTCGGGATCTGGACCTTAATAATGTAGAGCTGATCGCCTGGTTGCCCGCCCTTCAAGTTGGGCACGCCGAGCCCCTTGAGCCGCATGATTTTATCGTATTGGGTGCCGGCTGGGATCTTGATCACGGTGTTGCCCTTCAAGGTCGGGACTTCGATCTTGCCCCCGAGCGTCGCGGTGATGAAGTTGACCGGGACGTCGCAGGAGATATCGATGCCTTTACGCTGGAAGACCGGATGGGGTTTGACGGAGATGGCGACATACAGATCGCCGGGAGGGCCGCTATTGGCGCCATGCTCGCCTTCATTGGTCAGGCGTAAGCGCATGCCCGTTTCGATGCCGGCAGGAATGTGAACGGCGATCGTGCGCTCGCGATAGACCCGTTGGCGGCCTTGGCAGGTGCCGCAGGGTTCCGTGACGATCTGTCCGGCGCCTTCGCACTGCCCGCAGGGGCGGCTGACGCTGAAGAATCCCTGTTGGAACCGCAGCTGGCCGGCTCCTTTGCAGCTGGGGCAGGTCTTGATCGAGGCCGCCGATTTGGCGCCGGTTCCTTTGCAGTCGCCGCAGGTTTCCCAGCGTGGAATTTTGAGTTTGGCTTCTTTGCCGTAGACGGCTTCTTCAAAGGTGAGCTCAAGGTTATATTGCAGGTCGTTGCCGCGTTCGGCCCGTCCGCCACCTCGCTGGCCGCCGAAAAAGTCTTCGAAGATGTCGTTGAACACATCGCCGAATCCGCCGCCTTGGCCGAATCCATCGAAGCCCTGACCTTGCTGCCCGCCGGCATGTCCGAACATGTCGTAGCGTTTGCGCTTTTCCTGGTCGCTCAGCGTTTCGTAGGCTTCGTTGATTTCTTTGAACTTGGCTTCGGCCTCTTTCTTCTGGGCATCGCCGGGGTGCAAGTCGGGGTGGTGCTGACGGGCCATTTTGCGATAGGCCTTCTTCAGCTCTTCGTCGGAAGAGGTTTTCTCAACACCGAGAATGTCGTAATAGTCGCGCTTTGACACAGGAGTTTATACCAGGTGAACAGCAGAGAAAGACCGAGTTCCCTCTGTGAGGAAACTCGGTCACTTCTGAGGTTATTGTAAACTACTTCTTCTCTTTGTCTACTTCTTCGAACTCCGCATCCACGACTTTTTCATCGGTCTTGGTCTCATTGGTCTCAGCCGAGGCTGAGGCATCTGCTCCCGATCCCGGTGCAGCCGTCGCGGCAGCTTTCTTATACATCTCTTCCGCCAGCTTATGCGAGGCGGTCATCAGGGTTTGCGTGGCCGATTCAATCGCGTCCGGCTCGGTCCCTTCCAGGGCCGTCTTTAGCGCCGCCACGGCGTCCTGAATTTTCGTCTTTTCTTCCGCATCGACCTTGTCCCCGTATTCCGTCAGATTCTTTTCGGTCTGATAGATCAGGTTATCGGCCTGGTTCTTGGCTTCAGCCAGCTTGCGCCGCTTCTTGTCGTCTTCGGTATGCGAGGCCGCATCCTTGACGAGTTTCTCGACTTCTTCTTTGCTGAGGCCGCTGGAGGCCGTGATCTTGATCGACTGCTCTTTCTGCGTCGCCAGATCCTTCGCCGAGACGTGCACGATGCCGTTGGCATCGATGTCGAAGGTCACTTCGACCTGTGGCATGCCGCGGGGCGCCGGAGGAATTCCGACGAGGTCGAACTGGCCGAGCAGCTTGTTGTCGTTGGCCATTTCACGTTCGCCTTGGAACACGCGAATGGTGACGGCGGTCTGGTTATCGGCCGCAGTCGAGAAGACCTGGCTCTTCTTGGTCGGGACGGTGGTGTTGCGTTCAATGAGTTTCGTGAAGACGCCGCCCAATGTTTCAATGCCCAGGGAGAGCGGGGTGACGTCCAGTAACAGCACGTCCTTCACTTCACCCTTGAGCACGCCGCCCTGTACGCCGGCGCCGATGGCGACGACTTCATCAGGGTTCACGCCGCGATGGGGTTCCTTTCCGAAGAACTCCTTCACGACTTGGATAACCTTCGGCATACGGGTCATGCCGCCGACCAACACGACTTCCTGAATGTCTTTGGCGGAAACACCGGCATCGGACAACGCCTTGCGGCAAGGCTCGATGGTGCGCTGGATGAGGTCGTCGACCAGCTGCTCCAGTTTCGCGCGGGTCAGCTTGATGACCATGTGCTTGGGGCCGCTGGCATCGGCCGTAATGAACGGCAGATTGATTTCCGTCTCCGGTGACGAGGACAGCTCGATCTTGGCGCGCTCGGCGGCTTCCTTCAGCCGCTGCAAGGCCATCCGGTCTTTCTTGAGGTCGATGCCCTGATCTTTCTTGAATTCATCGACGAGCCAATCCATGACGCGCTGGTCGAAGTCGTCGCCGCCCAGATAGGTATCGCCGTTGGTGGACTTCACTTCAAAGACGCCTTCGCCGATTTCGAGGACGGAGACGTCGAAGGTTCCGCCGCCGAGATCGTAGACGGCAATCCGCTCGTCTTTTTTCTTATCGAGGCCATAGGCCAGCGACGCGGCCGTCGGTTCGTTGATGATGCGCAGGACGTTCAATCCGGCGATCTGCCCGGCATCCTTCGTGGCCTGGCGCTGGCTGTCATCGAAATAGGCCGGGACGGTGACGACCGCTTCCGTGACCTTTTCTCCAAGATAGTCTTCCGCCGTTTGCCGCATCTTCTGCAGAATCATGGCGGAGACTTCCGGCGGGCTGTAGGATTTGCCACGGATGACGACATGTGCGTCGCCGTTGTCCGCTTCCACAACTTTGTAGGGGAGCCGCTTCATGGCTTCCTGGACTTCGCGGCTCTTGAACTTGCGGCCCATGAGTCGCTTGACGGAGAAAATCGTATTTTCCGGGTTGGTGATGGCCTGGCGCTTCGCGATTTGGCCGACGAGCCGCTCTGCCTTCTCGGTGATGCCGACGATAGACGGCGTGGTGCGAGCGCCTTCCGCGTTGGCGATGACGACCGGATCGCCGCCGCTCATAATGGCGACACATGAGTTGGTCGTGCCGAGGTCGATACCGATAACTTTGCCCATGAGTAAACTCCTTCCTTCCCGATATCAGCGTCTGAAAATAATTGACGTCGTCGTTCGTCCCGAAGACTAACTGTCGGCTTGTGCCGGACCTGATGACACACTGACCATCGCTGCACGGAGAATCCTGTCGTGCAGGCGATAGCCTTTTTGAAACTCGTCAAGGACGTGTTCGCTGGGAACCAGGTCCGATGGTACTTGAGACACGGCTTGGTGAGATCCCGGATCAAACGGCTTGCCCAGGCTCTCAACGGCCTGCACGCCGAATTTACCAAGGGCGCCGGTCAACTGTTTCAACGTGAGATCCACCCCCTGGACCAATGCCGCACTGCTTCCCTTGTCATGCGCCGCTTTAATGGCTCGCTCCATGTTGTCGACGACCGGGAGGAGTTCCTTCAGCAGCTGTTCGTTTCCGAACTTGATCTGCTCGCGCTGGTCCCGTTGGGCCAATCGCTTATAGTTTTCGAACTCGGCGGCGAGCCGCAGATACTTCTCGTTGAGGGCTTTGCACTCATCTTCTTTGGCGGCCAGCACCGCCTGCATCCCGCCATCCTGA
>JBEBHO010000279.1:0-16607 GCA_040081095.1 Nitrospira sp.
CAGCACAGTGGAAGAGGCCCCACCCCAGAGAGTCAGCTCGATGCCGATCTTTTCGGCCACCGGCACGCTCTTCAGCATCTCGGTCTCAAAGAGGCTATGTGACAAATCGATTGAGGTCTGAGTTGCAAATCCCACCACCAGCCACAAAAGCGGCATATAGAGCGCGCCCACGAGGGCGGTCTTCAACCACAGCGACAAGCCCAGTCCATCCGGCGGCTCACGTCGGAGCTTTTCGAGAAACAAGGTCTTCGCCACGACGCCGGTCGCCCAGATATCGATGGGAATGCAAATGAGAAACAGCAGCGCAATACCTGCGCCTTCTCCAAGATGCGGTTCAGCGACCATGGCGAGGATCGGCATGGCAAATACCGTCACGGGACTGGCGAGATACATCAGGAACGCCAGGCCGATACGCGCCTCAAAGTGAATGAGGCCCAAGGCCATGAATAGAAGACAGATTCCAATCTTGATTGGGAACCCGGTCCAACAGGTGGACCAGAGGACGTTCAATCCAAGCTTGACGGGGGACGGTAATTCTCGCTCGGTCATAGTTTCATCTGAGGCGCGGTTCACGTCGCCCCGCTCAACTAGTCCAAAAATTCCCGGTTGATAATGGCAGCCACGGTAAAGAGGAGAATCATCGCCATGACGACGATCCAGCCGATCAATGCGATGGGGCGCTTGAAAATATTGCGCTCAGGATCCTTGTCGATAAAGGGAAGAGCGGCCATGAGGGCCATGAAGGCACCCGGCAGAGCAATGGCGCCGAGGAATTGTCCGAACTCTCCGCCGAACATCTTGAGTCGGAGCAATTGGAACAGGAACAGGAAGTACCACTCCGGCTCTGGATGATAATCGCCAGGATCAGGCGTGGCTTCTTCAAGGAGCACCACGGGCTCCCAGAACGCCAGGGCGCAGATCGTGAAAAATACCGTGATCATCCCGACGATATCCTTCCAGATCTGGCGCGGGAAGAAGTAGTCGGTCTTCGCCTTGATCTCTTCCGGCGTTCCACGGAACGGACCGGCAGGACCGGCGGCTCTGAACAAGAAGATGTGCAACCCGGCCAAGCCCATCAAGGCCGCCGGCAAGATCATCACGTGCACGACAAAGAATCGACTGAGCGTCATTTGGCCAGGGATCGCGCCGCCCTTGAGAAACCGCGCCATGAAGTCCCCGATGACCGGCGTTTTGTCCATGATCTCAACACCGACCGTCGTGGCCCAATAGGCGCGCTGGTCCCACGGAAGCAAGTAGCCGGTAAACCCAAAACCCATCACGATGCCGAACAGGGCTAATCCGACCAGCCAGATCAATTCGCGCGGGGTTTTGTAGGCGCCCCAGAGAAAGACCTGCGACATGTGGGCAAAGACGCAGACCACCATCGCGGTGGATCCCCAGAAATGGTAACTGAGGAGGAACCACCCGTAATCGACTTCGTGAATGATGTATTGCGTGCTGGCAAAAGCGTGGTCGGCGGTCGGCACATAGTAGAACATCAGCAGGATGCCGGTGACGGCCTGCATGATGAAGATGAACAAGAGGATGGAGCCGAAGACATAGGCCCAGCGTGAACCGCCAGGAACCGGCTCATTCAGCATCTTCGCTTGAATCGTCTTAAGACCGACCCGCTCATCGACGAAGGCAATAACCTTTTCGAGTGCGGTCGGCCCGGTAGCGGAGGACGGTGTCTGTTGCATAGTGATCAGATGATCCGGATTTGAGATTTAGTACCGGCCTTGAATTCCATATCGATGATTTCTACTTCACCCGTCGCCGAGACCTTAATGGGAAGCGAGTCAAGCGCACGCGGGGCAGGCCCATCGAGCACCTTTCCGGACGCGTCATAAATACTCAGATGACAGGGGCACAGAAAGACTTGCCCCAACACTTTATGCTGACGCCACTTATACCCACAGCCCAGGTGCGGACATTTTCCCGAAAAGGCCACGTACGGGAAATCTTTTTTGTTCGTCCAGACGGTCTTACCGAAGGCATCCTTAAACTCCATGTCCTTGCCCTGATAGACCTTATCAAGGACCGCAGGAGTCACCTTCAGGACCCACACGTTTTTCTCGATCTCTGCTTCCGGCATGTAGGCTTCTTTGACTTTCCGCTTGTACTTGAACTGGAAGCCGATATCGTCCTGCTTGATCTTGCTGACATTGCCGATCTTCAGCCAGCCGTTTTCGAACGGGGTATACATGGGCTTCATGAGATAGCGCAGGACCGGAAATGCAATCGGGAGACCGATCAAGAATCCGATCACGTGCGTGAAGTTCATGAAGAACGTGCGGCGCTTGACGCTCTTCTCAAGCTCAGGGAACGGGACCAGCACTTCGCCCGGTGTGACGTGCACACGCTCTTCAAGATGGGCGATCTCGACCTCGTGCGTTGTCACATAGTCATCGCGCTTGAACGGCGGCAACTCGAGGATGTCTCCCGCCGCCGCACGCAGCTCGACGAGATTCTCACTGACCGACTGCACGAAGGTCATGGCGACTTGCCGCTCCCCGCTGCCATTCATCGACACGACGATATGGCTGATCTCATGCGAGAGCGGGTCGACAATAACCTTCGAGACTTCTCCGATTTCTCGGTCCGTCGCGCGGACTTTTGATTTGAGTTTCGGCTGCATCATTACTTCATCTTGATGGGTTTCGGTGTATTGACTGACGTATTTTTGAACGTTGAGAGCCAGGCAGCCAATGCCTGCACATCCTTGAGCTCCATCAGATCCTTGTACTTATCCGGCATCTTGCCCTTGTCATACTCGGCGTCGAAGCCTTCCGCCTTGTAGGACTTTGGATCGAGGATCTTCTTGGTAATTTCCTCTTGAGGGAGAAGCGTTCCGATGTTATCGAGCTCAGGCCCGCGCTTCTTTCCGCCCTCGCCCTTGAGCTTGTGGCAGTTGTAGCACTCCTGAAGCTGCCATTGCTCTTCACCGATCTTGAGGACGTCCCCTCCGGATGCGCCGGCAGAAGCAGGGACGGCCGCAGCACCACCGGCATCTTGACCGGCAGGGGCCTGCACATTCCCGAGCGCCTTGATCCGCTCAGCCAGCTCCTTGGCTTTGGCATCCAATTCCTTGGTGCGCGCAATGACTTCGTCCGCCTTCCACGGGTCAAGAATATTGGGCTTCCCCTTCAGAATCTTGACGATTTTCCCCTTTTCATCCTCCGGATCGTATTGCGGCCAGAGAGAGGCGCCGGCAATAAATACCGTGCAGAGGATGGCATAAAACACCAGGAGTGAGACCAACGCTTTCCCGCCGCTCATCACTTTCATCGTCGGCGCATCGAGAATCAAGAATACAACGGTGCCGAGCACCGCATAACCGAAGAACAGCCAGCGGAAAACAGGTGGAAAATCAATCGCCATCGTGGCGAACCACAGTCCGGCCCCGATAACTAATCCGACGATGATCTTAACGATTGCCTTGCCCATAGTGCTCCTCGTCCTAACTCGCTATGAATGCACCGGGATAAATCGAACCTTACTTTGCCCCAGCTGGAACAGGACTTCCCTCTGACGCATGCTCCTTCGGATGCGACGCGCGAAGCGTCACAAGAATCGCAAAACTCACGACTGCATAGAACACCACCGTAATACCGGTGATGTACCAAGCCGAATAGGCCAGGGTCGGCGTAAATGACTCCGCGGTGAAATCAGGAAGCAAATTGTACGTGTGAAAGTACTTCCGCAAGAGCGAGCGAACCGCACCCATCAGACCCATCGTCCAAATCGCACTGAAGGCCAGAAAAATCAAGACGAACTGTGACGCATAATCGATCTTGCCCCAGACGATGGTCCCCTGCGTGACAGCCCGGTTGTAGATGATGTAGTTGACCACCGTCACGAAGACGAGGGTGAAGGCCGCCGAGTTCTTCGCCGGCATCAACGCCAGGAAGTTCCAGTCAGAGGGCAATTCCAGCTCAGCCACCAGCTTGGCGCCCGTCGGCGCAAATCCATGCGGCGTCAGCCAAATAGCATTTCCAACCACCACCATTAAGAAGCCGATCTTGATCACAGTCCTGGAGGACACCGTGATCGGAATGAATCGACCGAGCACAGCAGGGGCGAGCAACATGGGCAAGAGAAACATGAGCGACTTCGGGTCAGGTGCCGGATAATCGGTCAGCACTTTCGTCATCACCAGCGGAAGAATAATCATCACGATCGGGGCGAGAATCGTCATCCGAACCTTCTCGACGCCCTCGATCCGCTTCATACTGAGCCAGATATAATAGTTACTCGCAAGGAAGATGAGCCCGATCATCGCCCCCTGCATTTCAAAGAACATGGAGAGCTGGTCGGCCATCATGTACGGACAGATGGAGGCATCGTAGTCACACAACTCGTAGGCCAGCAGATACCCCATGAACGGGAGGAACAAGAGCGCTCCCACGCCGATCATATTGCCGACGAACCCCATCCAATCGTAATAGGCCCGCTCTTCGTCCTTCGTCGATCCCATATACATGTAGGCGGCGATCAGCCCGGCCACGAATCCGCCGAACGTGACGTTTCCGACTAGTCGATGCATATTGAGCGGCATCCAGCTGTAATTGAACATCTTGTCCCAGATGCTGGCCGTTGCCAGGAACTCGACCGGCGACACACCCTCGGCTTTCACCGGAGTATTCATGAAGGACGTCGGACCGTCGATGACAAACAGCGTGATCGACCCGATCAAATTCAACAGCACGCCGAGCGCAATGTGGCGCGCCTTCTTATTCCCCTTCCAGGCATCCCACGTGTAGAAATACATGTAGAGGACAAAGGTCTCGCCGATGAAGAGCAGCGGATAAATCACGGCAAAGACAATGAAGAAGTGATTGATCAGCCAGGTCGTGAATTGCGGATAGGTGGCCAGCAGCACGAAAATGAAGAGACCGCCGGTCAATGCGGTCATACTATACAGAATGACCGTGACCTTGGTGACCTCTTTCGCCAACCGGTCGTAGCGGGGATCCTGCTTCCGGTATCCCAGCCACTCCGAGATGACGACGAAAATAGGCGCCCCGAGAATGAATCCTGCGAACAGAATGTGGAGCTGAGCGACGATCCAGACCGCTGTCCGGTTACCGGTATAGGGAAACTCAACCGGCGGCGTCCCAGGCGCCTGTGCATAGGCCGCCCCGCCAAACAGCGCCAGAAGCGCAATGAGAGCCATGAGACTGCGCTGCCATGTTTTCATGATGCCTCGCCGCTCCTCCTCAGTAGAGTGAAATCTTACTTGCCAGCCGGAGCTGCTGCCGCCGGGGCCGCCTCAGGTGCTGCCGCTGCCGGAGCTACTGCCGCAGGGGCCGCGGACACAGCTGCCGCATCAACCCACGACTTCTTCCCCTCGTCCCAACCCTTGCCAGCCAACCCGAAATTACGCTCGAACAATACCAGCTTCCAGCGATCTTCATCCGACAACTTGCTCTTCCAGGCCTTCATCTTGGTATTCGGCACTCCTTCAGAAATACGCCAGAACCACACAGAATCCGAATACAACTTCATCCGATCGCTGACACGGAAATCGCGAGCCCCCGCCTTGACCGGCTTGCCGTCCTTGCCGTGGCAGCTGGCACAGTTCACATCAGGATTCGTCTCGCCGATGAAGAGCTTTCGACCCTCCTCAAGCTTGGCGGCGTCAGCCCACCAGCCGGCAGGCATGTGCTTATCGGCGTATTCAGCAGGAGCAGGAGGAGGCGGAACCACTGGCCCCTCGCCACCGCCCTCACCACCGCCGCAACCGGCAATCGCCAAGCCCATTCCAAGCACCAACATTAAATGCCATGACATCTTCATATGATTTCCTCCACTCCTTTTCTACAGCCCACGATGCTTTTGAATACCGATTTCAACTTGAGGGCAGAAAAAAACGCTTCTGCAAGGGACTACCCCCTTACAAAAGCGCTACTCTGCATTCACCCAAAGAAACCACAATTCTGCCTGCCCCAACTTTTCTAGACTTCAGTTCCAGCGAGCCATCCACGACGCTCAACGGATCATCCGATCACTTTTTTCGCTTGCCCTGCCCCTTCTCCCGCCCTCCGTCCCGCTTACGCTGGGACTTGACGACCTTCATCCCGACCAAGAGAGCCACCACACCTCCGACCGCTGCCAGCGCAACCCAGAGCCACACTGGAGGGGCCGATCGATCCTGCACGCAGCCAGATCCGAAATTGACCTGGATCTTACGCTCACTCTCAAGATCCTTGGGATCAAACTGAATCTTATGATGCTGCTGCTCGCCTTTTACCTCAACCAGGAGCGGATCACCTAGATTGTCATTATGCAGGTGAAACGCTGCCCTGTAGTACCCTCCGTCATCCGTCGTGACGGTCTGCCCGTATGAAATCCTCGTGTTCTTAACCAGGACTTCGGTATTGGCGCTCGGCTTCCCGTCAGCAGTACAAACAAATCCTTCGACAGTATACCGATGGTCTGCTTCATGCGTCGCATACAGAATGGCTGGATGTGCAATGAAGGCGAAGATACCGGCTGTGGCAACCGCGACAATCCACAGAGGGCCAGATTTCCTTCTTTGTTTCCACTCCACTCGACCGTGCCAATCCCCTCATTCTCACCGTTCAAATGACCTGCTGCGCCAAGACGAATACCATCACACGCAGCAGCCAATTTTAAGGCCGATTCTTCTAACATAGCCCCTATTCTTTGTCAATTACGGTACAAGGAAGAATGGCCCTGAATAATAGGAAAATGAGTCCGTTGGGGCACCCAAAGAAAGACCATTATTGAAAGGAATGAGGAAGAGAGAATTGCCGCACTGGACGGGATGAATTTCAAGCGATACCGGCTCAGAGATGACCACGAGCTTGAGCGTCCTTCGCGATCCGGTCGGCCTCGGCTTTCCGTTCGGATTCTTTTTTCGCGACCCAATTTTCCCAGGAGTTTCCCGATGCCGTATCTTCTCCTGAAAAAGTCACCGACACCACGTCGCCAAAGCGCACTGATTGCACGCCTGAATCGCCCGCTGGAAAAATTTCGAGCGTAGAGTCCTGGCCCTTGACGATGCGATTGAAAAGGTAGCCGGTCAACCGCTGGCCCGATCGAAGCGTCACCGTTACGTCGCCACGATAATCGAACGCCAGCTCAATGGCCTCCGCAAGCTCCGCAAACGAGTGCGGAGTGAATAGCCGCCCCTGCAGGGAGCCCATCGCTCCCTGCGCACTGTGGCTCTTGGTATCGGTCATGCGACTGGCACTCCTCTGTTCATTAGCTCATCAACGGCTGGTGGGCGACAACGTCAGCTTCACCGTTCGACTAAACCCTGACACGGTTCCGAACGTATCTTCCACCGCCGACGCTTCGTATCCGCAATGCACCATACAGTCGGCACACTTTTCATTACGCCCGGTTCCATACTGATCCCAGGCCGTATCCGCCATCAACTCGCCGAAGGTCTTCGTATAACCTTCTTGCAACAAGTAGCAGGGCTTTTGCCAACCAAAGACGTTATAGGTCGGATTTCCCCACGGCGTGCATTGGTAATCCCGCTTCCCCATCAGGAAATCCAGGAACAGCGGCGATTGATTGAACTGCCAGCCCCGCTTAGGGCTGCCAAGGATGCGGGAAAATAACTCGCGGGTACGCTCGCGCTTGAGAAAATGTTGTTGATCCGGTGCTTTCTGATAGCTGTAGCCAGGGGAAATCATCATTCCCTCAACGCCCAGCGCCATCATCTCATCGAAAAACTTCCGGACACGTTCAGGATTGGCATCATCGAACAGGGTTGTATTGGTTGTCACGCGATGACCGCGCTTCAACGCTTCCTTGATGGCGCGGACGGCAACGTCATACACACCGTCTCGGCAGACGGCCAGATCGTGCTCATCTTTCAGACCATCCATGTGCACACTGAACGTCAAAAACTTCGATGGCTGGTATTCATCCAACTTCCGTTCCATCAAGATGGCGTTCGTGCAGAGATAGACATACCGCTTCTGCGCCACCAAGCCCTCGACGATCTTGGCCATTTTCGGATGGATCAGCGGTTCGCCGCCGGGAATACTGACGATCGGCGCACCACACTCCTCGGCCGCCGCCCAACACTGTTCGGGCGTCAGATGCTTATCGAGGACATGGTCGGGATACTGGATTTTCCCGCAGCCGGCGCAGGCCAGATTGCAGCGAAACAACGGTTCCAGCATGAGGACGAGCGGATAGCGCTTCACGCGCTTCACTTTCTGCGTGAGCACATACTTCGTGACTGTATACATCTGGGACAGCGGTACGGCCATTCCCTGCTCCTTCCGATGAAGTTATATAGTGGACGGCTGGTGATGGCAGCCGGACATGGAGGCGTCCAAAAATCCGTCGAATTCTAACACCTGCCCCAGACCCAGTCAATTTCGGCACGATCAGACAGAGCGACAGGCGCGGCACACGTCTGGCCCGAGGGACAGAACAATCTATGACACAGCAATAATCTCAGCCAGCGGACTGTACTGAAAGATCAACAGCGGGGGAATAAATTGGAGGCGCCGAGCGGGTTCGAACCGCTGCATCGCAGTTTTGCAGACTGCTCCCTTACCACTTGGGTACGGCGCCTCGCGAAGGTGCGCATTATAGCGGCCCTTCATCTGGTATCTCAACAACCGTTTTAGAAATAGCTCGCTGCCAGAGCGCACAAAAGATCGCCCTAGCGATTAGGCAGGACGGGAATCTCTTTACCCAAGGTCGTCGACTGTGAGGGATCCGGCCCTAACGACTCCCATCCCTCGTGAGAGGAGGGGGCGACCACCTCACCGCTCGCCTCCGCCTCTTTTTCTTTTGCGAGAAGCTCCACTTCTTCGATCAGCGTATCCATCAGCTCTTCGATGGGAACCTTACGAACGAGCTTGCCCTTCTTGAATAAAATCCCCTTCCCTTCGCCGCCGGCCACGCCGATGTCCGCTTCCTTACCTTCGCCGATTCCGTTCACGACGCACCCGAGCACCGACACGTTAAGGGGCGTCTTGATATGACCAAGTTTCTTTTCGAGCTCGTTGGCCATCTTCACGACATCGATCTCGACACGGCCGCAGGTCGGACAGGCGATCACGTTGATTCCGCGATGGCGCAGCTCCAGCGACTTCAAAATTTCAAACCCGACCTTCACTTCTTCGACAGGGTCCGCCGCAAGAGACACCCGCAACGTATCGCCGATCCCTTGTGAGAGCAAGTACCCGAGCCCCATGGCCGACTTCACGGCGCCGGTCATCGCCGTCCCGGCTTCGGTGATGCCGATATGAAGCGGATAATCGGACTGATGGGCAAACAGCCAATAGGCATCGATCGCATGGTGCACATCGGAGGCTTTCAGCGACACTTTCATGTTGGTGAAGCCGACATCTTCCAGCGCATGCACCGCATTCAGCGCGGACTCAGCGAGTGCTTCCGGCGAAGGCCATCCGTACTTGTCGAGCAAATGGCGCTCCAGCGAACCGCCATTGACCCCCACCCGCAACGGAATGCCTCGCTCGTTCACCGCTTTGATGACTTCTTCGACCTTCCACCAGGCCCCGATGTTGCCCGGATTGATACGCACGCAATCCACGACTTCGGCCGCCTTCAGTGCAAGCCGGTGATCGAAGTGAATGTCTGCAATCAGCGGAACGGTCATCGCCGCCTTGATTTTCGGCAGGGCAGCCGCTGCTTCGTCATCAGGCACAGCCACGCGAATCACTTCACAGCCGGCCGTCTCCAGCTGGCGGATTTGCTCAACCGTCGCGGCGACATCGCGCGTATCGGTCGAACACATCGACTGCACGGACACCGGCGCGTCTCCGCCGACCTTGAGCGAGCCGAGCTTGATCTGCCGAGTTTTTCTTCTGACGATATGCATGGCGTAAGTTCGCTTAGCTCCCCTGCTCGTCCCCGTGCGGAAGATGATCGAGCGAAGCGCCGACCGCGAACCGATCTTGCTTCGTGACCGGAGCCTTCCCGACGAGTTCCTTCACGCTTTGATAAATGCCTTCCGCCGTGAGCCCATACCGCTCCCGCAAGAAATCCTGGGGCCCTTGTTCAATATACCAATCCGGGAGCCCGAGCACCTTGGTCGTCACGTCGGTGATGCGGGCATCGGACAACGCTTCGAGCACTGTGGAGCCGAAGCCCCCCATCTTGCAGCCCTCTTCTACCGTCACCACATATCGCACCCGCTTCGCCACATCGACGATGAGCTCCTGATCGAGCGGCTTCACGAATCGCGCGTTCACCACAGCGGTCGAAATACCCTCTTTGGTGAGCCGTTCAGCCGCTTGCATCGCCTGCCAAACCGAGACTCCGATGGCCATGATTGCGACATCGGATCCGTCCTTCATCAGCTCGCCCTTTCCGATCGGGAGGGCTGTGGGAGTTGGGTCCATCTGGACACCGAGGCTGACCCCGCGCGGATAGCGGAGGGAGACCGGTCCATCATGCTGGATGCAGGTCTTCATCATGTGCTGCAGTTCATTCTCATCCTTCGGCGCCATCACCACCATGTTCGGTGCATGACGCAGATAGGCGTAGTCGAACGCCCCGTGGTGCGTGGTGCCATCTTCGGCGACCAGCCCACCGCGATCGATACAAAAGACGACCGGGAGGTTCTGCGTGGCCACATCGTGTACCACCTGATCGTAGGCGCGCTGCAAGAAGGTCGAGTACATCACCACAACCGGCTTGATGCCCTGCGTTGCGAGCCCCGCCGCAAAGGTAACCGCGTGCTGTTCGGCAATCCCCACATCGTACAAGCGATCGGGGAATTCTTTTTCGAACCCTGTGAGTCCGGTTCCTTCGCACATGGCCGCAGTAATGGCGACGATGCGCTTGTCCTCGCGGGCCAGCTTGACCAGCGAGTCCATGGCAATTTGCGTATAAGAGGGGCGTGCGGCTTTTTTGGCCGGCACACCGGTCTCGCGCACGAAAGGCGGGCAGGCATGGAACCAGACCGGATTATTGATGGCCGGTTCATAACCGAGACCCTTCTTCGTGATCACGTGCAGCAACACCGGCCCCTTCATCTTCAGCACATTCTCAAGAGTCGGTAGCAGGTGCTCAAAGTTGTGGCCATCGATCGGCCCGCAATACTGAAAACCTAGTTCTTCGAACAGCAACCCGGGAAGTATCGCGCCCTTCGCCAGCTCTTCCGCCCGGCGAGCCAGCTTCTGCATATCGGCGCCAATATGAGGAATCTTCCCAAGGAGTTGGCCGGTTTCTTCCCGCACCTTCCCGTAAAATTCACCGGTAATCGTTCGGCTCAGATAGGCAGAAATGGCGCCGACGTTCTTGGAGATCGACATTTGATTGTCGTTCAAGATCACCAGAAAATCCTTGCCCAATCCACCGGCATGATGCAGCCCCTCGAGCGTCATCCCCGCGGTCATTGCGCCGTCCCCGACCACGCACACCACTTTATTTTTCTGCCGTAATTGCTCACGCGCTTCAACGAGTCCAAACGCCGCCGAGACGCCGGTGCCGGCATGACCGGCATTGAAGGAATCATGCGCGCTTTCTTCTCTTTTACAGAAGCCGCTCAACCCACCGTACTGACGCAGCGTATGAAACTGCTCGCGACGGCCCGTGAGCAACTTGTGCGTATAGGCCTGATTGCTGGTATCCCAGACGATCTTGTCGGTCGGCGTTTTCAAGAGATAGTGCAACGCCACCGTGAGCTCAACGACACCAAGATTCGACGCGAGATGCCCGCCGACACTCGACACCGTATTAATGATCTGCTCGCGGATTTCTTCACACAACGCCGGCAGCTCCCCCAGCGGCACACGCTTCAGATCTGCAGGGCTTTGAATCGTCTTTAAGATCGACATAGAACGGTCTCCCTTGATCGCCTTTTAACCATTGCTGTTTGGTTTGGTGCCGACACTGGTCAGAAGAACGAATACTGCCGCATCGCTAAGGATGGACAAAATAATATGAATGCAGTTTCACACAGAGCCCTTTTGGTGTCAAGCAGTTGGGCCAGGATCAGGGGTACGAACCCGGCGTTACGATCCGAATTGAAACGTCACGACCGTAGACAGCGTAAAGTCAGCGGCACTTCCAACAATGAAGTCGAGATTTTCAACAGCGTAGACTTGCCAGAGCACTTGAGGACGAAGCCGGTAACTAAAACCGAGCACACCTTCCGTCACACCCTTATCGAAGACGTGCGTGCCGGTTCCGTAGAGAGGCGAGGAATAATAGTCGAAATGTCCTACGAGGGAAAAATTCTCGGACCAGAGATATTCAACCGCAAAGATCCCGGACAGAACCGGCTGCAGACCAAATCCGGCAATCCGCCCGGTTGGTATCACGCCATTGAGATTCGCGTACAGGATCCAATCTTTGGCGACATGCTTCTCCAGTGCCAGACCAAACCCATAATCAGGGCTCCCGCTTCCCAAGAGATGGGGTTCGTCTCCAGTCGGAAGTTTGAGCGCGGCACGAATCGAGAGTGCCGGCAGCGTATTCGTTTCAGTCAGCACCTGGTATTTCCCCATAATCGACGCATCACCCAACCCGACGACACCCTCTCGTGCGTTAATCACGACTCTTCCCCCCGATGTGACCTGGTAGGCATACCCCGTGCCTTTAAGCGCCCTTCGATCGGGCGCCAAACCGGTCGTCCCTCGCTCAACGGCTGTGATCATGCCCTCCATGATCCCCCGATAGCGATTCACCACCGGAACTTCTACAGCCATTTCGAGCCGCTCCGTCACTCCGTACCGGAGAAAGAATCCCGACCGGATGCTTTCAAACTTCATCGCGACTGACGCCTGCGGAGTCGTATCGGAAAAGATGTTGGCGGTATTGGCAAGCTCAACCCGCAGATCGAGCGCACCCGGCTTCAACACCGTCGCGCGATCGCCGGGCATTCCAAGCACTAACTGGTGAAGCGGCTGGAAGTTTCTGACCGGGAACGGTCCAAACCCTTCAGCCAAGACCAACTGGGGATTCACCCCACTAGCCACGACCACACTCATAAAGAGAAAGGCAAGTAGAATCCGGCCCAGCGCCATCAGAAGCCCCACCCCCTAGTAAGGAAAATCAAGGCCGGCGAAAATGGCGCCGCCTTCACGGCTGAATCCATAATCGAGGCGACCGACGACGTTCGGCCGTACAATGCCGCGGATTCCGAGCCCCGGCGTCATCCGGTAATCTTTGACACTGACATCTTTGAAGTTCCCGAACACTTGCCCCGTATCGAGAAACGGAGCCAATTCAAAATCGGCCATGACTCCGGCCAGCCTCGTGCGGGCAATGTGGACCCGCTCTTCAATACTCACCGCCAGCAGATGTTTGTCGATAAAGCGATCCACACCGAATCCGCGCAGATTGTTCTGTCCGCCCAAGGAGCTCTGCTCGAAAAATGGAACCTGCGTGCCGATCGTCGCCTGCAAATTCGCCCGCACGACGAGAATGGCCCGCTTCGACTCACTCGGAAACAGTTTTTTTATATCGAGCTCATACCTTGAATAGATAGGGTGGTCGCCGTTTCTGACATTCTGATTCAATTCTGCGTAGGCCGTGACGGCCATGCCATCCGTCGGCGTCACCAAATTATTGCGGGTGTCATAGTAAAAACTGGCGCGGTGCCCGACAATAATCGACTCCCCCCTCACCCCATCCACTGTCCCGAAACGTTCGGCTGTGAAGGGCAGGTTCGTTGCCCCCCGCTGCAGCTGCACGTCGCGCACACGTTGCGCGAGCGCGAACTGCGTCACTTCGTTCGCGTAGACACCAAACCGCCAGTTCGCGCGTATTTCCCGAGCCGTATAATTGGTTTCATTGCCTTCCAGGGAATCCTGTCCCGGACCAAAGAATCTGGAGGTCGCGTTCTTGAAAAAGGATCCGCCGAACTGGAGAAAATATCGCCCGTGACTGAAGGCCGGATCCACATAGGAAAACACCAGCTTGCGCTCGATCTTTTCCGTGAACGAACCGATAAATTGTATTTGCCGCCCGCCCGGTTCGTACTGAAAGAAATTGAAGGCTCCCCGGGTCCCGACAATCGAATTCCTGATCAACATGGGAGCCATCAGATACTTCAGCTCACCGTCAGGATCCGTTATCAAAATCGGCATGATCAGCCCGAGGTCGTTGCCGTCGTTTCTGGTCGTCGAGACAGACGGAACCGGAATGACCTGCGTGTCGGCCCAGGCAGAAACCAGGCAGACCCCGGCATTCCCTGCCCAGAGGCACGCGATGACAAGAGCAACTCGACGCAGGGAAGACATGAACAGGCAGCCTGAGTGGTCTTACGGAGATTTGAGCTTATCGGATTTCTTCCGGAGCTGTTCGACAAGGTCGGAATAGGACGAGGCACGAAGAATCTTGGTAAATTGCCCACGGTAATTGTTCACCAAGCTCACCCCATCGACCACGACATCGTAGACACGCCAATCGGTTCCACGATTGATGAGACGATAATCGAGAGGGATTTCCGTTTTCCCCGAGAGGATCTTGGTCCGCACTTCGGCATAGTCTTTTTCAGTCCGTTCGTTCAGATACTGCACGCCTTCACCGGAATAGGACTCGACCTTTTCTGCATACGAATTGGTCAAGAGCGTCTGAAATAAGGACACGAATTCCTGCTTCTCCTTGTCCGACAGCTGATTCCACGGAGCGCCGAGTGCGCGGCGAGACATTTCCTGATAATCGAACCGCTCAGACACAACTTTTTCCAGTTGCGATCGGCGCTCTTCAGCCTTGGCCGCCTGTTTCAATTCCTTGTCGCGTATAATCCGCAGCACTTCGTCGATCGTACCCTTCATTGAATCCGTCGGCGGACCGGCAAGTGCCGGAGACAATTCAGCGCCGAAAGATAGGCACAGCCCCATTATCCCGGCCATGAACAACCTGCCGAGCTGCCGCACCGCCGATCTATGACGAGACTGTTGATCGTGCATCACCATCCAAGGCTCCTCTATTGAAATCACCCCCATGAATCACCTACGGGGGATTAACTGAATCAGTTCACCTTACCATGGACGTACTGGCTGACCAACTCTTCCAGGTCCAGGCCGGACTCAGTATCGCGAATCGTCTCTCCGGGTTTCAACGGATCGCCCCCGCCTCCGGGTGACAACGCCAGAAACTTTTCTCCGATAATCCCTCTCGTCTTGATCGAGGCAATGGTGTCCGTATACAGCTTCACTCCGTTGCCGAGTGCCAAGGTGACCATCGCGCGATCCTCTTTCAACACAATCCCCCTCACGCGCCCCACTTCCACCCCGGCAATTTCAATGGTGGCCCCCGACTTCAAGCCGGTGGCGGTATTGAACAGCGCCGTGACCTCATAGAGATCGCCACCGATCACTTCCAGTTTTCCCAGCTTGATGGAGAGATAGCCCAGGCACAGAATCCCGACCAGGACAAACGCGCCGACCACCAGTTCCAGCTTGGTATTTTCCATCGTCATACTCCCGTTACGCGCTCGCAGCCGCGCCAGACAGCACGACCGGGCCTCCGACTGATATAAACTCCTGAATCTCCGGATCGGTCGTTCGAATAAACTCTGCTGGCGGCGCCATTACCGCAATCCGCCCCTGTTTCAAAATCGCGACATAGTCCGAAAGACCGAAAATCTCCGGGATCTCATGACTCACCATGACCGCTGTAAATCCATAGGTCCGCTGTGTCTTCGTAATGAGCTCATGAATGGCTTTCGCCATCAACGGGTCCAGCCCGGTGGTCGGTTCATCGAACAAGACAATCTCAGGCCGCATCACCAAGGCGCGCGCCAATCCGGCGCGCTTCCGCATCCCTCCGCTCAGCTCGGCCGGAAACTTGTGCCCCATACCGGCCAATCCGACCTGTTCAAGCATCTCGTCCACCCGCGCCGCGACCTCGGGCCCCTTCATCCGCAGCTTTTCTTTTAGCGGGAACGCCACATTCTCAAAAACGGACATCGAGTCAAACAGCGCCGCCCCCTGGAACAACATCGCAAATCGCTTCCGCACCTCATTCAGCGGCTGACCGCGCAGGCGGGAAATGTCGACATCGCCGATCCACACCTGCCCCTCGTCCGGCTGCAGCAGCCCGATCATGTGCTTCAACAGCACACTCTTGCCTTCCCCACTGCGCCCAATAATAGTCGTCAACTTTCCGGCAGGAATCGCGAGGTCAACTCCCCGTAAGACAGGCTGAGTCCCCAGCGTCTTTTTCACCCCAACAAGTTTGATCATACTTAGAGCAAAATCGACGTCAGAAAATAATCCCACACCAGGATCACAACAGAAGACAAGACCACCGCTTCAGTCGTCGCCGTCCCCAGCCCCTCGGCACTCATGCGCGTATAGAATCCCTTGTAGCAGCAGACCCAGCTGATGATCAGCCCGAAGCTGATCGACTTCAAAATCCCGCCGTAGATATCTTTCCATTCAACCGCAGATTCAATCGACGTCCAGTAGGATCCGGCATTGACCCCCAACAAATCGACGCCGACCAGATAACCGCCGTAAATCCCGACCACGTCGAAAAGCGCCACCAGCAAGGGCACTCCGATCAGGCCCCCCACGACTTTGGGTGCGATGAGGTATTGAAGGGGATTGATGGCCATGGTATCGAGCGCATCGATCTGTTCCGTGATACGCATGATGCCAATTTCAGCGGTCATGGCCGAACCGGCG
>JBEBHO010000258.1:0-4434 GCA_040081095.1 Nitrospira sp.
CCTCCGGCATTTACCCAAGGTTTTTCTGAGATCGTGAAGAAAGTGACCCCTGCGGTCGTGAATATCGCCGTGACAGGCGGCGGCGGGGAAGGTGGTCGTCGCCGGGGCGGGCTTCCGCCCGGACCGTTCGGCGGACCTCCTGGTGGTGGTGAAGAGCCGGGTGGAGGGGATCTTCCGACGCCGCCTCCGATGCCGCCGGGCCCTCCAGGGGGCCATGGACGACCTGAGCAGAGTGCCGGGTCGGGGGTCATTCTGGATCCCAATGGCTATATCGTCACGAACAACCACGTGGTCGAAGGCGCGACGCAGATTACGGTGACGCTGAGTGATCGGCGGGAGTTCACGGCCAAGACCGTGGGAACCGATCCGAAGACCGATTTGGCGGTGATCAAGATCGAGGCGAAGGACCTGCCTTCACTGAAATGGGCCGACTACGACAAGCTAGCCGTGGGAGATTTGGTGTTGGCCGTCGGCAGTCCGTTCGGGCTGAGTTCTACCGTGACGTTGGGCATCATCAGTGCGTTGGGCCGCGGGAACGTGGGCATCGCCGATTACGAAGATTTTATTCAGACCGACGCGGCGATCAATCCGGGTAACTCCGGCGGGGCGCTGGTGAACATGAACGGTGAGTTGATGGGTATCAATACCGCCATTTTCTCCCGCACCGGTGGTTCAGAGGGAATTGGGTTTGCCATTCCCAGCAGCATCGCGGTGGATATTGTCGATAGCCTTCAAAAAACCGGCAAAGTCGTCCGCGGCTGGATGGGCGTGGCGATTCAGGAAATTACGCCGGCCCTGGCGAAGTCGTTTAAGTTGCCTGAGCAGCGCAAAGGTGTGCTGATCAGCGATGTGAATGAAAACGGACCGTCAGCCGCTGCCGGGATGAAGCGCGGCGATGTGGTCATCGCGTTCAACGGCAAGGAAGTGCAGAGCGTCAGCCAGTTGCGCAATCTTGTGGCGCGGACCATGGTGGGCAAAGATGCTCAGGTGAAAGTCCTGCGCGAGGGGAAAGAGCAAACCATTTCGGTGAAGGTTGCCGAGCGGCCGTCCGATGAGTTGCTGGCCAAGAAGGATGCGGCTCCACCCAAGGAACAGGGTGATACGATCAAGTTGCCGGACAATGTGCTGGCGTCGCTCAAGATTCAAGCGTTGGACAATGCGATCATGAGCCAGCTGAACATCCCGGCCAAGACGACGGGTGTGGTCGTCACCAGCGTAGAGCCGGGCGGTCAGGCCGAAGCGGCGGGATTGCAGCGTGGGGACATCATTCAGGAGGTCAATCACGAGACCGTCAAGACCGTGGACGACTTTCTGAAGGCTGCGAACAAGATCAAGAAAGATGAATTGGCCGTGCTGCTGGTCAACCGGCAGGGCAACAGCCTGTTCGTGGCAGTCAATCCGAAATAGACTGAATATGCGGCGTCGGATCTCCCAAGAGATTCCGGCGCCGCATCGTCCCGTACGATGAGGGCGCGGTGCTGAACGATTTCAACCGGTGGTTGCAAGACTCGGTCTTCAAGCCTCTGGAAGACAAAAAAATGCCGGTCATGGAGCACCTGGTGGAGCTCCAGGTCCGGCTCACACGCGCCGTCATCGTGACGGCGATCGTGTTTGTCGTCACGTTTTTCTACGCCGATGCCCTTGTGAAGTGGCTCCGCATCCCCCTCCAGAATATGTTCGTGCCGAGCACGTTGTCCTGGGAGCCGACGGACCTGCCAACGGTCCCGTTTGTCTTTCTGGCTCCCGGTGAAGCCCTCTGGCAGAACGTCAAAGTGGCGGGTTTGTTCGCCGTGGTGCTGGCGACTCCGTATATTCTCCTGGAGTTTTGGCAGTTTGTCGTACCGGGGCTGCACGTGCAGGAGCGCCGGTTTGTCGGCCCCTTTGTCATGTTGAGCACGCTGGCATTTCTGGCCGGAGTGACCTTTTCATTCTTTTTTGTCCTTCCCTTTGCGTTGAACTTTCTCATCTCTTACGGCGTGAACGCCGGCTTTATCCCGCAACTCTCGATTGCGCAATATGTCGGCTTCGCCTTGTGGTTTTTGCTCGTCTTCGGACTGATCTTCGAAGTGCCGCTGGCGATCACGCTGATGGCCAAGCTGGGCTGGGTCGATGCGCCGTTTCTCCGGCGCTATCGGAAATGGGCGTTGCTGGGGGCCTTCATTATCGCCGCCATTCTCACGCCGACGCCCGATCCGTTCAACCAGTGCCTCATGGCGTTGCCTATGTATGTGTTTTATGAAGTCGGCATCATCAGCGCCGGCTTCTTCAACAAGAAGAAGTCGGTGCCGGAAGAAGCCGACGCTGCGGATGTGCCGCCGCTGACGCCGGCGACCGTGGCGGCCGGCGCCGCGCGCATGCCGAAGTCCGGCGACAACGAGTACGTTGGAGTGCCGACCGGAAATCCCCGTCGATAACCGAAGCCCCAGGCTTCATGTCATATAGAAGGACACACTATGGCCCGTGAACTGAATGTCATTCAACCGCCCACATCCGGGGGAAGCGACGCATGCACCTATATGTGGGCCTGCGCGATCTGTGACGAGAACGAATCCTGTCAGAAGGATAAAGAAGGCCATAGCCGATGGCTCGTCGCCAAGCGGATGGAGCGCATCGAGTACAAAGTGTTGATTATGAGCAACAAGGGGGGCGTAGGAAAGAGCACCTGCACCACCAACCTGGCAGTCAGCCTCGCGCTCAAGGGCTGGCATGTGGGTATTTGCGACATGGACATTCACGGGCCGAACATTCCGAAGATGGTCGGAGCGGAAGGACAGAAGCTCAAGATCAGCACGTCCGGCGGCATCATCCCCTTCCAGGCTTACAATCTGAAAATCGCCTCCATGTCGTTCCTGCTTCAGAACCCGGACGACCCCATCATCTGGCGCGATGCGTACAAGTATGAATTCATCAATCAGTTGCTGGGCGGAGTGGAGTGGCAGGATTTGAACTTCCTGTTCATCGATTTGCCGCCGGGAACCGGCAACGAATCGGTGACGACGATCGATCTGCTCGGCAATGTCAGCGGCGCGGTCATTATCACGACGCCGCAGGAAGTGGCGCTGCTGGATTCGCGCAAGTCGGTGACGTTCTGTAAGGACAGCGAAGTGCCGATCATCGGGATCGTGGAAAATATGAGCGGCCTGGAATGTCCGCATTGTCATCAGAATATCGAAGTGTTCCGCAAAGGCGGAGGAGAAGCCTCCGCCAACGATATGGGCGTGCCGTTCCTCGGACGGATTCCGCTCGATCCGGATGTGGTGATGCAATCGGATGCGGGCGAACCCTTCGCGATGTTCAATTCCGATACCGCGACGGCTGAGTGCTATCACAACATCGCGAATCAAATCGAAGCGTTTTGTAAGAAGAGCGGGTCACTGGTGAAAGTGGCGCCGCGTCACGCACATTGAGACGGGAGCGATTGTGAAGGCAAACGACGCGACAGAAGGACTCACGCGGCTTGAAGAGGCGCAGCGGATTGTGTTGGAAGCCACCCCGACGCTGGGCCTGGAGAAAGTGTCGATTCTCGACGCGCTGGGCCGTGTGTTGGGCGAGGATATCGTGGCCGAGCGGGACAATCCGCCGTGGAATAACAGTGCGATGGACGGATTCGCCGTTCGCTGGGATGATATCAAGCAGGAGCATGCGATTGAAAAGCCGGTCACCCTCAAGGTGATTGAAGATGTGCCGGCCGGGAAAATGCCGACCAAGTCGGTTGGCCCCGGGCAGGCGATCCGTATCATGACCGGCGCGCCGATTCCGCAAGGCGCGGACACGGTGTTGAAAGTGGAAGATACGGAACACACGCCCGATTCCGTCCGAGTCTTCAAGCCCGAGCCGCGCGGCTCCAACATCCGGCCGCAAGGCGAAGATGTGAAGAAGGGCGAATGCATTATCGCCAAGGGGACGCAGATCCGCCCCGGCGATGCGGGGATGCTGGCGATTCTCGCGAAGTCCTTTGTCTTCGTGTATCAGCGTCCGCGGGTGGCGATTCTGTCGACGGGCGATGAGCTCGCCGATTTGGATGAGCGATTCAGCGAGGAGAAGATCATCAATTCGAACAG
The DNA here is from genome assembly GCA_040081095.1 of Nitrospira sp. Taxonomy (GTDB): domain Bacteria; phylum Nitrospirota; class Nitrospiria; order Nitrospirales; family Nitrospiraceae; genus Nitrospira_D. The sequence goes on from JBEBHO010000258.1 coordinate 4,062, forward strand.
CTACGGGATTGCGGCGGCGGTGCAGGAGGCCGGCGGCATTCCGTTTCTGCTCGGGATTGCCCGCGATACTCCCGCCGCCTTGAAGGAAAAGATCTCCCATGGGCTGACGGCGGATGTGTTGGTGCTGTCCGGCGGCGTGTCGATGGGGGACTACGATTTTACCAAAGCCGTATTCCGGGAATTGGGCGCCGAGATGAATTTCTGGAAGCTCGCGATCAGGCCGGGCCAGCCGTTGGCCTTTGGCAAGATTCAGGGCAAGCTGGCTTTCGGCCTTCCGGGGAATCCGGTTTCGTCGATGGTGACGTTCGAGCAACTGGTGCGGCCGGCCATCTTGAAGATGAACGGGCACCGGACGTACGGCCGGCCGCTTGTG
>JBEBHO010000024.1:0-16555 GCA_040081095.1 Nitrospira sp.
TTAGGCGTGCGAGTGGAAAAGATGCAGTAAGAGAGCGACGTGGATTGAGTGTGTGGGCTGAGGATGACGCGGCTGGGGCTATGCTTGTTCGCTGAACCGGATAGTATAAAGGTAGTGATAGAGGCCTTTGCGTTCAAGCAACTGTGCGTGAGTACCTTCTTCGACGACTCGGCCCTTATCTAGCACGAGGATGCGGTCGGCGCGCTGAATCGTGGAGAGCCGATGGGCGACGACAAACGTCGTCCGTCCTTCCATCAGTCGTTCGAGCGCTTCTTGGACCAGCCGTTCTGACTCCGTGTCGAGTGACGAGGTGGCCTCATCGAGCAGCAGTACGCGGGGATTTTTCAGAATTGCCCGGGCGATCGCAATGCGTTGCCGCTGGCCGCCAGACAGGTTGATGCCCTTTTCTCCCACCACAGTCAGGTACTTGTCAGGAAAGGCGGAAGTAAAGTCGTGGGCATGGGCGGCCTTGCTGGCTTCTTGCACGGCCGCCTCGCTCGCCTCGGGGTTCCCGTAACGAATGTTGTCGAGAATGGTCCCGCCAAAGAGAATGGTTTCTTGCGGGACGAGTGCCACCTGCCGATACCAACTCTCCACCGTGACTTCTTTCAGGTCGTGTCCGTCGACGGTGATGCAGCCTTCAATAGGATCATAGAAACGGTGGAGCAGGTTGATGACGGTCGTTTTTCCTGCTCCCGTCGGCCCAACGAATGCGACAAGCTCTCCCGGTTGTGCTTCGAAGGAGAGGTGCGACAGAACCGGGGTGCGGGGATCGTAGCTAAAGCTGATTTGTTCGGCGCGCACGTGGCCTCTTACTGTCGAGAGGACGTGAGCGTTCGGTATATCCCGGATGTCTGCTTCCGCGTCGAGTATTTCAAAGACGCGCTGGGTGGCGCCCTGGGCCTCTTTGATTTGAGCGAAGACGCGGGCGGCTGAACTGAACGGCCCGATCAGGATCCCTGCAAACAGGACGAAGGCGAAGAGGTCTCCCGGTGTGACGGTGCCTTCGATCACCTGTGTCCCGCCGTACCACAGCACGGCCGCAGCAGCTGAGAATGTGAGCAGGCTGATGACCGGGACAAAGAGGGCCATGATGGTCGCTCGATTGAGCGAGAGGGCTAGTCCATGCTGGACTTGCGTCAGGAAGCGGCCCTCTTCCCGCTTCGTTTGCACGAACGACTTCACAATGCGTATGCCGGAAATGACCTCTTCAAGAAGGGTGCTGAGCGCCGCGGTTTGATCCTGTATTGAAGTTGACAGTGACTTCAGCTTACGCCCAAAGAATTTAGCGACAAGCACTAGCAGCGGGAGAAGAAGGAGAATGAGCAGGCAGAGTCGCCAGTTCATGGCCAGCAAAAACCCGATGCCGCCGATGAACGTCACCAGTTGTTTGGCCGTGTCGATAGGTGTTTCAGTGACGATGGACTGAATCACGGTGACATCGTTCATCAATCGGGACAGCAATTCCCCTGTTCGCCTTTTGGCGAAGAAGCTCACCGCGAGGCTTTGCAGATGCGCAAAGAGATGGGTGCGAAAATCTGCGACGACTCGTTGGGAGATCCAGGTGGTCAGATAGCTGTGCCCCATCGAACAGAGGCCTTGCAGGAGAACCAGGCCGATGAATAGCCCGATCAATTCCGTCATGCGATCACGATCGTGTTGGACGGTAATGACGTCCCAGAGTGTGCCGGCCAGACGAAGCAGAGCGAGGTTGATCGCGGCCACTCCCATCACGAGGAGTCCCGCTACCAGCATGCGGGAAAGATAGGGGCGCACAAATGGGAGAAATCGTCTAAATGGCGACATACGCGTGGGGGTATGGATATAAGAGCGTGGTGGCAGATCTGTGAGTTGTCACCATCGCAACGGATGACTCGCGGTTGACGGGAGGCCAAGCGAAGATGACTGAAAGGGACGGCGCTAGAGCTGCGCGATCGACTCGATCAGGTTCTTGTTGACGGCCACAAAGTCCGAGCGATCTTGTTCGTTGATGACCACGTCTGTCAGGCTGATAAACAGACGTGCCTCCTCATTGATCGCGTCGGACACGCGATGGCGCATTGGCGGAACGAGAAAGTCCCCCACGTAGGTGCAGTTCACCGTACGGACGCGGATGCGAACCTTCTTGCCTTCCGGCACAATGTCCTCCTCCCGTTAAACGGAGGTGAGCTTAGCTCTTACGACGTAAGAATTTTTGGCGTCTGCGCAGCTTCTTGTACTTGTGCTTACGCATTTTCTTTCGACGCTTTTTTAACACGCTCGACATGCAATCAATCTCCAAAGACGGCGGAGTCTAGAGAGTTTCAGGTCAAAAAGCAAGCCGCTATGGGTAGTTCGTGAACGATTGTGGAGGGTCCATATTGGGCTGTTTGAGAGGGACAACGCGCCTTGACCGATCTGCGGGACGTTCCTATACTGCCAAGCTATGAATAAGAAGTATTTTGTTTGTCCATCCGGTTTGCGCGCGCTTCGTTGGTGCGGGGTGGTGCTGTTGATTTCGCTGGCGGCCTGCTCGTCGAAAACGGTGCAGTACCCCGAGGACCATGAGCGGTTTACTCATATCGATCGGGCTGTCGAAGCGTTGCGTGAAGCCTATCAGCATCGTGATCGGTCCGCGTTCCAGGACGTCATGCTGCCGGCAGAATCGTTGGAGCAACTGCAAGCGGAGGCCGCGCAGGATTTTGAATTATTCCAATCCATTCAGCTGGATTTTAAAACCGAGCGCATTATGATCGATGGAGAGAATATCGACGTGTATGTGCATTGGCAGGGGGTGTGGAAGAAAACTCCTGACGATGCCGGGATTCGCCAGCGCGGCCATGCGCGCTTGCAGTGGGTGGGCATGCAATCGATTCTTCTTCGGGGTGTGCAAGGGGATTTGCCGTTTGGGATGAAAGTGCGTCAATCGTTGTCCGAGTCTTCCTCGCCGCAGAAACCGCTTCCTCGATGAAACGTTCAACTTCTATCCCCCGAACATCATCTGCCTCACAAGCCGATTTTCTGGTGATTGGCAGCGGTGTCGCTGGGTTGCGCGCGGCCCTGGAGTTAAGCCGTGAAGGCCACGTCATCATGTTGACGAAGGGCCATGCGTTGCAGAGCAACTCGATCTACGCTCAAGGCGGCGTGGCGGTGGCCCTCAGTGAAGAAGATGATGTGGCGATTCACCTGACCGACACGTTGAAGGCGGGCCACGGACTGTGCCGGCCCGAGGCGGTTCGGGTGTTGGTGGAGGAAGGGCCCGCGCGGATTCAAGAGCTGATCCGGTGGGGCGCCAAGTTTGACAAGACCGATGGGAAGTTCGCTTTTGCTCGAGAGGCGGCCCACAGCCGGAGTCGCATTCTGCGCGCGCGCGGTGATGCGACAGGGAATGAAATGGTGCGCGCACTCATGGCTCAGGTGGCGCGGCAGAAGCGCATCCAGCGGCTCGACTATCACTTCACCGTCGATCTGGCCGTGGAGGATGGACGTTGTTGCGGCGCAGTCGTGCTCGATGAGGCGACGTCAACGCAGTTCATCGTTCCGGCGAAAGCGGTGGTGCTCTCGACGGGGGGTGCCGGGCAGATTTACGCGAGGACGACAAACCCGCCGAATGCGACCGGGGATGGGATGGCGATGGCCTTTCGTGCCGGCGCGATGTTGCAGGATATGGAATTCGTCCAGTTCCATCCGACGGCGCTGTACCTGCCGTCGAGCCCGCCGTTCTTGTTGTCTGAGGCCATGCGCGGGGAGGGTGGCCAGTTGCGCAACAACAAGGGCGAGCTCTTCATGCAGCGCTATCATCCCCTTGGCGCCCTGGCTCCGCGCGATATTGTGTCGCGGGCCATCTGGGCAGAGATGGCCGCGACTCGTGCGCATCATGTGTATCTGGACGTCACCCACCTGGGTGCCGACTTCATTAAGCGGCGCTTCCCGACGATCTACGCGACCTGCCTGCGGCACGACATCGATATTACGGAGGAGTGGATTCCGGTCTCACCCAGCGCCCACTACATGATGGGAGGGGTCTGGACCGATCTAAACGGGGCGACATCGTTGCCGGGGCTGTTTGCTGCCGGCGAGGTGGCCTGCAGCGGGGTGCATGGAGCCAATCGCCTGGCGAGTAACTCATTGCTGGAAGGACTGGTGTTCGGCATGCGTGCGGCTGTCGCGGCGATCGAGTTCGGTCAGCGGCATGCGCTTCCGGACCTGTCTGCGCAGGAAGACCGACTCCGACACCGAGCGCCGGAGACTTTGGAAGATGCGGAAAAGCTGCGGAGTTCTCTACGCCGGACCATGTGGGGACAAGTCGGGGTCATCCGTTCGCGCGAGTCGCTCATCCGGGCCACGGCGCAGCTATCCCGTTGGATGAAGCTGGTGTCTCATGGGTATGTCGGGCGTGCCGACCTTGAGGTGAAGAACATGGTGCAGGTCGCGCATTGCGTGGCTGAGGCTGCGCTGTGGCGCGAAAATAGCGTTGGCGCACACTTTCGAGGAGATTTCCCCGAGGCGAAGCGCGCTGGCTGGAAGCAGCACAGTCAGCTCAGGCTGCAAGAGAGCCCTACTGAGCCAAAGCGGGTTGGGAAGCCTGGAGTGGTCGTGGCGATGCAGGTTCAGCGGACGCGATCACGTGCCCGCCCATCGTCCGGTCGTTCATGAGGAACGTGCGGTAGTAGTGAATGACTTTCTTTACGTACTGGCGGGTCTCATCGATAGGCGGGAGCCCGCGATAGCGATCGACGGTGTGTTCTCCGGAATTGTAAGCCGCCAAGGCTAGCGGGAGATTCCCGCGGAATCGGTCGAGCAGTTGGCGGAGATACTTCGTCCCCCCACCGATATTATCTTCAGGATCATAGAGGTCACGCACTTCGAGACGCACGGCGGTCTGCGGCATCAGCTGCATCAGGCCGATGGCGCCGGCTCGCGATACGGCCATCGGGTCGAAGCCCGATTCCGCTTTAATCACGGCCCGGATGAGAGCGGGATGTAATTGATGCTGTCGAGAATACCGGTTGATCATCGGCTCCAGTTCTCGCTCCGATATGACCGGATGGAGTCGGTTTTGCTGGGTTGTAATCCGTCGGTAACGCAGATCGGTTGGCACATTGGTCAACGAGATTGTTCCGTTGGCATCGATGTATTGATAGATCTCAGCCTGCGCTGTAGGAAGCCCTGAAAGAAGCCAGTGAGCTCCCACGAGGGCTGTTCCGAGAAGTAGTTGGGGCGTCTTCAATTGGTAGCTCCTGCGCACAGTTGGGGTGTTTGGCATGGTCAAACGATAGCAGCCTGCCTCTGGGTGTCAAGGAATTGCACGTCTTGTGCCCTCCCCCTGTCCCGATAGCATCTGAGTAAAAGCAAGGGCTTTGATGAGAATGGTCAGTCGAGAGGTTCTAGAAAACGGCTCTGATTGTCGACAAAATGGCGGTGCAGCTGGCGGGTGAGGGGCCCTGGGGTGCCTTGTCCGATAGACTGTTGGTTCACTGAGACGACGGGCATCACCTCCATACTGGTATTGGTCAGAAAGCATTCGTCGGCATGCAACAGTTCTTCAGGGGTAAACCGCCCTTCGTGCATGGGGATCTTCAGTTCTTCCGCCATCTGCAACAGGATCGCTCGCGTAATGCCGTCTAAGAGGCCGCACTCTATTGACGGTGTGTACAGCCGGCCTTGTGAAGCAAAAAATATGTTGCTCACCGTACATTCTGTGAGGTGCCCTTCCCAATTCAAGAAGAGCGCATCGAAGACGCACGCGGCAATCGCTTCACGTTTCGCCAAAATATTGTTCAAGAAATTGGTGGCTTTGATCTGCGGGGAGAGCGCGCTTGGCAGATTCCGCCGGGTCTGCGCGATGACGAGTGACACGCCTTGTTGGTAGAGGTCTGCTGCCGGTGGATGCAGCGGTTTCGCCATGATGACGACTGTCGGTGTTGGACAGAGGGCCGGGTCGAGGCCGATCTCTCCCACTCCACGAGAAACAGTAATTCGGAGATAGGCGTCGGTGTGCTCGTTCCCGACATGGTTGCGGTCCATCGCTTCGTGCAAGAGGCGTGGCCATTCGCTCAGAGCAATGGGGAGAGTCAGTCCAATGGCATCGGCAGATCGTTGTAATCGCGACAGATGGTGATCGCGCATGAAGATCCGTTTCCCGTAGGAACGGATCGTCTCATAGACGCCGTCGCCATAGAGAAAGCCGTGGTCGAATACTGAAACCCGCGCGTCCTGTTCCGTGACGAATCGATCGTTGAGGAAAATCCACATGTTGAATGTTACGACAAGGCGCTCAGGAATGCCTGGGCCTTATGCATCGTCTCCTCATATTCCTTGGCCGGGTCTGAATCCGCCACAATGCCGGCACCGACTTGGAGGTAACCTCGTCCTTCGTGGAGGACCAGGGTGCGAATAACAATATTGAAATCGAGATCCCCGCTCCAACTCAGATAGCCCATTGAACCAGTGTAGGGGCCTCTTCGCACGGGTTCCAGCTCGTCGATGATCTCCATGCAGCGAATCTTGGGCACTCCGGTGATCGTGCCACCGGGAAAGACCGCGCGTAACAAATCGAACCCGGTCACATCAGGACGCAGCAGTCCGGAGATATGGGATACCAAATGACTGACGTGGGAATATTGCTCAATCGACATGAACTCATCGACGAGGACGGAGCCAAGCTCGCACACGCGGCCCAGGTCGTTCCGTTCGAGATCGACGAGCATCAGATGTTCGGCGCGTTCCTTTTCATTCCCGAGCAGCTCTTCTTGCAGCCGGCGATCGTCAGAATCGTCTTGGCCTCGGCGCCGGGTTCCAGCAATCGGGCGAGTGTCGGCCGATCGGCCCTCCAGTCGAACTAAACGTTCGGGCGATGTGCTGATGAAGCTGGTGGCCTCGGTACGCAAGAGGCCGGAGAACGGAGAAGGGTTCATACGGCGCAGTCGTGCATAGGTCTGAAGTTCCGTTGCGAGTCCCGCCTGGTTGGTGAAGCTGTCACTCCTGACCGCAAAGCGATGGGAGAGGTTGGCCTGATAGAGGTCGCCGGCGGCGATGTATTCCTGGCAGCGTCGGACGCGGTTCATATAGGAGTCCCGGGTTTGTTGCGGGCGAAAGCTGACAGGAGCTAATGAACTGGCCGGCAGTGGTTGGGGTAGAGGCGAGGACAATTGTGCCTCTAAGGCCGCGAGTCTATCGCAACCCTCCCGATAGAGTTTTTCCCGAGACTCTCCAAGGAATCGTTCGAGCGGGGGGCAGAACATCAAGTGCCATTCGCCGGAGGTGTGATCGAAGGCGACGACAAGATCGTAAAAGGCGAACTCCATGTCCGGGAAATGAAGATCATTCACCGCATGGTTCGGCAACGATTCGAATTGGCGGACCAGGTCATAGCTCAGATAGCCCACGGCCCCTCCGAAAAATGGAGGAGCCTCCGGCGGACGGGCGATAGCGGATTGCTGCATCAGGCGGGCAAGGCTTGAGAACGGTGCCTGCCCGGTTTGGGTCTGCCCATCGGCTGACCGCAGAGTCCAGTCGTGGTGCGTTCCAGAAAAGGTCTGATAGGGATCAGCGGCAAAGAAGGAGTAACGCCCAGTGGTTGCTGGCCCTTTGCCGCTTTCGAAGAGAAACGAAGGGCGCAGGTCTGAGGCAACGCGGGAATAGAGTTCAAACGGGCTCAGCGACCAGCCGCGCCGACGCATGCACAAGGGTTGCGGAGCCCCGTGAAGAAAGGGTGTGGGGGATGGTCGTGCCGTTGCCATGAAATCAGAAAGTCCGACTGGTTCACGTGGAGGCATACTATACCGTAGCGCTTCGGGGAGAGACAGAGCCTCTAACGGCTTGACATTTCAGTGGGGATTCTGCTTGAATTGCGCGCTCGCAATCGGTTGGGTTCTCATTCAGATTCTTGTCTGAGTACTGACCGGTGAGTTACAGAATGCCCCCTTCTCAAGATCCGTTTTATGCGGGGCTAGGCCAGGCGGTTCGGATTGGAACCGACCTGCTAGCTGCGTTGATCGTCGGGGGCGGGTTGGGCTGGGTGTTGGATACCTACCTCCTGGATTCCACTCCCTGGGGGATGGTGGTGGGGTTAGTACTGGGAGTGACGGCCGGCATACGGAACGCATACCGGTCGGCGATGCGGTGGCCCGGTTCACCGCCTGATACAGAAAGCAAAGGATAGCCGTGGAAGAAAGTCCGCTTCATCCGTTTGAATTGCATAACTACATTCCTCTCTCCGTTGGGGGGATCGACATCTCGATCAATAAAGCCGTCATCATCATGTGGGTGGTCGTGGCGCTGGTCGCGTTCTTGATGCTCAAGGCGGGATCGGCTCGCCAGCTGGTGCCGGGCAAATTACAGAGCATGGCGGAGATGCTGGTCGATTTCATCCGGGGCATCATCCTGGATACCATGGGGAAAGACGGGATGCGGTTTTTCCCGCTTGTCGCGACCTTGTTCCTCTTCATCCTCTTCTGCAATCTGATCGGGCTGATTCCCGGTTCCTATACGGTCACGAGCCAGATCGTCGTGACAGCGGTATTTGCCTGTGTTGTCTATGGGCTGAGCCTCGTCATGGGATTCTTCCTGCACGGGGCCAAGTTCATGGGCATTCTTGTGCCGCCAGGCACACCGGGGTGGCTCTTGCCTTTGATGATCCCGATTGAGTTGATCAGCCAGCTGGCCAGGCCGATTTCGCTGGCCGTTCGATTGTTTGCCAACATGACGGCGGGACACGTCATTCTCGGGGTGCTCTTCGGTTTGTCGATCAGCGGCGGGCTCCTCATCGGCTGGTTGCCGTTTGCCTTTACGATTGCGATGAACGGGTTGGAAGTCGGTATTGCGTTTATTCAAGCCTATATTTTTACCGTGTTGACCTGCGTCTATTTGGGTGACGCATTCCATCTGCACGGCCATGATGACCACGCGCATTGATCGCGTGTCAGCCAGACAAGGGAGGAGTAGGACACAATGGATTCAGCAGCAGCAGCATTGTTAGGTATGGGATTGGCGGCGGCAGGATTTGCCGGTGCCGGTGTGGGAATCGGGTACATCTTCGGCAAGATGATTGAAGCGGTTGCCCGCCAGCCCGAAGCCGAAGCCCGCGTCGGCAAGTACATGTGGATCGGGTTCGCGCTCGTAGAAGCCATCGCGCTGTACGGGCTCGTTATTGCGTTCATCATTATGGGTCTTCGCAAGTAAGGACGGGTGCAGGCCGAGCCGGGGGCATTGTGCCTCGGCGCTCAGCCTCAGCCCCAACTTGTTGGGAGTGAACAATGCCGCAGTTTGATTCGAGTTTTTTTACGTCGCTGATTTTCTGGGAGATTCTCTCCTTCGGGATTCTCTTTTTCGTGCTCTACAAGTTTGCCTTCCCGGGCATCCTGGGCATTCTCGAAGAGCGGGAGAAGAAGATCAAGGATAGCCTCGACCAGGCTGAACGCCACCGCGCAGAGTCCGAGCGGGCGCTGAAGACGTATGAGGCGAAGCTCAGTGCAGCGGCGAAGGAGGCCGAAGCCATTCTTGCCGCAGCGCAAGAGCGGGCGCAGCGATTACTTGATGAGAACGAACAGCGGATGAGCACGGAGGCGGAGCGTATCAAGGGCGAGGCCACGCGTGAAATCGATCACGAGCGCCGGAAGGCCGTGCAGGATATTCGCAATCAGACCACGGAGCTGGCGTTGATGGTAGCGGAAAAGGTGGTGCAGCGCAGTCTTACGGATGCGGATCACCGGAAGTTTGCCGATGAAGCCTTGAGCGCCCTCTCGAAGTCACACTCCTAGGCAAGGTTCTCTTGCTCTACTTGGCCGGGCGCGGTGGGTCTATGCTCACTCCGCCCGGCCGATATCCTTCCAAATCAATTGTCACAAATCGAAAGCCGAGTTCCTTGATGCGTCGGCTGATCCTCGCGCTTCGTTCTCCGTCCAGTATTTGAGAAAGCTCATCCTGGCCGACTTCGATTCTGGCGATTTCGCCGTGGTCGCGCACGCGGCAGTGCCGGAACCCCTCTGCAAACAAGACCTCTTCAGCCTGTTCCACCCGGCTGAGTTTCTCTCTGGTGATCATGACTCCACGAGGAATGCGTGACGACAAGCAGGCCGCGGCGGGTTTATCCCAGTTCGAGAGGCCGAAGTCTTTCGCAAGCGATCGGATGTCGGCCTTCGAGAGTCCGGCTTCGACCAGCGGGCTGCGGACGCCCCATTCCCGTGCGGCTTTGAGGCCGGGGCGATCATCCCCCAGATCGTCGAGATTGGTTCCGTCTACGATGACCGCTGCCCCTCTGGTTTCTTTCAGCTTGCCCAGTAATCGATACAGATCGGTTTTGCAGTGAAAGCAGCGGTTGGCATCGTTCTCGGTGAAGGCGGGGATTTGCAGCTGGTCGGTCTGAACCAATTCATGGCGCACCCCGATCTCTTTCGCCACCCGGGTCGCGGCATCCAACTCGACTGCAGGGAAAGTCGGTGAAATCGCCGTCACGCCCACGGCGGAATCTCCAAGTTGATCGTAGGCGACTTTCAGGACAACGGTGCTGTCGATGCCGCCGGAATAGGCGACCAGGACGGAGTCCATCGCCGCAAAGATCTCGCGCAGGTGGTGCAGTTTGTGTTCGAGAGAGAGGGGCTGCATAGCGCCACGGTGTCGGCGTTGGATTACTGGCGGACCTTGGCTTTGGCCACGTTGCCCACGACGACGAGCGCATAGCGCTGCGGATCGAGGTATTGCTTGGCCACGCGCTGGACATCTTCTTTTGTGACGCGCTCAATCCATTTCGGGTACTGGCTGAAATACTCGAATCCCAATCCGTAGTACTCGACTTGCGCCAGCACCTGGGCTAGCTTGGCGGTTGAGTCCAAGCGGAGCGGGAAACTCCCCATGAGAAAGGATTTCGCTTCCGACAATTCCTGGTCACTCACCGGGCTGTCCCGAATCCCTTTGATTTCGGTCAATACCCCGGCGATGGCCTGGTTGGTGGCTTCGGTCCTGGTTTGGAGATTCACCCAAAATGAGCCCGGCAGCAAGCGCGCGTCATAGTGACTCATGATGCCGTAGGCGAGGCCCTGCTTATCGCGAATCGAGTCCATGAGCCGCGATGAAAATCCACCGGCTCCTAAAATATGATTCATCACGGTGACGGCATAGTAATCCGGATTGTTCCGGCTAATACCGCCGTGACCCAGGACGATCGTGGATTGGGTCAAGTCTTTCTCGATGAGCTGGACGGCTTTCCTGTCTACCGCTGCGGGTTTCTTCGTGGTGCGGGCCTGCGGCGTGCCCTTCTTCCAACTTCCGAAATAGGCTTGTACGAGGGCTGTCGCTTGTTCAGCGGATAGATCCCCGACGATGGTGAGGATCACCTGATTGGGGAGATATTCTTTCGCGTAAAAACTCTGCACATCCGCCAAGGTGATCTTGCCCACCGTCTCCTCAGTGCCTTGGACGGGCCACCGATAGGGATGGTTGTGAAAGACCAGCTGATTGAATGCCTTCATCGCCACGTGGCCGGGGTCGTCGCTATCGCTCGCGATCTCGCCCTGGATCTGCGAGCGCACCCGTTCAAATTCATGCTTGGGGAACGCGGGATGCATCAAGACGTCGGCCAGCAGAGTAAACCCAAGGTCGATATCTTTTTTCAGCACGCGCGCCGAGGCGGTGGTGAAATCTTCTCCCGCTTTGGCTTCCAGGGAACCGCCGATGAAATCAATTTGTTCGGCCAATTGCTTCGAGGACCGGCTGGTTGTCCCTTCATCCAAGAGACTTGCGACGAGGTTGGCCACGCCAGCTTTGTCGGAAGGGTCGTAGGCTGATCCGGTTTTTATCAGGGCATGAATTTCCACGATCGGGAGGAAATGTTGCTCCAGGACCAGCACGGTCATGCCGTTGGGCGTGGTGAACTTGGTCGGCGTGATATCGGCGGCGTAGACCGATGCGGACAGAGAAATCGCGGCAGTGGTGATTAGCAACGCGCAGGCATTCCGCCAGGTATCTGTTCGAGTGATGCGCATTCGTGCTGTAGTGATGGCCATCGTGATCAGGGCTTTCCGGCGTGCGCGGCGGTCGGTTGGGGTTCTGCCGCTTTGGGCGGTTGAGGAATCAGAATGCCGACCGTCCGATTGTCCGCGGTCAGGTACTGCTTGGCCACCCGCTGGATGTCTTTGGCTGTGACCGCGCGGATGCGCTCCAGAAATTGATCGACCCGTCGCCAGCCAGCCCCGATCGATTCTGCCTGGCCCAGCAGCATGGCATGGCGAAAATTCGAATCCTGCTCAAATACGTGAGAGGCTTCCACCTGATTTTTGGCCCGCTGCAATTCCAATTCAGTCGGCGGATCATTCTGGAGCCGGGTGATTTCCCGGTACAGCGCGTCCTCAACCACTTCCACCTTGGCTCCTGGATTCACCAGGGCGTAGAAGTAGAACAGGCTGGGGTCGGTTTGCATCAGACTGTACTCGGCGCCGACGGCCAGTGAGTTCTTTTGATCGTAGACGAGACTCTGGTACAAGCGCGAACTTTTCCCATGCGACAGGATCGATTCCAGAATGTCGAGGGCATACGAATCGTCGCTGGAATAATTCGGGACGCGGAAACCCAGCATCACGAATGGGACTTGCGCTTCACGTTTTAAGAGAAAACGCCGTTCGCCGCGCTGCTCCGGCTCGACTGCCAGCGCTGTCTTCGGGCTTGGGCCTTTGGGAATCGGCTCAAAGAGGTGCTTGATGGTCGGGAGCAACGTGTCGGCCTTGATATCGCCCACGACGATCAAGGTGGCATTGTTCGGCGAATAGTAGGTGTCGTAGTGGCGCTGTAAATCGTCCAGCGCCATCGCATCCAAATCGGCGAACCATCCGATGACGGGCCAATGGTAGGGATGGCTGAGATAGGCCTGAGCGAAGAGGGCCTCCACCAGCGCTCCTTGGGGATCGTCTTCCGTGCGCATCCGGCGCTCTTCTTTGACGACTTCGCGCTCGGTTTGGAATTCGCTGTTATCGAGGATCAGCCCCTGCATCCGGTCGGCTTCCATTTCCAAGGCCAGCTCGACGCGATCGGCCGCGAGATTTTCAAAGTAGGCGGTAAAATCCTGGCTGGTAAAGGCGTTATCGACGCCGCCGTTCTTCCGGATGATCCGCGAGAAGGACCCCTTTGGATACTTGGCCGTCCCTTTGAACATCATGTGTTCAAGCATATGGGAGAGCCCGGCCCGGCCCATGACTTCATTGCGCGAGCCCACTTTGTACCAGACCTGGACCGTGGCGACCGGGGCCTTCGGGACTTCCACGAGCAGGACCTTCATCCCGTTGGATAAGAGATATTCATGCGGCTCAGCCGCGTGACTCATCCCTGCCCACAGACAAAGGCTAAGCATGCTGAAGAAGATTGCGAAATGACGGCGGTGTGATGATTTCATAATTGGGTGAGTCGCACGAGGCATGCTAACAACGGGATTCGATTTGTGTCAAGGCAACGGAAGCCCGGCCCGCCGGGACATTGCCCAATTGGCCGCAGGCCCCCAGTACGTCGCGTCCCCGGCTTTTGCGAATGAAGGCGTCGAGACTGGAGCGGGTCAGGATTGCCTGGAAGGTGAAGACGCGATTATCAGCCGGCCGGCGGAAGGCATTCCCGGGAAATTCGTTGAACGGAATCAGGTTCACTTTGCACTTGATGCCCTGGAGCAGCGTGACGAGACGACGCGCGTCGTGGTCGCTGTCGTTCACTCCGGCCAGCAGGACATATTCAAACGTCAGCCGTCGCATGGGAGGAAGCGGGTATCGGCGGCAGGCGGCCATGAGGGTTTTGAGCGAGGCGATCTGGCTGGCCGCCGGCATCAATCGCTGGCGCTGCTCTTCCGTCGTGCCGTTCAAGGAAATGGCCAGATTCACCCCGAGCGCGGCCACGTCTTTCAGCCGGGTTGCGAGCCCCGCGGTCGAAACCGTTATGCGGCGCGGAGACCAGCCGAGTCCCCAGGATTTATTCGTCAGGCAGCGGATCGCAGCGGACAAGGCCTCAATGTTGGCCAGCGGCTCGCCCATGCCCATGAAGACCAGATTGGTCAGGCGCTCTTCGCCAGTGAGATGATCCTGCGCCGTCAGGATCTGATCGACAATTTCATGCGCCTTGAGATTACGCTTCAGCCCCATCGTGCCGGTCAGGCAAAAGCCGCAATCCAGCATGCAACCGACTTGGGTCGAGACGCAGAGCGTGAGCCGGTCTTCGTCTGGGATCAGCACCGTTTCAATGCGCAGGCCGTCATCCAAGGTCAGAAGCAGTTTGCGCGTGCCATCGGAGGATTGGAGGACGGTGCAGTCTTGTGTGCGTTGAATCGTGGCGACCGCTGCCAGCTTCTCACGATCGCTCTGTGAGAGATCGGTCATCTGCGCAATGGTGCGGGCCCGGCGTTGATAGAGCCAGCGCAACATCTGCCCGGTCCGATACCCCGGCCAGCCAAACTCGCGCACCAGCGTGGCCATCTGGGCTTCGGTTAGGCTCAGCAAATTGGTCTTCAGGGAAGTCGTGTCCGTCATCAATAGTGACCTGTTCAAAAGTGAGAAGCCAGACTATCACAGGGTGCAGGGTCTCGGCAGCATCTGTTCTCGAAGAGTGCATTCTCGTTGAATCTGCGAGGCGATCGGGTAGGATTGCTAGGGAGTGGTGTATGTGCAAGGCCTGCTCCCACTGGGAGCCGCATCAGGCGAACTACAGCCACGTCGGCGTGGCGCAGAGCATTGCCTATGTCGATTTCGGTTTCATCGAGCCAGCCCTGCTCGGCGCCATTGCTAAGACAGCAAAAGACGGCCAAGCGGCCCCTAAGGCTATCGACGGCCAGCTCGTCACCCGCGTGGCGATGGGCGTGGATGTGTTGGCGCGGCTGCATCAGCAGATTCAGCAAGTGTTGATGGGTATGCGGGAGGTGCGGAATCCGAGAGTGACGGAATAACTCTCAAGGAGTGGCTGATGGGAATGCGAAAAGTTTGTGTTGGAGTGAGCCTGATCCTGGTGTTGATTGCTGGCTGTGCATCGTCACCGTTCACTAGGAATGAATCGCCGGGGCAGCGGTTTGAGCGGGCGATGAAAGAATATGCCGAGAAGTGTGCGAAGGCCAAGCTCAAACCGAACGACACAGCCTGCGACATTTTGAAGCTCAAACCCGCCGATCCGCTGGCCACGGAAGAAGACCGGTTTGCCCATTCCATCAAAATCCCGAATCCCCTTCCTGAAGACAGCGGCTACAGGCCGGGCATGACACCAGAACAGTACTTCGACCATCTCTGCAAGACCGAAGCAGGGGAGTTCATCTACAAGACGGTGGAAAACGTCGAAGGCCTCTACATGATGCGGCCACGGAAGGAGGCGACGGATGATGAACTGAGTCATCTGTATGCGCTGGAGGATCCGTATGGGCATGTCACAGAAGGTAGCGGTGGGGACGCACGAGAGCTACTTGTAAGACGTGGAGCATATGTCTTTCTTGAAGAACGAACTGCTGGACAGAGAGGTTCTTCGACCTACTCGCGTTACGTTGCGGTGTATGAGGGCAATAGAAAGACATTGAAACAAGAAGATACGACGGAAATCAGAAGCCAATATGGCTACGCCTGGCGAGGAATTCCACGCCCCCACGATCGCGAACTCGGAATCGCAGGAGGAGAATTAATTGTCCTTGATATTCAGAACGGCGAAGTCTTGGCCGTTCGACGTGGGTTTATCCGGAGCGGAGCCGTTCGTAATAAATTCACCGGTGTCTGGTGGTTGGGTGGGCATGCTTGTCCGAAAGGCAAGGAAGGAAGAACGGATTTTTATACATTCGACTTTCTCCGAGAGGTCCTGAAGCCCGCTGGTTTCCGTGTAGAGAAGGAGGGAGATCCAAATGTCGCAAAGTGAGATTAGAACTTGGCTGCAATTCGGGGGAAGAAAACGGGGACATTCTCCGTTTCCTAGCGGCGTAAGGCGGTGGGCGTGAGGTGAGGACATATGCCGAGAACGGCGCGGGCGTCAGCGGGGGACTATTGCTACCACGCCATCAATCGGGGCAATGCCCGGGCTGAGGTGTTTCATGCCGATGGAGACTATCAGGCCTTTCTGAATCTGCTTGGGCAGGCGTCGCAACGCCTGCCGATGCGTATCCTGGCGTACTGCCTGATGCCCAATCATTTTCATCTCGCCCTCTGGCCCTCTCATGATGGGGATCTCAGCCGATGGATGCAGTGGCTGCTGACCGCGCAGGTGCGACGCTATCACACGTACCACGACTCCAGTGGCCATATCTGGCAAGGGCGCTTCAAAGTGTTTCCCATTGAACAAGACGCCAAGCCATGCAGTGGGGTCTGGTCTTGCAACCGAACATCCGGCCAGGCCTACCCGTGCGTTGGTAACGAATGTCATCTCTATACGTCCTGTTCGGCTTCATGTCTGATGAGGGATTTCATCCACTCCAGTCCCTCACGCATCTGGCCGAGTGCAGCGTAACCGGGTTAGGTGACGGTTCTTTCCGTGCTTCATCCAATGCATTGAGCGCGGTCCCTCCTACCCCTCCGGTCTATAATGTGTTACTACATCTGAACATGATGTCTGCACCTCGTTTGTTGCTCATCTCAGCGCTGCTACT
>JBEBHO010000245.1:0-4414 GCA_040081095.1 Nitrospira sp.
AAAGATCCGAAAGCCGGCGCCTGCGGGTCGGTGTTCGACTTCACAAACGAACCGAAGTTGAATCATCGAGTTGAAGTACGTGGCGGGATACTGGAGCAGGACAGTCAGGCCATCATTCAAACGTTCTTCAGGGGACTGAGGGAGGCCTCAGATGTACACAAGCAGCTACCACCTCAATAATATCAATCCTATAAGGCAGCGCCGCACTGTACGACCCAATCCTTCCCTTGCGCAGCTACCGCTGCCTCCCAGCCCTCGCCGCACAATAGGCGACGAACGGTCCAATTATTGTGAATCCGAGAACCGAACGGAACCCGAATCTCTGTCCCGATGCCGTCCGCTCCCAAGAGGACCTCACATTCGCTCAATCCCTGAAGCCCGACACCTTGCGCCTTGAGCACGGCCTCTTTTGAAACCCAGTAGCGGAAGAACCAAGCCGCACGATCTTCCTCATCCGACTGCATCATCACAGCATGTTCAGAAGGGGCAAAGTACCTTGCTGATAGTTTTGCGACCTCCACATCCGAACGAATCCGTTCGAGATCAACTCCGACTTCTTGTCCCTTTGAAACCGCGATGAGCATACGTCCATGCGAATGCGACATATTGAACATGATCGAAGACTGGCCTTGCAACTCTCTACCCAAGAAGGGTTTTCCTCCCTCGCTTCGGCGTATTTCTATCATTTCGGAGCTGACCTCCAGATAACGGCTGAGTATCACTCTGAGCCCTCCGTGTGCAAACACGAAGCGCTGCCGATCCTCGTCTCTAATCAGGCGCGCGGCCCTCTGCCGTTCTTCTTCATCCAACCACTGCGTGCATTGCTCCAGGCAGCCTGGCGACCCGTCAAGTTCAACCCCCCAGAGGTGAATAGCATTGGGCTCAAGATTGGTGTGGCCCTGCCGTTCACTACTCGCGAGATACTCAATCGACTGAAATTGAATCAGCACATCGCCTTTCTAAAAACAGACATTCGATATCATGGGGGAACGTTTATGATCGACGGCTTTCCACTCCGGCCTTCAAATAGTCCACAACTTTCCCGTCCTCCAATTTAATGACTTGATTACCGAGATGAAAATATCTGTCGTCGTGCGTGATGATGACCACTAACTTTCCCCGTTCGCGCAGATCCGGGAGCAACGTCTTGTAAAATATTTCCTTATACTGCGGATCTTGATCCGCCGCCCATTCATCGAACACATAAATAGGGCGATCCTCCAAGTAGGCCGAAACGAGGGCCAGCCGCTTTCGCTCTCCCTGTGAGAGATTGAGAGTTGAAAAAGTGCGTTCACGCACTGCCACTTTCTGATCCATGTGCAGCAACTCTAAATAGTATGGAGCAAATCTCTCGGCCTGAGAGTCCGACTGCCCAAAAAGTTTCGTAAAGACGTGAAAGTCTGAAAATACAACCGAGAAGTGTTCACGGTACCAATCTCGATTGGCATCGGTGATCGTTGTGCCTGCTAACGTCACATGTCCTTCTTGCGGCTGATACAACCCCGTGAGAACTTTCACAAAGGTGGACTTTCCGCTCCCATTCCCTCCGACAAGAAACACCAGTTCGCCAGGGTGCAGTTCAAGGCTGATGGGACCAAGCCTGAAGGGTGCTTCGCGCCCAGTCTCCTCGCCATACGAAAACACGACCTCCTTCCATCGCACAATGGGAAGGATCTCCGTTTCGCGGCCTGTCGATTCAACCGTCTGGGCGTCCTCATCCCTCACGTCCAGAGTCACACCTAATCGTAAAATATTTTCTAACGCCACTTGACCCCGTTCGATAGTGGGGATCGCGCCTAGAATGCTCCAGATGGGCCCCATCAAATAGAGGACAGCCACCACATACCCGGTCAAGGCCTCGGGGGACACCGTCCTCACAGATGGAAACAGAAACACAATTGAACCGATAAGGGAGTACAGCGAGACCTGCATCCAGGATGCTGCCAGATCTTGCCTCCGCGCGGCTTCCAAATTCGTCTGCCTGAGCCGCTCTGCAGCCCTTCGCAGTTCCTCATTCACAAATTCCATCCGGCGCGCCCGATGCATCAACAGCTCTTTCAGCCCATCTGTCAAAGAACGAAAAAGTTGAAACAGCTCGCCCCTGGCCTCGCGGGCTTCAGCGATAACGCTGAACGTGCAGGCATACAGCCATTGATACCCCAGGGCCCCGAGCAGAGTGGCTCCGACTACGCCGATAAACATGCCCCACGAAAGCCAGGCGAGGTAGAGCCCGCAACCCAGCACCACTGCCACATTCATGATCAACTGGGGGAAACATTGAATGGCCCAGGTGACACAACTGACATCGTCTGTCAGAGTGACAAGAATATTGGCAGCCCCTCGCTGCTCGGCACGGCGCAACGGGGCCCGCACGATCTTCGCACAGAGGGACAAAGAGAGATCTAGGATCGTGTCTTGTGAGAATCGGACGAGCAGGCGCTGAGACCAGAAGTTTGCCAGCAACTTTCCGACGACAAGGACCACGAACCCCAGTATTACGACGTTTGATTGGTCTGAGGGATGATGGAGTACCTGATTAATGAGAGCTAAAACTCCCGCGCTCAAGAGGCCTGATATAACGCCGGCACCTACCATGAGCCAGGCCATAGATCTTGAACGCTGCACAATAAAGCGGAGAAATCGTTGGAGTGGCATCGCCAACCGGCCTCACATTCGAAAATAAAGGAGATATAAACTACCCACGCAGATCGGGACTGCAAGGGTCACACGACATCGCACCGTGAGTACTTTCGGCAAGAAATGTCTGAACATGGGCGGATAATTCTTCGACGTGCGGTGAAGCAAGAAGAGCCCCGCCACGAGAGGCTGCAATATGCACCGTCTGACACCCGCTGCCGGCAAGCTTGTCCCAGAAATATCTGGTATCTGTCACCGTCTTATCGACGAGATATCCCGACGCAACAATATTGAGGATGCGACCGGAGTATTTCCCCACCGTGTAGCGGGCCACCGCATGAAATGTCGATTGCTTCATTCGCTCGAGTTGAAGTTCAATGAATAACCCACTCTCAGCGGGCCTTCGCTGCAAGAAAGACAAGAATCTCTCACTCTTGCGGCAGACAAACGCCCACCATTTTTTCATGGGCATACGGAACATCACGTGAATGTTTCTCACGGTCCTCCAGAATACAAATAACGGCAACCACAACCTCATCCTCCACATATCACGATGAGGGCGATATGAACTCGGATGCCAGCTATCTAACACGATCAAGGTGACGGCTTCTCCCTGCTCAACTAATTGCTGCACCATCTCATAGGCAATCAACCCGCCAGTACAGGCGCCAATGATTGCATACGGCCCCTCTCGACGACAGCTGCGAATCTCAGCAATGTAATGTTTCGCCATCTCGGGCACGGAGGTAAACGGCGCCTCTTTCCCGTCCAATCTTCGTGCCTGCAATCCATAGACTGGCTGATCCTGGCCCAACAGCTTTGCCAATTGCGCAAAGACCAAAATACTGCCGCCTATTCCCGGCACCATGAAAACAGGCGCCGCCGACCCGCTCGGCTGAATCGCTACCAAGGATTGCCATGGAGGCATCCACTGTTCTCGTGATAGCACCAACGCAAGAGCTGCAATGGTCGGCGCTTGAAACAGCGTGGCGAGCGGAAGGTGTCGCCCATAGACCTGTTCAAGAAGATAGAACAGCTGTGCCGCCTTGAGCGAATGGCCTCCAAGATCAAAGAAGTTGTCGTGCACTCCGATCTTTGAGACTCCCAACACCTGCTGCCATAAGGCCGTCAGTTGTACCTCCAGCTGATCGCGCGGCTCAACGTAAACCGGATCGCCAGAAAGGGAGAGATCTGGAGCAGGGAGGGCCTGCACATTGACCTTATTGTTAGCCGTGAGAGGCATCGCCTCTAGAAACACCAGGAAAGAGGGGGCCATATAATCTGGAAGCGACGCCCGCATATACGAACGCAATTCTGTCGAACTTGGCTGTTGCCCCTCCTGACACACGACATAGGCAGCCAGCTGTTTAAATCCTTGCTGATCCTCCCGCGCGGTCACCACTGCCTGACGGACAGCAGGGTGGCGACTCAACACCGCTTCGATCTCGCCTAATTCGATCCTGAAACCTCTGATCTTGACCTGATGATCCATCCGGCCAAGATGCACGAGGCATCCATCCTGACGGTATCGAGCCAGATCTCCCGTCCGATACAACTTTGCGCCTGATGCCGAAGAAAACGGATTGGGGATAAACCGCTCATCGGTCAACTCAGGACGGCGACGATATCCTCTAGCCAAGCCATGTCCGCCGACATACAGCTCTCCCGACACACCGATTGGAACCGGTCGCAAGTGGCGATCCAGGATATACATTTCCGTGTTGGCAATGGGACGACCGATGGTGACCTCCCTGTCCCCTGGTTCGATTTTCGCGAT
>JBEBHO010000018.1:0-4398 GCA_040081095.1 Nitrospira sp.
GACGGCTTGGCCATCAGTCCGCGCATACCACCGAGCTGACGAATCTGCTGTGAACTACCGCGAGCGCCGGAGTCGGCCATCATGAAAATTGGATTGAAGGATTCGGCCTTGGCAGGATCGCCGCCGGCACCGAGCTCCTTCATCATTTCATTCGCCACCTGCTCCGACACGTGCGCCCAGATGTCAATGACTTTATTGTAACGTTCGCCGTTGGTGATCAAACCCTCGGCGTACTGTTTCTCGATCTCACCGACTTCATGCTGCGCCTTCTCAATGAACACACCCTTTTTCGTCGGAATATGCATATTGTCGACACAAATCGACACGCCGGCTCTCGTCGCATAGAAGAATCCGAGATCCTTGATCTTATCGAGGAACACAACCGTGTCCCGATGACCGGTCTGCCGATAGACCGTGTCGATCAACTTGGTCATTTCCTTCTTCGTCATCAATTTATTGGCACTGGCGAACGGCATGCTTGCAGGAAGGATTTCCGACAAGAGCACGCGCCCGACCGTACTCTGTACCAATACGCCGCCGAGCCGCACCTTGATACGCGCATGCTCCTCGACTTCGCGCGCATCGTAGGCAATCCGCACTTCCTCGGGAGACCCGAAGATCTTATTCTCGCCCTTGACGCCCACGCGCTCTTTGGTGAGCCAATACACGCCCAACACCATGTCCTGCGACGGCACCGCAATCGGCTTTCCGTTTGCCGGAGACAAGATGTTGTTGATCGACATCATCAGGACGCGCGCCTCAACCTGCGCCTCGACAGATAGCGGCACGTGAACGGCCATCTGGTCTCCGTCGAAGTCCGCGTTGAACGCCGCGCAGACGAGCGGGTGCAACTTAATGGCTTTACCTTCCACCAAGACCGGATCGAAGGCTTGAATACCGAGTCGGTGAAGAGTCGGTGCACGATTCAACAGCACCGGATGCTCGCGAATCACTTCGTCGAGCACATCCCACACTTCGGGGCGCTCTTTTTCGACCAAGCGCTTGGCGCTCTTAATCGTCGTCGCGGCACCGCGCTCTTCCAGCTTGTGGAAGATGAACGGCTTGAACAACTCCAGCGCCATCTTCTTCGGGAGTCCGCACTGGTTCAGGCGGAGATCCGGCCCGACCACGATGACCGTACGGCCTGAGTAGTCGACCCGCTTTCCGAGCAAGTTCTGGCGGAAGCGGCCCTGCTTACCCTTGAGCATGTCGCTCAAGGACTTGAGCGGACGCTTGTTGGGTCCACGGATCGCACGGCCCCGACGGCCGTTATCAAACAAGGCATCGACGGCTTCCTGCAACATACGCATTTCATTGCGAATGATAACGCCGGGCGCCTTCAATTCCATCAAGCGCTTCAACCGGTTGTTCCGGTTGATGACGCGGCGATACAGATCGTTCAAGTCGGACGTCGCAAACCGGCCGCCATCAAGCGGCACCAGCGGGCGCAATTCCGGCGGCAAAACCGGAATGACATCCATAATCATCCACTCCGGCTTATTTCCGGACTTGCGGAACGCCTCGAGAACCTTTAAGCGCTTCGCATACTTCTTCTTCAAGGCCGCCGACGCCGACGTCTTCGCCTTGATCTGAATCTCATCCCATAAACTATTGATGTCGATCTTGCGCAGCAAATCGCGAATAGCTTCTGCGCCGATCCCGACCTTAAATCCGCTGGACCCGAACTCAGACTGCAAGGTGCGCAGCTTGTCTTCAGGCACCAATTCCTTTTCAGACAAATCAGTCGATCCCGGATCGACGCAGACGTAGCTCTCGAAATAGAGAATCTTCTCAAGCTGCTTCAAGCTCATATCGAGCAAGGTTCCGATACGGCTCGGCACACCTTTGAGGAACCAGATGTGCGCGACCGGTGCGGCCAACTCGATATGGCCCATGCGCTCGCGGCGCACCTTGGATTGAATCACTTCGACGCCGCACTTGTCGCAGACGATTCCGCGATGCTTCATGCGCTTATACTTGCCGCAATTGCACTCCCAGTCCTTAATCGGACCGAAAATCTTCGCGCAGAAGAGGCCGTCCTTTTCCGGCTTGAACGACCGATAATTGATCGTCTCCGGTTTCTTCACTTCACCGTAGGACCAGGATCGGATCTTCTCGGGCGACGCAATGCGAATCCGCATCGAATCGAACGACACCGCATCACGCGGCTTCTCAAACAATGTATATACGCCTTCCAATGTAGGACCTCCTCTGATACCGGCTTTCAACCGGCACACAAGTGGTTAGTCTTGCGACTTCAGCAACTCGACGTCGAGCCCCAAACTCTGCAACTCTTTGACCAAGACATTAAACGATTCGGGCAACCCTGGTTCCAAGAACGGTTCACCCTTCACAATTGCTTCATACATACGCGACCGGCCCGGGACGTCGTCGGACTTGACCGTCAGGAACTCCTGCAGCGTCGACGCAGCGCCATACGCCTGCAAGGCCCAGACTTCCATTTCTCCAAGCCGCTGACCGCCGAACTGGGCTTTACCGCCCAAGGGCTGCTGCGTGACCAGAGAATAGGGTCCGATAGACCGTGCGTGAATCTTGTCGTCCACCAAGTGGTGGAGTTTCAGTACGTACATGTAGCCCACGGTGACCGGACTGGCAAAAGTCTCTCCGGTTCGCCCGTCCACCAATGTACTTTGCCCGCTCGGCGGCAATTTCGCCTTGATGAGCAGATCCTTGATTTCTTTTTCCGACGCCCCGTCGAATACCGGGCTTGCCACCTTGATCCCCAGCGCCTTGGCCGCCCACCCGAGGTGCGTCTCCAAGATCTGCCCTACGTTCATACGTGAAGGCACGCCGAGAGGATTCAGCACGATTTCGACTGGTGTGCCGTCCGGCAAATAGGGCATATCCTCTTCCGGCAACACGCGCGACACGACACCCTTGTTTCCATGTCGTCCCGCCATCTTGTCGCCGACTTGAATCTTGCGCTTCATCGCGACATACACCTTCACCAGCTTGATCACGCCGGGAGGCAATTCGTCTCCGCGCTTCAGACGTCCGACTTTCTCGTCGTACAGCGTCTGGAGAATCTCGATCTGCTCCTTCGCCCGCCGCTCCACATCTTCGAGTTCCTTCTGCTCATCCGGATCGCTCAGGATGATGTGGCGCACAGTATCGTCAGGGAGCCGCTTGAGAATCTCGGCCGTCAGCTTGCCCTTCTTCTTCAGAATGACATCGCCGGTATCCGGATCCATCAAGTCACGGCCGACCACTTTACCGAGTAGGAGTTTGCGAATCTTCTTGGTCTTCTCTTCATCGATGATGCGCAGCTCTTCATGATGATCGCGCTGCAACTTCATCTGATCGTCGCTCTCGATGCTCTTGGAGCGCTCGTCTTTATCCAGCCCTTTGCGGGAGAAAATCTTAACGTCGACCACAATCCCTTCGACACCCGGCGGAACAGTCAACGACGTGTCTTTCACATCGCCGGCCTTTTCACCGAAGATCGCCCGGAGCAACTTCTCCTCCGGCGTCAACTGCGTCTCGCCCTTCGGCGTGACCTTGCCGACCAGAATATCGCCCGGCTTCACTTCGGCGCCGATGCGGATGATACCGCTCTCGTCGAGATTCCGGAGTGCTTCTTCCCCGATGTTAGGAATGTCGCGAGTCACCTCTTCCTTGCCCAGCTTCGTGTCCCGCGCTTCCAGCTCAAACTCTTCAATGTGAATGGACGTAAACGCGTCCTCACGAACCAGCTTCTCGCTCAAGAGGATCGCGTCTTCGAAGTTGTATCCACCCCAGGGCATGAAGGCCACCAGGATGTTCTTCCCCAACGCCAATTCTCCGTGATCAATGGCCGGACCGTCCGCCAATACCTGCCCAACCTTCACGGGCTGTCCCAATCGGACCACCGGTGTCTGGGTAATACAGGTGTTCTGGTTCGAGCGCTGGAACTTGATCAGGTCATACACGTCCAGACCTGAATCTTTCCCCTTGCGCCCTTCCTTGCCCTCAGCGCGGACCACGATACGGGTCGCATCGACGCTCTCCACGACACCAGGCCGGCGGGCCTGAACCACGTAGCCTGAATCTCTGGCCACAACGGCTTCCATACCGGTTCCAACGAGCGGTGAGTCGGAGGTGACCAACGGCACCGCCTGACGTTGCATGTTGGATCCCATCAAGGCGCGG
The DNA here is from genome assembly GCA_040081095.1 of Nitrospira sp. Lineage (GTDB taxonomy): Bacteria > Nitrospirota > Nitrospiria > Nitrospirales > Nitrospiraceae > Nitrospira_D. The sequence goes on from JBEBHO010000018.1 coordinate 4,150, forward strand.
TTCGCGTCGTCGTGCTCCAAGAACGGAACCAGTGCCGTCGCGACGCTGACCACCTGCTTCGGCGACACGTCCATGTAGTCGATCTTGTCGGACGTCGCCGTGACAAAGTCTCCACCATGCCGCGCCGTAATCATCTCCGAGGTCAAACGTCCGCCGTTATCGACGGTCGAGTTGGCCTGCGCGATGAGATACTTATCGCCTTCGATAGCGGAGAGGAATTCGATCTCGTCAGAGACACGCCCCTTCACA
>JBEBHO010000310.1:0-4372 GCA_040081095.1 Nitrospira sp.
GAAGCCATCTGTTCTCGCAGCGTAAAAGAACGATCCGTGAAAAGAGAAGAGGGCTGGTGGCGCGTGGCCATCAGCCCTCTTTATTTATTGGCTCCCCGGGCAGGACTCGAACCTGCGACCAGCCGGTTAACAGCCGGCTGCTCTACCAACTGAGCTACCGGGGAACGTCGTGTTCAATGGAAGCGGGCCCCATTCTAGCAAAACTTCTTGCCGAGGGGGAGTCTTTTTTAGACGTCAAAATCCTCGGTTTCGTCTTCGTCGGAAGACGCGTCGGTATTTCCTTCAGCCAAGGCAGCATAATGTTTAGCCCAGGTGAGATAGAGATTGCCACTATCCCGCATCGTATCAGCTGCTTTGACGAGCTTGTCGACAAGTTCAGGATCTTTCCCCGTCGCTTGGATCAGGGCGGCTCTCCGTTCGATCGCTTTGGGGTATTGTAAGATTAGGCCGGAGATTTCACCGAGCAGCTCATTGATGACGTTGTCTTCAGTGTCCATGGAGTCCCTTTTCTCTCAACAAAAAACCCCATAGCGCGGACGCTATGGGGTTTCCCGTTATTCACATCGTAATGGATTAGCCTTGGTAGGCTTGTCCCAGAGCTGCTGACTCGCCCTTTTTCGCCATCAGCTGACCTGTGGCGCTTACGGCCTGCATCTCAATCGCATTGTGTTTTGCGGCGTCGCAAACGACTACGCACAGTTCGCACCCCTTGCAGCGATCAATATTAACCTCGGCGACCATCTTGCTGGAGTTCAGGTCCAGACAGTTGGCTTCCGGGCAATACATGATACAGAGGCGGCAGCCCTTCTTGGCAGTGCATTTCTCATCGATGACTTGCGCTACGTTATACATGCGACGTAGTTCCTTCTTTTACGCGGCTACGGCAGGATTGCCGACTCGTAACTCAACCTTGTTCTTATCCGCCCATTCGCTGGCGATTTCATACGCGGCCTTCACGGTGGCCAGATTCTTGGCGAGCAGCATTTCTTTCTTGGCGAACTTCTTCTTGATCGCTTCGTCCAGTGATGCCGTACCGCCGGAGGCGACGAATTTCTTTCCAAACCGTTCCTGAAGCGCACCATCCAAGGCTTCCATCGAGACGCACTTGGTAATGCCTGCCACAGACCCGATCATGGCCATGTTCGTGGACAGCTCGGTGCCAGCGACTTCGATGGCGAGCTCAGTCCCGGCGATATAAAACAGGGCAACGTTCAAATCTTTGAGCCGTTGAATGTCTTCTTCTGACAGAAGGGGCTGAGCGGAGTTAATAACCACGACGCCGCCTTCTTTCACGCCGGAATAGAATGGCATCGTATAGCTCTTGCCCATCGTGATGACCTGAGGGTGAAATACTTGGATCACGTCCGGGAACACCAATTCGCCGCGGTCGTAGATCCGTTCGATCCCGATACGGCAATAACTCTCCGCCGGAGCCATCCGCTTCTCCGCTCCGAAGAACGGGTTGGAGATTGAAAACTTTCCGTCCCGGTTTGCGGCCATAGCTAAGACATGGGCTGCGGTGACCGCGCCTTGTCCGCCTAAGCCAGACATCCGGATATTAAGTCTCTTCTTAATCATGGACAACCTCCGGTTTCGTTAGGCTTGCCCGGCCAATTGCTTGGCGGCCGCTTTCCGTTCTTTATCCTTCGCCGCGAGTTCAGCCAGCAATTGCTTAGCCGGCTCGCTGACGTATTCCTTGTACGCGAACCGCTCGGTCGGCTTTTCGGAATCACGCATCTCCTGGAGGCCTTCCATGCTGTTCTTCCCGATTTCCAGAATGCAGGGCGTATAGAGCTGGAGATAGGTCGGGCCGATCTCGCGAGCAATATGTACGGCGTTACGGATGACTTTCTCAACCAGTGAGGGCTTGCTGACTGTGCAATTGACGACATAGTGGCAGCCTGATTCGCGGGCGATTTCAGGGAGCCGGACCTTGTCGAACAGTTTGCCGACCGGAGCCATCTTGGCGACGAAGCCCTTCTGCATCAGTCCGCTCTCCTGGCCGCCGGTGTTGGCGTAGAGTTCGTTGTCGAAGCAGATCGTGGTGAACTTTTCCTGGCGGAACCAGGCTTGGAGGGTCATATCGAGCCCGATGTCGACAGTCGCACCGTCTCCGGCCAGCACGACCACATCTTTGATCCGGCCTGGGAAGCGGACGCTCAGGGCGCGCTTCAAACCGGATGCGACGGCGTTCTGATTGCCGAAGAGAGAATGGATATTGTGAACGGCCACCATTGGGAACACCAAGCTGGTACAGCCGGTTGAACCCACCATGACGGTGTCTTCCGGGTTAGGAAGCGAGGCTAGAATATAGCGAAACGCCATGGACTCTGGACAGCCGGCGCACAAGGAGTGCTGCTCGATGAGTTCTTTGCTGTTACCGATATCCTTCCAGCCGCGATCTTCCTTGCCGTAAGTCGCGCTCTTCACCAGATCCTGATAGTCCGTCGGCATAATGTCGTAGAGGGCTTCAGAGATTTGAATACGTTCTTTGCTCATATATGCCTCCTCAGGGCGTGTCGTCAGAAATTAGTTAAATCCGTTACTATGCTGTAGTTGCTCAGCTCCCGCGACCAGCGAGGGACACGGTCTTCATTCCAAGTACGGTCTTGATTTCTTGGACGATGATTTCCGGAGGCATGGTCATGCCTCCGCAAACGCGCGGACCGGCATGGACTCGTTGATGATTGGGGATGGTTGCTTTGATTTCTTTGGCCAACCAGCCGGTCACATTAAATTCAGGTACGAAAATGTGTTTCGCATTTTTCGTGGCTTCCCGAATCTCTTCTTCCGGCCATGGGCGTAAGACCTTGACCTTCACCAGACCGCAACGGATGCCTTCATCCTCCAAGAGACGGATGGCTTCACGGCCTTGGGATACGGCGGTGCCGGATGCCACGATTATCACCTCGGCATCGGTATTCTCCGTCTCAATCAGCCCATTGAGCCACTTGATCGTATGTTTTCTCGAGCGTTCGATGGCAGCCCATATTTCCTGTTGCCAGCTGGCATGTGTGGCGTAGCTGATATAGTTGCTCTTCATCACGAAAGGATCGCGCATCATCCGGACCGGGGGGCATTCCATGTCCATGCAGGGCACTGGTGACCGGTAGGGATCATACGGCGGCAAGGTCATATCCGCCGGCGTCAGATTGACGACATCCTTGGTATGGGTCACGAAAAACCCGTCGCAGCAGAGTGCGAGGGGCAAGTGTACATCCGGCTCTTCCGACACCATGTAGCCCTTGAGAATCCAATCGAAGAAGTCTTGTGCGGTTTCTGCATGCCAGACCAGCATGCCGGTATTCAAGAGATACGCGATTTCGAGTGTGTCAGGCTGAATCGACAACGGCGAGTTGATACCGCGACAGGTGACGATCATCTGGATCGGCAAACGGGATCCTGCCCACATGGGGAAGTTTTCCATGGCGCGCATCGTGCCAGGGCCCGCAGTCGTCGTGAAGACGCGCGCACCGCCGAAGGCGGCCCCGGCGCATTGGCCCATGACCGCAAACTCACTCTCGCCGCGGAAGTAATCGCCGATATACCCTTCTGCGAACAATTCTCCAATCAAGGCAGCCGCTTCGCTCTGCGGTGTGATGGGGTAGGCGACCATGACATCACAACTGGCCCGCCGAAGTGCTTCTTTAATGACCTCGCTCCCTGTATAGAAGGAGGGAGTGCGCGGGGCCTCGTTCATCATTTTCCAGGTATCGGTATAGGTCTGACCTTTTTTATTTTTTGTCCCAATAAGGGATGTTGCATCTGCCATGGATTCAGTCTCCTTTCACTGTATGCGGAGTTTTAAGCGACGTAGCTTTAAGCCCCGTTCTTGGCTGACGTCAGCCGCGGTTGGACTGTCCCTTTCAACTTTTTCACCCAATCTGCCAGTGTCATAATCTTTTCGACTGATGCGTCGCGGAACGACAACATCGCGTCTTCATGGCCGGCTTGGGCGCACATTGCGATCGTATAGCACGAGGTCCCGCCTCGAATGATCTTGAGCGATAAGTTCGCTTGATGACAATGCACACCGATGAACATGCAGCAATCAATCTTATTGTGCCAGATGGTTAGATTCGGATGGTTGGGATTGATTTCAACTTCAGGATTGATCTTGGGGTACTTGGGGCGATAGTCCGGCATGGGAATCAGCATGGGCTTTTGGCCTGGCTGCACACATTCCTTCAGGGTGTTGTACAGATGGCGGATTGCCGTGGCCTTCTTGGCAGCCTTTTCATTCCAAGCCCAGAGCACCAAGGGCCCAGGGAAAAGGGTCGGCACTTTGGCCATCAAGAATTGCTTGGCCGCTTCTTCATAGGCCTTTTCCTCGGAAACAATGACGCCATTGATATGGGCTTCACCCGGGTTT
>JBEBHO010000353.1:0-16345 GCA_040081095.1 Nitrospira sp.
TATTTGTTTCGCCTGGGCTTGATTCTGGACGGTTTTCCAGAGGGCCTGGTCGAAATTCGAGAAGAGTTCGAAGGCGAAGCGCCGGCCTAGGCCAGGCGGTATGTTTCTGGCGATCATCGCGGCTTCAAGCGGAATGGTTCCGCCGCCGCAGAGCGGATCGAGGAGGGGTGTGGTCCCGTTCCAGCCGGTGAGTTGCACGATGCCGGCGGCCAGGTTCTCGCGCAAGGGCGCCTCGACGGTTGATTGGCGGAAGCCGCGCTTGAAGAGCGAATCCCCAGTCGTCCCGAGATAGAGCGTGAGGTGGGTGGCGTCGAGAAAGGCGTCGATGCGAATATCCGGACGGTTGGAATTCACGCTGGGGCGGGCGCCCTTCAGCTTGGTAAAGGTGTCGCAGACCGCGTCCTTGATTCGCAAGGTGACGAAGTCGATACTTTTGAGCGGACATTGCTTTGCGCTGGTCTTGACCTTGATGGTGCGCAAGGCGGTGAACCATTGCGGCCAGGGGACCGTGCAGGCGGCGGCGTAGATCTCCTGTTCGGTGCGATAGGGCACATGGACGACTTCCAAGAGGATGCGGCTGGCGATCCGGCTTTCCAGATTGGCCCGATAGATGGTGGCGAGTCCGCCGGAGAAGCCGACGCCGCCTTCGGCCTGACGGAGGTCGGTGGCGCCAAGGGCGGCCAGTTCCTGCTGCAGCAACATTTCAAGGCCGCGCGGGCAGGGTGCAAAACACCGGTATTTCATGTTATCCATGATGTCTCATCACCTGTGAGAACCTGCCGTGAAATTCTGTAGTACCTGCGGGGCCCCGGTCAGTCAAAAGATCCCAGCTGGCGACAATGTATTGCGCTACGTGTGTGACCATTGTCAGGCTATTCATTACCATAATCCGAAGATTGTCGCAGGCTGTATTCCTGAGTGGGAGGGGCAGATCCTTCTCTGCCGGCGGGCGATCGAGCCGCGGTTGGGGCTCTGGACGTTTCCTTCCGGATTTATGGAGATCGGGGAGACGACGGAAGAAGCGGCGGCCCGGGAGACCAAAGAAGAGGCGCTGGCGGATGTGGAGATCACGGCGCTCTACGCGGTGCTCAGTATGCCGCACATTGGCCAGGTCTATATGGTGTTCCGGGGGCGGATGCTCGCGCCCGAGTTTGGCGCCGGGACGGAGAGTCTGGAAGTTCGCTTATTCCCGCGCCACGCGCTGCCGTGGAAGGACATGGCGTTTGCCGCGGTGACCGAGGCGCTGCGCCGCTATGTGAAGGACGCTGAGGAGGGGCAGTTCCCCATTCATTTGGCCAGCGTCGATGACCGGATGTTTGCGGAGCCGGCTCCTGATCTGTGACCGGCGGCTACGTGAGGACGGCGCGCGGCACGATGGCGTGGATGTCCACGAGCGAGTCCGCACGATCGATCGAATAAAAAATCCGCCAATCCCCAACGGCATACTTCGAAAGGCCCGACAGGTCCGGCGCGACCGGTTCATGGCGCAAGTTGTCCACATTCGATGCGATCCATTTGGTTTTGTCGAAGAGCCGTTGCGCCATGGTCGAGTCAACCTGGGAGAGGTCCTGGATGACGGCCGGTCTGAACGCGAGGCGAAACCAGGCCATGGCGATTACCAGCGCAGTCCGAGCTTGTCGGCGACGTCATCGCCGGACAGCCGTTCGTTGCTGGTGAGGGATTCTTTCAAGCGGGCCCGCAGGGCGTCGCCCAACGCCAATCCGAGGTCCGGATCGCCGATGAGTTCGCGCAGGCGATCGTCGACGAGGCCGTGGACGAGTTCCTTCAACTGTTGCGGTGTGAGCTGGGATAGATCCATGATGTGAGAGGATACGGACTTGATGCCAGGATTTGCAACCGGCTGATGCGGCGATCGGGAAGGGTCAGGCGGCGTGGGTGGCGACGGAGAGCTTGTTGACCAACTGTGTGAGGCGCTCGAGTTGCGGGGGATCGATGGCCAGGAACTCGATCCCGATGCCATGGGAACCGGTCCAGCGGACAGCGGCCTTGTTGATGGTGATCGGGGTGGCTTCACCGGGGAGCTGCAGGGAGACTTCCAGTTGCATGCCGGTGAAGGGGCGAATGACGCTTTCGACTCGGCACCCTTTGACGGAGACGTCGCGAATCGAGGCGTTGTACTTCAGCCGGTCTCGCTGCATGAGAATGCTGGAGATTGCGGCCGGATATCGGGGAAACTTCCTCGTGACCATCGTCAGGCCTCCTCTGCGAGCTTCTCAATCAATTGCGCCAACCGATCCCGCTCTGATTCCTGCATGCCGAGAAAGTCGACGCCGAAGTCATCTTCCATGGTCCATCGCACGGTGGCGGCGTACACATGGATTGACGACATGTCGGGTGGGTGCAGCGCCAGCTTCACGATCGCACCGATCTCGACGGTGATGCGCACCGATCCCATGATCTTGCATCCGCCCAGCCCGAGGTTGTACACGGTACCTGTGGCAGCGTAGTCTCCGGTGCAGTTCGCTGGAAATTCGACGCGATACCGCGCTTGCTGCCGCAACTCGGCCTTTTGGCGATCCCGTTTGGTCTGTGCGGCCAGTGGCTGCATAGGGGAAAAATTTTCCTAGACGGAGTGTCGTTCTGTATGAAGGCTATGCGTCAAGGGCTGCGATGTCAATAAAAACGCCGATCTGTGCGAGGGATTCTGATGTGTGGGAGTGAGGATCTATGGCCATGAAACGAAAGCCGGGCGAGCCGATCTATTTGGGACGTCATGTGCTGGCGCTGGTGCTGGCGATCGTCTGTCCCGGTGCGCTGCCTCATCTCTATCATGTGCTGATTGCGCCGATCACGGTCGAGACGAGACTCCTGGCTGGTCTGCTCATTGCGGTGGGAGCAGGTTTGATCCTCGTGCGAATGTATTCGACGTCGGCCAAGAACGAGCCATAGCCGCTGGACTGTGTTCAGCGCCGGCCCCAGTGCCGGTGGTAGCGCGGGCCCCAATAGATGCGGGGGCGATAGTAGTAGGGATACCCGTAAAATCCGGGGCGGCCCAAGTAGAGGCCGAGTCCGATGGCCGGCGGATAGACGTAGGTATAGGCGCTGTAGGGCGCTGCGGGAACGATCACCGGCGGGGCGGCGACTTGCCGTTGCAGATCCGCGGTGGCGGCCGCCTGCCGGTCGCTTTGTTGCCTGAGTTGTTCGACTGTGCCCTGCTGGGCCTGAAGTTGTCCTTTGAGTTTTCCGATCTCTTCCCGTTGCAATTCGATAAACATATTCAGGCAGCGAGTCTGCGCTTCACCTTCGTATGTCGAACATTCCCATGGCACCGGTTGGTTCTCGGCATGGGACAACCCGGCTGTCAGCAGCAAGGCTGCCGCGGCGGCTCCCGCGATGAGGATGGATTGCGCGAAGTGCTGAAGCTCGGGGGGCGCCATCACGGTCGTCCGACGGACCATATTGCTCCTCCTGGTTTCAAGTGAACTCGTGTACACGCTACCATGTGATCTCGGCTTTGAATAGTCCCGCATGTTTGAGTGAACGCGCGAGTGCCGTGCCGGTTGACGGCGGGGTCTTGCGCGCTGTCTTGCCCGGTTTGATTTTGGAGGAGGAGCCCCCCTAGAATGCGGCATCATTCACGCGAGAAGAGCATGCGATCCACCCCATCCAAGTCATTGCGCAGGAAGCCACGATCCAAGCCTCAGAATTCCGCACTCACACCGTCTCAAAAGCGCCGCTTTCAGCAGCGTTTGCTCAAGTGGTACGGTGAGCATGGGCGCGATCTGCCCTGGCGAAAAACCTCGGATCCGTATCATATTTTGGTGTCGGAAGTGATGTTGCAGCAGACGCAGGTCGACCGGGTGATTCCCAAGTACCATGAGTTTCTGGATCGCTATCCAAGCTTTGAGCACTTGGCCGGAGCGCCCGTTGCCGATGTCAAGAAGACCTGGTATCCGCTTGGGTACAACATCCGGCCGGAGCGGCTTCACAGCATCGCCTGTGAAACGGTGGAGCGCTATGGCGGGCAATTGCCGAACGATGCCGAGGAGCTGTTGTCCTTTAAGGGCATCGGGCGATATACGGCTGGCGCGATACGCTCCTTTGCTTTCAATGAAGACGCCCCCATTCTCGACACGAACGTGATTCGCGTCCTCCATCGGGTATTTCTGGCGCAGGGCGATCCCAAGTCGCAGAAGGCGCACCTGTGGGCGCTGTCCGAGGCGCTGATTCCGCGTGGCAAGGGGTATGACTTCAACCAGGCCATCATGGATTTCGGCGCGATGGTCTGCACGGCGCGCGATCCCTATTGCCTGCTCTGTCCGATGAAGTCGTTCTGCAAAACGTATCCCTTTGATGCTACGTCCGGCAGGAAGTAGGCGGATATGACCGTGATCGAAGTCGCCGCTGGCCTGATTCATCGCGATGGACGGTACTTGATTGCCCGCCGGAAAGCCGGGGTGCATCTCGCGGGTTATTGGGAGTTTCCCGGGGGAAAGCGCGAAGCCGGAGAATCCCTAGAGGAGTGTCTGCAGCGAGAATTGCGTGAAGAGTTAAACGTTCGTGTTGACACGCCTGTGCCTTACCGGATTATCCGGCATGAATATCCTGAAAAGGTCGTGGAGTTGCATTTCTTCCGCTGTGCCATTGAAAGCGGGGAGGCCGAGGCGCTGGATTGCGCCGAATTTCGCTGGGTGTTGCCCGGTGAATTTGCCCAGTTCACATTTCCACCCGCTGACGGCGTCATCCTTGAGGCGCTCCAGCGTGATGCGGTGACGGAGTTGCGATGAAGGTTGTGTTGGACATTGAGACGATTCAGGCGCCGCGTGCGGAATGGGCGCGGCTGGTGGGGAAAGAGCATCCGCCCGAAGAGGCTTCGTCCGGTCATGAGGGGATGGATCTCTTTGAAGCCGGTGCTATTGAAGAGGCGCGCCATGCGGAAGATGAGCTGTATGCCAAGTCGGCGTTCGATGGGACGTTCAGCAAGATTGTTTGCATTGGGTTGCTGGAATTCTCGGACCAGATGGAAGCCCGCAGTGCGGTGGCCTGGTACGGGAGCAATGAAAAGGAGTTGCTCCGCCAGTTCTGGGCCCGGATCGCACAGGACCGGCCCACCTTGTTCATTACCCATAATGGCCTGGGGTTCGACCTGCCGTTTATCAAGAAGCGATCGATGATTCATCAAGTGAAGCCGAGCTACGATATCAATCTCGCGAAGTTTCGGGCCGAACCCGTATACGACACCATGGCGATCTGGAGTAACTGGGATACGCGGGGGTGGGTGAAGCTGGATGTGCTGGCGCGAGCTCTCAATGTGGAAACCAAGTCGGGAAGCGGATCGCAGGTGGCGGAGATGTGGGAGAAGGGGCAGGGACGGGAGCTGGCCCGGTATTGTTTACAAGATACGTATGTGACGTATGCTTGTTATTGCCGTATGAATTTCCGGCAGCCCCTGTCCAGTGAGGTGGTGCTGCTCCAGCCGGAATTGCTGGAGCTGTTGTAATCGACGTGTGGTTAGCGAGTCGGTTGAACTTCTGCGGTGTGTTTCTTCGGCGCCGGTTTCGATGACACGTTCTTGGCTTTCAGCGCATCGCGCTCGGCGGTGCGTTCGCGCAGTTCCTTCTTCATCCACTCTGTTTCTTTGCGAAGCATCTTGATCTCGGAGTCCTTCAACGCGCTGGCTTCCTTGGTCTGTTGCAATTCATCCATTTTCTTGTTGAGCAGCTCATCCGTAGTCATGTCGCTGGGTGACGCTTCCATTGCCGGCGATGTGGTGGTTACAGGGATAGCTCGGACGGGCGACGGGGCATCCGGCCTGGCAAAGGATTTCGCCGGAGCGGCGAAGGCAGTTGAAGCGCTTGCCGGTGATTTCTCCACCGAGGCGACAGGAACCGAGGATGGCATGGAAGCCTTGGCCAAGGCTTGATAATCGATGACGATCGACATGGCGCCGGAAGCGCCGTTGGCCGCGTACGAGGGAGCGGGCTCGCTGTGTGCCGCAGACTTCGGCATGAATCCGGCGGCTTTCATTCCCTTCGGTGAAGTGATGGTGAAATAGGCCTGGCCATGTTGCACATAAAGGGTGCCCGCGGTGGGTGCAGCACCTGACCCTGCCGATGAAGACACACGGAAACCGACCATCTGTTCCGGTTTCGCTCGCGATAATCCTTGGGCTAGCAGGGGAGCAAGAAACTCGGCGTCTTCATCGCTGAACACTCTCATCGGCTTGCTGCCACTCGCGGGCAATCTGCTCGAGGCTGGTGTGGCCTCATCCATCGTTACACCTTTCACAATCTTCAGCATGGTGTTCTGGTCAATCATCGTGGGGTGATTGGCCTCGAACGACCATTCGGAGACTTCTTCGAGAGACACCGCGCCTTTCGCGCTCTGGTGTACGGCCTGAGATCCGGAGATCAAGGAGCACCCGCTGAATAGAACGGCTGCCAGGAGAATTCCTGCCGTCACGTGTGTCGTGTCTCTCTTGAGCGTGAACTGCATGGTGGGCTCCTTTTCCTGCGGGTAGAGCAAGATCTGTGAAGATTCTAGATGTGTTGAATTGCCAGGCGTGCGTTCGTGGGCTACCAGATGCCTAGGCCCATGAGCACCATGCCTACGGCCATCCATCCGAACACACCGGCTGAAATAATGGTTTCGAGTGTCATGTGCGCATCCGCTTGGTTTGAAGGTTCTTGGTAAGAGGGGTTATCCATGGTTCCGCATACTAAGCAAATGACATGCCATTGAGATGTATAGGAAAAGTCTTGCGATCTTCCGATGAAATCAGCCTGATGAAAAATTGCTGGTGGGTTCATACTCACTAGAGAATGGTGAAAACAGTCCATGCGTGATTTGAGAAACTACGTAGGAAAGTCAGCGAGTTACAAATGAATGGTCGTGAAATGATCTGCGCACATCAGCATCCAGGCCGGGAGGCATAAGGGGGATGAGAGGTCTTCTCACCCACTGCCATCTCTGAAGTCCATGATGATTTCTTGACGGACAGGTGTCAGAAAATGTTCAGCCCAGAGGGCAAGGCGTGCAGGAATGTTCCTTCGCTAGGTTGGAAGTTCCGTATGGAGAAGTACGGAGAACGGACTGTGGTCAGGACGATCGGAGGTGAATCTCAGGAGTGTCTATTGGGCAAACAGTGCCGCGACCGAGGTGTCCGTAATGCGGCGTTGGGTAATCATGCCTGGCTGGAGCGGTTCAAGCGCCTTATCCCAGATCACTGCAATATTGCCATCGGTCTTGCCCATCCAACGATGAGGTGAGCGGGTGGCCTCGCGTTCTACGAGAACGGGCAGTGTGTGTCCGAGATATTCACGATTTCGTACCCCGCCGATCTCGCGCTGAAGTTCCACAAGCCGTCTGACGCGGTCCCCTTTTACGTCTTCGGGGACATCGTCCTGGAATTTTCTCGCGGCGATCGTATTCTTTCGCTCAGAATAGGCAAAGACGAAGGCGGAATGAAAGCGGGTTTGTTCGACGAGCCGGCAGGTGCTCTCGAAGTCCTGCTCGGTTTCTGTGCTAAAGCCACAGATGATGTCGGTGGTCAGGACGATATCTGGAATCATTCCCTTGATCTGCTCAACCAGCCTGGAATAATCGGCGGCGGTGTACTCGCGTCCCATCAGATCGAGAATACGGTCGCTGCCCGATTGGACGGGGAGATGAATATGCTTACAGATCTTGGGGTGCGTGGCGATGGCTTCGAGAAGTGACAGCGGGTAGTCCTTGGGGTGTGGCGAGGTAAAGCGGACCCGTTCGATGCCCGTCGTGTCTGCGACAGCAGTGATGAGTCTGGCGAAGTCCCAGCCCTCAGATCGATAGGAGTTCACATTCTGCCCGAGCAACGTAATTTGTTTGTATCCGAGAGCGGCGGCCTGTTGCGCTTCAGCCAGGACGCTCTGCGGATCCCGTGAACGCTCGCGTCCGCGGGTGTATGGAACTACGCAAAAACTGCAGAAGTTGTCGCAGCCGCGCATGACGGTGATCCAGGCATTGACTCCGCCTTCACGATCCGGGAGCACACCTTCATACGTTTCGTATTCGGAGAGATCGAGGGCGAACGCTTTCTTCGCAAAGCCCTGCTCTTGGGCCTGCAACGCGTTCGTAATCAACATGGGGAGCTGGCGATAGGCATCGGGGCCGGCGAGCACGTCGATGAGCGGCACTTTCTTGGTCAACTCATCCTTCAGGCTTTGCGCCATGCACCCCAATACACCGACCACGAGCGGGCGCTCTTTCTTGACCGCCTGCAATTCCCCGAGGTGGCCGTACACCTTGTTGTGCGCATTTTCCCGGATGGCGCAGGTGTTCATCAGCATCACGTCGGCGCGCTCCCGGTCTTCGGTAAAGGCAAATCCATCCTGCTTGAGCAGCGAACGGACGAGCTCGCTGTCGGATTCATTCATCTGACAACCGAAGGTCTCAATATGGATGAGATGGGGGTGTGTCTTATTCGTCATAGCATCGGCAATGTGGTGGTGGTGGTGGCGTGGTGACTAGAAAGGTGGCCTATTGCCCAGCGTTCGCTGGCCGCGGTGATCGTGACCTCGCGCAACTGGTTCGTCATGTCGACATTCGAAAGCACGGCAACTTTCAGGAAGTTGGCCGTGGTGCCCACACGATAGTCCTCCTGTTGGCCTGATTCAAACAAGAGAGGGACTGTGGTGCCAATGTGCCGGTCGTGAAAGACCAGCCGCTTTTCCTGAGACCGCGCCGTCATAACCGCCGTGCGGCGTTTTACCAAAGCGGTGTCCACCGGATCGGCGAGCTTGACCGCTGCCGTTCCCGGACGGGGCGAATAGGGGAAGACGTGAAAATAGGCGAAGGGAAGATCGGTCGCTAATCTACACGTATTGTCGAATGCCTCATCGTTCTCACCGGGAAAGCCCACCATGATGTCGGTGCCGAGTCCCAGGTTGGGAATCTTGCGCAAGGCTCGCTCGATTAGATCCCGATAGGCCCCTGCCGAATAAGACCGGTTCATGGCAGACAGGATGCCGTCGTCTCCGCTCTGAAGAGGAATGTGGAGGTAGGGGCAGAGTTTCGGCGATGAGGCCATGAGATCGAGCAGCTCGTCCGTTACCGTGGTCGGCTCAATCGAGGACAGGCGAATGCGCTCAAGGCCCGGAACCCGTTCAAGCCGGCGAATCACCGCGCAGAGGTCCGCCCCTTCCTGCCGATACTGCCCAATGTTCACGCCGGTCAGCACGATTTCCCGATAGCCCTGTGCGGCGAGGTGCTCGGCCTCACGGAGCACATCGGCCAGCACCCGGCTGCGCTCCTGCCCGCGGGCAAAGGGAATGATGCAGAAGCTGCACATCGTACTGCAGCCGTCCTGAATTTTGAGCGGCGCACGGGTAGAGTCTGGTTGCGCGTAGAGTTCCAATTCAAAATCGTCACGCGCAATGGTCTTGGTGCGATACACCTCAGGCGCGGCCCGTTTTGCGAGCCGATCGCTCGGAGGAAGATAGCTGGGCAAGTCCAGTTTGTATTGGTTGCCGACGATCAGGTCGATGCCGGCTTGCTGCTTCAGCCCATCCGGTCCCGTTTGCGCATAGCATCCGGTCACGGCGATGAAGGCGTGGGGGGAATGTTTCAATGTCTTGCGAATCAGATAGCGCGACGTGCGCTCGGCATCTTCGGTCACGGAGCAGGTGTTCAGGACTAGCAAATCGGTGGGCTGGCCAAACTCCACGATCTGGTAACCGTCCCGGCGCAGACGCTCCCCCAGCATCGAGGTTTCCGCCTGATTGAGCCGGCAGCCGAGAGTGTGCAGCGAGGCGCGTGGTTGTTCAGCTTTCGTGATCATCCTGCGGCATTATAGGGGAGGGGTTGGGAGAGGGGCAAGGTGGGGACGCCTTATCGGCACGCGATGCAGATTGGCCTCGGGTTGAATTGACAGCGATTTTGCGGCCCGATAGAGTGTGCGGACTTGCCGGGAGGTGTCGAGATGGCCACACGCGCAACCTGGTTGCTCACGCTGCTGATGACCGCTCTCTTAGTCGTTCCCGCGCGGACAGCGTCTCACGGGGTGTTGCCGGTTGAACCGGATCTCACGACCAGGCTCGATGAACTTTACGATCACGAAGCCCGTCTTTTCCTGATGCTCTATTCGTTACAGGGCAATGGCCAGGTGGACTATGTGACAGGCCGGCTCGTGCAGGAATATGCGCGGAGCAATTATGGCAACCCGATCTACCAGACCGAGGAACAGCCGCTGTTCTATTGGTGGGATCATACGATGTGGAACGATCCCGAGCAGGACGGGGTGAACGGCAACGAGCGTGTGTATCAGGAGAACGTCGATTTCGATATCTTGCGCTACAAACCCTGCGCATTTAACGGCCAGCCTTGTTAGTGCCAATGTTGTTGCACGGTCGGACTCATTCTTCTTGCCAGCTTGTGCGCAATTCGAGATTCCGCTGCAGAAGTCTTCATGGTGAGTGCTATTCTGCGTTCTGATGAATCTTTCTAAGCTCATGCCTTTCGCATTATTGAATCGCCGTCTGGCGGTGATGTTCCCTCTCGGTTTTTTATCCGGACTTCCGCTGGCACTCACGGCCGGGACATTGCAAGCCTGGCTGACGGTGGAGGGGGTGGACCTCAAAACCATCGGCATTTTCACGCTGGTCGGATTGCCCTATACGTTGAAGTTTCTCTGGGCGCCGGTGATTGACCGTCTTGTGCCGCCCTGGCTCGGCCGGCGGCGCGGTTGGATGGTGTTGACGCAGATGTGTGTGGCCCTGGGGGTGGTGCTGATGGCGGTAACCAGTCCCCGGCATCATCCCGAATTGCTCGCAGCCTTTGCGGTGCTCGTGGCGTTTCTCGCGGCGTCGCTGGATATCGTGTTCGATGCCTACCGCACGGAAACATTGGAGTCGCAGGAGCGGGGATTCGGCGCCGCCGTGTGGGTCAACGGGTACCGGATTGCGCTATTGGTGGCTGGGGCCGGGGCGCTTGTTGTCGCGGATGTGGTCGGGTGGCAGACGACGTATCTGCTGTTGGCCGGACTCATGGTGATCGGTACCGCTATCATCTTCCTGAGTCCCGAGCCGGGCCGGGTGGCCGCTGCACCGAAGACGATGGGTGAGGCGATCGGCGCGCCGCTGGCCGAGTTTTTCACGCGTCCTCACGCCGTGGGATTCCTTGCGGTGATTGTCTTGTATAAGCTCGGCGATGCCTTTGCCTCTTCGCTTCAAACGGCGTTTCTCATTGGCGGTGTGGGGTTTACCGCTGCGGAGGTCGGATATGTGAAGGGCATCGGGATTCTTGCGACGTTGCTAGGCGCGTTGTTCGGCGGGCTCTTGATGGCGAGGATGGGACTGGTGCAGTCGCTGTTGCTGTTCGGTCTCTTGCAGGCCGTGTCCAATCTCGGGTTTGTGGTGCTGGCTTGGGCGGGGAAGAGCGCGGCGTTGCTGGCGACGGTGGTGATGGTTGAAAACATCACTGGGGGGATGGGTACGGCAGCGTTCGTGGCGCTGGTGATGTCGCTCTGTGATCCGCGGTATACGGCCACGCAGTTTGCGTTGTTGTCCTCGCTCGAAGCCCTCGGCCGCGTCTTTGCCGGTCGCCCTTCCGCCGATGTCGTCGCGGCGGTCGGGTGGGGCCAATTTTTTCTGCTGACTTTTGTGGTGGCGCTGCCAGGTCTCTGGGCTGTGTGGCGGGTGCGCGAGCGGATTTCGTTTGGTCCAGCCAGTCACGTCGCACCCTCCGTACCAGCCGCCGTCCCGGTTCAGCCGGCGGGTACGCGTTAAGACGACAGTTTGCGCTGGAGGAAGAGGACGAAGAGCATGAGAGTTGCCAGCGGGGCAAAGAGGAACGGGACGAGCCAGAGCCAGACGTTTTTTCCCCGGACGCGGGCCTGATCGATCATCCACACGAAGATCCAGATCATGAGGCCGGCATAGTTGAGGGCCATCCACCGAGTGGTGTGAATCTTTAGCCCGCTGCCGCTGTCGGGTGAGCCTTGGAAGAGGAACAGCATGAGGAAGAGGATAAAGCTTCCCAGCAGAGCGGCAACCAGACGTTTACTCCAGACAAACATGAGATCCTCCTGTGAAGATGGGGTGGCTCTCTTTCGAGAGGGAGCGGCAGTGCGGGGCTAGGCTAATCAGCCGGTCCCGGTTTGTCAAACAGGATGGTCGTGCGGTGCTGAACATGTTGCGCGTTATTTTGAGGGCGGTATGAGTCTTTTCAGGCTCTTGATCATCGTCGTTGCACTGGCCGGAGCGGTTGGACTTGCCTTGTCTAACCCGACGATGGACACCTATCTGCAGTTTGTCGAAAGGGAACTGGGGAAGGCAATCGATCGCATGGACAAAGGTGCCCCCAGTCGCGAACAGCAATTTCTTCGGCAGGTCTTTCAAGCCCAGAGCAAGAAGATTCTCCAGGAAGTCGTTCGCCCTCATACCAAACGGCAAAACTGGGGCTTGGTGAGCCGATATGAAACCAATGCTGTGAATACGAAGATTGTCGTGATCGGAGTGGCTGGGCAGTTCATTCCGATCGAAGGAGTGGAGGAGGCCACCATTAAATTTGGACGATTAGCGTTCTAGTTTGCTCCTGAGCGTCATATTCCGACCATTCTCACCCGTATTTTCTGTGGATAAGTATCCACAAATCTCCGCAAGTTAGCGATCAGACAGGCACATTGACTGTCCCCAGGTTTTCCCCTTATTTCTCAGCCTACCCACTATACTTGGTGTTGACAAAAAATCTGAATAGCTATATGTAGTCCATCCGCGATGGGTGCCTCACATTAGGGCCGTCCCGTACCGGAGAAAAGACCACCAAATTATGACCTCAACTCGTGCCGAGATACAGTCACCTCTTGAAGGAGGCCTATTGTGAGAATTGAGCGGAGATTTACCCGTCGCGGCCAGGGCCCCTACGATGGTCTCACGTTCGTGAAGCGGTCGTCGGAGATTCGTAATCCAGACGGATCTACCGTGTTCAAGCTTGAAAGTATTGATGTGCCGGAGCAGTGGTCTCAATTGGCTATTGATATCCTGGCTCAGAAGTATTTTCGGAAGGCCGGTGTCCCTCAGAAGGATGTGGCTGGAAACCCTCAGGTCGGTTCAGATGGAAAACCGGTCCTCGGTGGTGAGCGTGATGCCCGTCAGGTCTTCGAACGGCTCGCCGGTTGCTGGACCCATTGGGGCAAAGAATACGGGTATTTCAAAACTCAGGAAGACAGCGAGGCCTTTCAAGACGAGATCAGCTACATGCTGGCCAGGCAAATGGCCGCGCCGAATTCACCGCAATGGTTCAACACCGGGTTGCATTATGCCTACGGACTTTCCGGTCCGGCCCAGGGCCACTATTACGTGGATCCCAAAAGCCGCGAGGTGGTGAAGTCGACCAACGCCTTCGAACATCCCCAGCCCCATGCCTGTTTTATCCAGTCCGTGGATGACGATCTTGTCAACGACAACGGAATTATGGATTTATGGGTCCGTGAAGCCCGGCTGTTTAAGTACGGGTCTGGAACCGGAACCAATTTCTCGCGGTTGCGTGGCGATGGCGAAGGGTTGTCCGGCGGTGGCCGGTCTTCCGGCTTGATGTCCTTCCTAAAGATCGGCGACCGCGCGGCGGGCGCGATCAAGTCCGGGGGCACCACCAGGCGCGCCGCCAAGATGGTCTGCCTCGATCTCGATCATCCCGACATCGAAGAGTTTATCGACTGGAAAGTCATTGAAGAGCAAAAAGTGGCCGCGATGGTCACGGGATCGAAAATCTGCGCACAGCGGCTGAATGCGGTATTGAAGGCCTGCCATGTTGTCGACAGCCTGGGGCAGACGAGAGCAGAGATCGATCCAAAGAAGAATCCGGTCCTGAAGGAAGCCCTGGCGGCGGCTCGCCGGGACATGGTGCCTGAAGCCTATGTGCAGCGCATGTATGCCTACGCGCAGCAGGGCTTTACCCACTTTGTGTTTCACGAGTACGACACGAACTGGGACGGGAAGGCCTATCAAACGGTCTCCGGACAGAATTCCAATAACAGCGTCAGAATTCCCAATGAGTTTTTCAAGGCGTTGGAGAACGACAGCGATTGGCAGCTGAAGCGCCGGATCGACGGCAAAGCGTGCAAGACGATCAAGGCCAGCGATCTCTGGGACCGGATTGCCTGGGCCGCGTGGATCTGTGCCGACCCCGGTACGCAGTACGATACGACGATCAATGAATGGCATACCTGCCCGGAGGATGGTCGCATCAATGCGTCGAATCCTTGTTCCGAATACATGTTCCTTGACGATACGGCCTGCAATTTGGCCTCGCTCAATTTGGCCCTGTTCTATACGGTGGATGGGCAGTTCGAACTGGAGAGCTTCCGTCATGCCGTGCGTCTCTGGACGATCGTGCTGGAGATCAGCGTCTTGATGGCCTCGTTCCCCAGCAAGTCGATCGCTGAACGCAGTTACCAGTTCCGCACGCTGGGGTTGGGCTATGCCAATCTCGGGACCGTGCTGATGCGGCAGGGGATTCCGTACGACTCTCCCAAAGCCATGGCGATTTGCGGAGCGATTACGTCGATTATGACCGGCGAGGCGTACAGCACATCGGCTGAAATGGCCGCCGAGCTGTGGCCGTTTCCCGGATATACGAAAAATCGCGACCACATGTTGCGGGTCATTCGCAATCACCGGCGAGCGGCCTATAACACGGCGTCTGAAGAGTATGAAGATCTCACGATTGTTCCGTCCGGCATTCAGCCGGAGCATTGCCCGCCTGATTTGCTCATCGCGGCGAGACGGGCGTGGGATCGGGCCTTGGAACTCGGGGCAGCCTATGGATACCGCAACGCGCAGGTTACCGTGATCGCGCCAACGGGAACCATCGGGTTGGTCATGGATTGCGATACCACCGGAATCGAGCCGGACTTTGCCTTGGTGAAGTTCAAAAAGCTGGCCGGTGGCGGGTATTTCAAGATCATCAACCAGAGTATTCCCCAGGCGCTGACGACTCTGGGGTATGCCGAGAGTCAGATTCAGGACATCATCCGCTATTGCGTCGGGGCCCAGACCCTGAAGGGCGCGCCGTTCATCAATCATGAGACGCTGCGCAATAAAGGGTTCGATGACGCCGCATTGGAACGGCTTGAGAGCAACCTGGTGCAGGCGTTTGAGATCGCGTTTATGTTTAACAAGTTTACCTTGGGCGAGGCGTTCTGCCTGGAGAAGCTCGGTTTGACCGACGCGCAGTTGGCCGAAAAGAACTTCAATATGCTCAAGGCGCTGGGGTTCACCCAGGAAGAAATTGCCGCCGCCAATGAATATTGCTGCGGCACGATGACGGTCGAAGGGGCGCCGCATTTGAAAACCGAGCATCTGCCGGTCTTCGATTGCGCCAATCGCTGCGGCCGGATCGGACAGCGGTTCATTCACGTCGATGCCCATATCCGGATGATGGCGGCGGCGCAGCCGTTTATCAGCGGGGCGATCAGCAAGACCATCAACATGCCGGCGGAGGCGACGCTTGACGAGGTGAAGTCGGCGTATCTGTTTGCCTGGAAGAGCATGGTGAAGGCGGTCGCGCTCTATCGGGACGGCTCAAAGCTGAGCCAGCCGCTCAGTTCATCGAGCGACGCGGAGAAGGGTGTGGAAGCGCCGGTCGATACCATCTCCGCCGCGGCAGAGAAAATCACCGAGCGTGTCCTCGTTCGCTATCTGGCCAAGCGACGGCCCTTGCCGGGCAGACGGAATGGCTATACCCAAAAAGCCATTGTCGGCGGACACAAGCTCTATTTGCGAACCGGCGAGTATGAAGACGGCACGGTCGGCGAGATTTTCCTCGATATGCATAAAGAGGGCGCCGCGTTCCGGAGTTTGATGAACTGTTTTGCGATTGCCATCTCGCTGGGATTGCAGCATGGGGTCCCGCTGGAGGAGTTTGTTGAAGCCTTCGTGTTTACCCGCTTCGAGCCGAATGGGCCGGTGAAGTTGAATGATCGCATTAAGATGTCGACGTCGATCATCGACTACATCTTCCGCGAGTTGGCCGTGACCTATTTGGATCGGTACGACCTGGCGCAGGTGAAAGAAGAAGACCTGCGGATGGATTCGATGAAGATGGACGAGCAGGATCCCGAATGCGTGGATGAGGAAGCGGATCTTGCTGCGCTGGCGAAATCGTCGGTGAGCATGGAGCATCTGCCGATTCGCCGGAACGGGACGAAGGGGAACGGCAACGGAAACGGCCATAGTATGGCGGCGCGCAAGGTGGAGATCATTCGCGAGACCCTGACGCTGACGGAAGTGCAGAGCGCCAAGGTCAAGGGCTATGAAGGCGATCCCTGTCCGGAGTGCAAACAGTTTACGATGGTGCGAAACGGCACCTGCTTAAAGTGCGTAAGCTGCGGCGCAACGAATGGGTGTTCGTA
>JBEBHO010000041.1:0-4366 GCA_040081095.1 Nitrospira sp.
GGCACAGCCTCATGCACAGCCTAAACGCATCATCGACCTGCGAAAGCACACACGCATACTCCTGCCTGCAGGCGCGCTCTTTTCATTCAGGCGCCTTGTCGTACCGGTCCGGTTGGGCGAGGAGGCCGAAGGCGAGGGCGCCATGGTCGATCTCTCCATCGGAGGCTGCCGACTCTTGAGCGAAGTGCCGCTCAACATCGGCCAGGAATACAATCTGATCCTTCAGATCTCAACGGAGCGGCCGCCGATCCCCGTAGACGCCGCCGTTGTCCGCTGGACCGATGACTCCATGTACGGACTCAAATTCATCTCCATCGCCCCGCACGACGAATCGCAGATCAGGGACCTGCTCCTCGATATCCGCCGTTCGAAGGGGTAACGCAGCCTGGCATCTCTTTTCCGCATCGACACCCATAGCCCCGCCATACATCGAATCCGCACAACGTCGGTCTGAATCCCCTATCACAGCGCACACATCGGACACCTTCCTAATTCATTCGACATTCCCCCTTGGTCTATCGGACAATGCCTTCGCCCCCGTCGCCTCAGGCCCACGGATAAGGAGTACAGCCATGAACCGCCCGAACATCTCCGGAGAACAGCAGGCGCAAGAACAGTTCGGCACGGCAAGTCGAGCGGCGGCCTTTCAGTCCAATCAAGTCCTGGATCATTTAAATGGTCCGATGCAGCAGTTCATCGCGCGGCAGGAAATGGCCTTCATTGCCACGGCCAGCGCCAGTGGCGCCTGTGACTGCTCCTTTCGTGCCGGCACCAGGGGATTCGTCGCCGTGCTGGACGAGAAAACACTCGTCTATCCGGAATATCGAGGCAACGGCGTGCTGGCCAGTGTGGGCAACATCATGGAGAACCCCCACATCGGCATGATCTTTCTCGATTACTACCTGACAACCATGGGACTCCACGTCAACGGGAAGGCTCACGTCCTGACTCCGGGCGAGATGGAAGGCATGCCTCATCTCCCTGCTGGCATTCTCGAGTCCATGCAGGTCAAAGGCGGCCGGCGGCCGGAAGCCTGGATCCAGGTGAACGTCGAGGAAGCCTATGTCCATTGCTCGAAACACGTACCGCTCATGAAGCGTTTGGATAAGCACATCGCCTGGGGCAGTGACGACGAATTCGTCAAAGGCGGAGACTTCTTCAGGACCAAGCAGACTCCCTAACGAAACCACTGATTTCGCGATTCAGACAAACCAACCTCTGTCACCTGCACCGGCGAGCGACGTTGAGAAAACCCGGTGTGCGGGGGCATCACCGTGTGATCCCCCGCACCATGAGGCGTTACTTCTTCTCGACGATATCGCTCTTCATCGGGCCGAGCACACCCAGCAATTCATCCTTTTCGGTCTTGCCGACCTTGTGATGATCCAGCGCCGCCACCAGATCTTCGACCAGAGCACCAAAGGCCGCATCAGTCACACCCATCCCGGCGTGCGTCTGCTTCATGGTACGGCCGGTGTATTTGCAAGGCCCGCCGCTCGCTCCGCAAATCTGATCAACGAGATGCGCCTTGAGCTTCGTGAGATCCGTGCTCGCGAAATATCCGTTGATCCGCTTATCGCCCCCCACATTGCCCACGAACGTCTCCACCACCGCCGTGATCGCACCCTTACCGCCTAAACGGTCATAGAGCGGCTTGCCCTGAGGCTGACTTGCGGCACAAGCCGAACCCGCCATCAGAACCACACTCAAGACCGCCATACTCACCACGCGCTGCATCTTCATCGCACACCTCCTGTATTGATTAATAAATAGGGCTTATCGCCCCTCGCCGCCACTTACGAACACATCCCATCGACGCTGCAGCTCCATCTCTCCTCCCGGAACAAAGTCCGGACAATCGAGCCGCAACTGCCCCTCTCCCAACGGCTTGTTCACCAACCCGCAATGGTGCGGCTTCGCGGTATCGGTATGGACATAGGGCTGAAAATAGGTGCAGCCGGCACACATCCGCGCGACCGAAATCACCCCCTGCGCCTGCAACGAATGAATCACCTTGGTCAGCCCCCGTAGAAACACCGCCTGTTCGTCCGGCGTGAGACTTCTGACGCCGGCCTCAACAACCTCAGTCCATCCCCGAGTCTCTTGGGCCTCGCGTTGCCCCGCCGCCGTGAGAGTCAAGACGAGCGCCCGCTGGTCTTCTTCCGAACGCTCTTTCTTAACCAGTTGTTTCTGGACAAGCGTGCTGACCGCATCGCTCGCGGTCGCCGCCGAGAGACACAGTGCGGACGCCACATCGTTCAGTCGAACTGATTGGCCCTCCCGTTCCGCCAGGAAGACCAGAATTTGGCCCTGCGTCGGAGTGAGCTTTCGCTCAGAGCCACCCTCCCAAGCCTGGTTCCGTAAGGCCGCTGCGATTTTCCCTAAGCCGGCCGTAATGTGATCGACAACTGTTTTCTCTCCCTGGATGGGCAACCGTTTCCCCATTGGGCGCTCCTTTATGCAGACAAGGGCACAATGAATCCGCCGGCTTGCCGGAACTCGGCCTGCTGATGCTCCGTAAACATGACCAGAGGCTCCTGGTGGCAGAATTGGCACTCCTTACTTGTCACTGCGATCGCCGTATATCCCTGCGCCGCCATATACTCATTCGCCAATCTGATGGCCGTCGTCTGATCCCCCGTCATCACATCAAAATGCAACATCTTCCCCAACACCTCCACCCACGTATCGAATACCTTCACCGTATCCATCCCCGACTCCTTTCTAATCACCACGGTCACCTCTAATGTTCAGGAGTCCTGAATATATAGACAGGAGTCCTATTCTGTCAAGCCACATCTCGGCATGCGGACAGATGTCATTGATGCGGCGGAACCTCGCCCCCCTCCCGTTAGATCGAAGAGAGGACGTGATGAAAGGCCACGAAGGCGATACGGCGAGACTACCCCGCCCCCAACAGACCCAGCGTTGTTCCCAGACCACACACGTGAGAGGACGCCGTAAACCGATATGTAAGGATGATCAGGAGCGGGAGAGAATCAGCGGCAAGCACCGCACTACGCGAGACGACTTTCCTTTGAGGGGTAACAATCGGAAGGCTGCACCAGAGCGGCAGGTCCGGTACCAGACGAGTTCTACTTCGATCAACATCTGATACCGGACCATCAAACTACGAGGTTTTCTGCTTCGCTCGAGCAAGCGCCATCGCCATGGCCATCGTGCCGCCGGGCGGCGGCTGCCGATCTGCAGGACGTTGCGCCATGGGCTGACGGCGCCCCTGCGAATCGGGCGCAGACCCCGCACTCACCTGACCTGAGGACACGCGCGAGGAAGACGTACTCCCCGCCGCGTCATCAAGACGCATCGTCAAAGAGATGCGCTGGCGTTTCACGTCAACCTCCATCACCTTCACCTTAACGATCTGCCCTGGCTTCACCACCTCGTGCGGATCTTTGACAAACTTGTTTGCCAAGGCCGACACGTGCACAAGACCGTCCTGATGCACCCCGATATCGACGAACGCCCCAAAAGCGGCGACATTCGTCACGACCCCTTCCAGGATTAGCCCCGGCTGCAGATCGGCCAACGACTCAACGCCCTCCAGAAACGTCGCCGTCTTGAATTCAGGGCGCGGATCGCGACCAGGCTTTTCCAACTCCATCAGGATATCGCGCACGGTCGGCACACCGAATTTCTCATCGGTAAAGTCAGCCGGTGACAGTCCTTTCAGCAGGGTCGGCTGCCCCATCACATCCATGATGCCTTTTCCGACACGCGTCAGAATGCGCTCGACGACCGGATAAGCCTCCGGATGGACCGACGAGCGGTCCAAGGGATTGTCGCCGTCGTTGATCCGCAAGAATCCCGCCGCTTGCTCAAAGGTCTTTTCGCCCAGGCGCGGGACTTTGCGCATCGTCATGCGATTCCGGAACGGCCCGTTGGCATCACGGTATTCGACGATGTGCTTCGCCAGTAATTGGTTTAGACCGGACACACGCGCCAGCAGAGGGACCGACGCCGTATTCACATCGACACCCACCGCATTCACGCAATCTTCCACCGTCGCATCAAGGGAGCGCGCCAGCAAGTGCTGATTGGCATCATGCTGATACTGACCAACGCCGATCGCTTTCGGCTCGATCTTCACCAATTCGGCCAGGGGATCCTGCAGGCGCCTGGCGATGGACACGGCTCCCCGCAAACTCACGTCCAATTCGGGGAATTCCGCCGCCGCAAAGGCCGACGCGGAATAGACCGATGCCCCGGCTTCACTGACGACAATCTTGGCCAGTTTCTGCTCAGGCTTTTTCGTGACAATCAGCTTCACCAGCTCCGTCGCCAGCTTGTCGGACTCGCGGCTGGCCGTGCCGTTCCCGATCGAGATGAGTTCCACGCCATGCTGAAG
>JBEBHO010000256.1:0-4346 GCA_040081095.1 Nitrospira sp.
TTCCCTGCCGTCTGGACCGACGAAGGCGCTCGGGTGACCGGACTCGATACAGAACTTACGCAGGCCGTCAGCGAGGCCCTCACAATCCATTGCGGCCATCCCATCGCTCCAACGTTACACTTGGTTCGCTTCCGAGATCTATTTCTGCTCTTGAATGAAGGGCAATTGGATTTCTTTGTGTCCGCCGTCGCCGCCGAATCGCCGTCGCCTGGCCGAGCGGGATTCGCCTATTCCGCGCCCTATTTTTATCAAGGCGGCATCGGCGCCATCACAACACGTGCAGACGTCGTGAACCTAGTCCAGGCACGCCTCCGAACCAATGTCGGCGTTACCGCACGAGAACGGATCCTGGACGGTCTGACTGTCGCCGTGCAAGACAGCACCTCGGCCCACCTCTATGCCGAGGCCAACTTGCCCACGGCCAAACTCCTCGTCTGCGACTCGCTCCCCGCCGCCTTCGAACACATGGCCGCCGGAGCCACGCCTCCCATCGACGTGATCATCGGCGCGCATCCGGTGTTGGAATTTATGGTGAAGACCACACAACGAAATTGGCAATTGTTGGAGCGCGACGCGAATCAGCCGCTGCGGTTCACACAAGGGGATTACGCCATCGTCATGGCGGAGGAGAGCTACAAACTACGCTGGCTGATCAATCGCGTGATTTTCCAGCTCAATGAAACCGGCCGACTCCAGCACATGCGGCAACGATGGCTCGACGAACCGTACGCCTATCCCCGGCGTGCGTCGACGGAGGGCTTGCCGTTTGATGTGCAGAAAATGCCAGCCCACTATGCCCAGGGCGCCTGTCGGGAATCATCCTCGCACTAGCCCGCACGCAGTAAGGAGGTCGTATGATACATCGTGTAAGGATTACTCTCGTCATACTCGCAGTACTGATTGGTATCACTCCCGTCCACGCATCGCCGCCAGAGCAGCTTCGCGCCGAGGCCGAAGAAACGGCCCGGCTCCTCGCCAAGCTGCTCCAAGCCGGCCGCCTGGTGATCGAGCAGAATCAAACCCTCATCGACGATATCCACAAAGGAGACAAAGGGTTTACGCCGGACGCGTTTGAACGACAGATGTCCGACGTCTTCCGACAACGGACGGGCATCGATCTGAGCCTGTTTTCTGCAAAGCAGACTGCCGTTGCAATTCCGCCGTTGGCTCGCAATCTGTTGCCGGCCCTCATTGATGCCAGCAAGGACGTCGTCCGCGACGCGCAGGTCGTCATTAATCAACGGGGAATCGGATACAAGAACTTCATTCCTGCGACGTTCGGCAGCCAAGCGGCCGCGCGCTTCTCCAAACGATCCCACGTCCAACTGAAACAGACCGCACTCCAACCGCGCAATCCCAAGAACGAGCCGGATGAATACGAATCCTCCGTCCTCCACTGGCTCTCCGGTCGGCCCAACGGTGACGCCTATGTCAGCGAGCTAACAGATTCCGGCAGCACCTTGCGAGTAGTGATGCCGATTTATTACCAGCACGCATGCCTCGCCTGCCACGGCACACCAAGAGGAGAGTGGGATATTTCGGGCTATCCAAAAGAAGGTGCCCAGGAGGGAGAACTCGCCGGTGCCATCAGTGTAAAGATCCCCCTGCGAACCGAGTAAGCACAGCCATATCTGTCGCATCGCCTGTTCCTACGGATTCGGCGCCACAAACACCAGCACCTTCAACCGTTGCGCCGTGTGGTTCTTTACCCCATGTTCTTCCCCAGCCGGCGCCATCGTCCCCTGCCCGGCCCCCAGCACCTGCTTCTCTGAACCGACCTGAAATGTCCCCTGACCTTCAAGTACGAGATAGACTTTGTCCTGATCTCCGTGGACATGGCCCTTCTGCTCCTGGCCCGGCTCAAAACAATAGATGTCGCAGAAGAACCGCTCGGACTGAAACATGTTGTTCTTCTTCATCTTCTCTTGGCTAAACTGCTGATAATCTGAGAGAGTAACGACTTTCATACTGACAACAACCTCCTACGAAGAATGGTGGATTGACGACTCAATACGCCTGACAATCGAATCAACCGGGATCAGATGACGAGCAAGACCCAACTCTTTGGAAGGAATCCCCATCGCCAAACCAAGAAGCTGCGGCAAGTGGAGAATGGGAAGGTTCAGCGCAGTATTCACCGCCTGGCCAGCCCGATCCTGATAGATATCCAGACTCATGTGGCAAAGCGGACAGGGCGTCACCATACAGTCAGCCCCCTCCTCCTTGGCCTCCTTCATATTGGCTCCGGCCATGGCCATGGCCACCGCTTCTTTTTCGAGAATGATCGGAAATCCACAACACTTCGTGCGCCCCGCATAGGCCACCGCCTCCCCGCCCAGCGCACGAATCACCTGCTCAAGAGAAGACGGATTCTCCGGATCGTCAAATCCCAAATCCCATGACGGCCGGAGAATATAGCAGCCATAGAATGGCGCAATCCGCAACCCCCGCAGAGACTTCACGACCTGCGCACCAAGCTGACGGACCCCGATCTCGCGCACAACAATCCAGAGTAAATGTTTGACCTGAACCGTCCCGCGATAGGCGATGCCCTCAGGCTCCAACAGCCGATTGATACGATCGAGCAATCCCGGTTCGGTCTTCAATCGCTTGTTCGCCGCCGCCATGACGCCCTGGCAAGTCCCGCAAATGGTCATGACATCCAGCCCCAGCCCCTCAGCCTGAGCAAAGTTCCGCGCATTCAACGCCAAGGCGACATCCGGCTCCGCCTCCGTCACCACCCCGGCGCCACAACAGGACGAGGCAGCCAGCTCGACAACCTCAATGCCCAATCGGCCGACAATCGCCATCGTCGATTGAAATAGCTCCGGCGTCGCACCCTTCGCCGCACAACCTGGATATAAGGCAAATCTTAGCGCCATCGTCCGACCATCTTCATTGATTACTGAACCTTGGAGCGCAGTCGTTGATACGACTGATTCATTTCTTCAATCGCTGTATGCACGCCGGCTTTCATCTCATTCCACTTCGAATCAGTCGCAGACTTCAGTGCATCGAGTTGCTTTCTGGCAGCCGCTTTCTTCGCCTCAAGCTCATGGATCGACTTCTGCAATTCTGTCCTGGCTGAGGTGGAAGCCTGATCAGTTTTACCCTGGAGCGCCGCCATCTGCTTCTGGATCGCATCGAGCTCTTCCTGAGCTTTCCGCTGAAAGGCCTCTTTTTGCTGCGTTGTATACTGGGCAGTCGCCTCCATGGTCTCGCGAGCCTCTTTGGCGATCGTGCCCGGCGTCACCGGCTGCTCACCGGCCTCCGCGCCCACAGAAACAATTCCGAAGCAGATTGCCACGATTCCGATAATCCATCGGTATTTCATAGACCTACCTCCTTCACTCCCCTGCGATTGCGAGATTCCCACCCGCAGTATAGTCAGCCCCCCAGGGGCTTGTCACCCCAAGCCCTGACTCACTCAACTTTTCACAAGAACCAACCGACAAAGACACGTCACAAGCTCACACCGACGACAACCAACAGGAGCGCCAGAATACCAATGGCCCCCGATACTCAAATCTCTGCCGCCACCGAGAAGCTGGAACAGGCCCTGGTTAAGAAACTCGACGCAGGGGAAATCGAACTCCCTCTCCTGCCTCAAGTGGCCAGCCAAGTCATGGCCCTGGCCGCCGACGCGACGGCCGATGCCGCCAAGCTGTCATCGTTGATCCATCAAGATCAAGCCTTGGCCGCCCACGTCCTGCGCATCGCGAATTCACCGGCCTATATGCCGCGCAGCCCGGTCGTTTCGCTCCAGCACGCCGTGGCCATGCTCGGGATCAATCTGCTTTCGGAAATTGCCTTTACCGCCTCGTTAAAGAACGGCGCGTTCCAAGTTCCAGGCCACGAAGATCACGTCAAGCTCTTGTGGCGACATTCACTGGCCAGCGGGGCCTTCGGCAAAGAAGTCGCCCGCATGCGACGCGTCAACGTGGAAACCGCCTATCTCTGCGGACTCCTCCATGGCATCGGGAAACCGGTCGTCCTCCGCACCGTGGCGAATCTGGCCAAAGAGTTCAAAACACCCGTCGACAAAGTCGTGATGGACCAACTCCTCGAAGGCTACCACACGCGTGTCGGCTCATTGATTGCCGAGAAATGGGGACTCCCCAAGCAGGTGGCCGAATCCATCGCCTACTACACCGACTATGACCACGCGGCATCCTTCAGACAAGAATGCCTGCTCACCTGCGTCGCGGATCGCCTGGCAACACATCTCCTCGCGCCCGACACACTCCCCGAAGAAGAATTGCGCGAGCATCCGGTCTTCGCCGACCTCAACCTGTATCCGAACGATATTGACCAACTCTTGGCCGGCAAAGACAAGGCCCTGTCGA
>JBEBHO010000307.1:0-16261 GCA_040081095.1 Nitrospira sp.
GCTGCACTATCCGGTCATCTTCGGCGGGGCGCCGTTTGTCGGCGAAGGGGTCCTGACCAATCTGTCGTTCAGCGGGTGTTCGGTCCTGTGCGATCGCGAGGTTCACTGCGGCAGTCCTGTGCGGGTGAGTATCCTGCTGCCGGATCAGGCGCAGGCTCTGGCTATTGAGCTTGGCACGATCACATGGGTTCAAGGGCATCAGTTCGGGGTAGAGTTTCTTTGCCTGCCGGAGGAGGCTCGGCGACGGCTTAACGGCACGTTGCGCGTCGAGCTCATTCATCTACTGAAGGCCCGTTCGGGGCGAAACGAATCGCCGGAATTGCTCCATCCTCAAAGTTCGACGGGCGGTCCTGCGTAACGTGTGATGTCTCTTCGGTCAGAGCCTGTGTTCTTGGTTTCTCCCGCACGAACCAGCCGCGATTGATGCTTTTCCCCATCGGATGCTGAATCATCATCATTGTTGATAGTGCCGGGAAGGAGTAGGTTTCGTCTCCGATCTCGTGTACTGTTGGCGCCTGGCCGACTTGGACTGAAGGCGAACGATCTGATTGCTTGGAGGTAGGGTAATGCGTTTCTTTGTTACACGATGCGCGATGGCGCTCGGGGTCATGCTGACGGCAGCCCCGGCGTTTTCCGGCGCAACGGCCCCGCGGGACTATGCCCTTGGCCAGCACGGCAGTCTGCACCTCACGGTGCCGATCTCTTGGAAAGACACCATCACGCAGCCGCCGAACGGTCTTCCGCCGACGATTGCCTTCGTTCCCGAGAACGGCGTGGCCTTTCGCGTGTTGCTCACGCCCATTTGGTCGGACCGTTCCGGGGCCGTGCTCCCGGTTGCGGCGGAGATCCGAAAGAAGGTCGAGCAGGCGGCGGCGCAGGCCAAGACCCAGGCGCTCGAATCCGAGGTGGCCGTGCAGGAGATAACAGGCACGACGGGCATGGGCTATCACTACGCGGTGACCGATCGGGCTGCGAAGCCGGGTGAATTCAAACGGATGAAACAGGGGATGCTGCGCGTGGGAGATTTGCTGGTGTCGTTCACCGTCCTGTCGCAAGATGCGGCGGATTCGGTGAATGCCGAGGCGACCGCGATGCTGGAAGGGGCGGTTCACTCCACCAGGCAGACGACTGCGCAGGGGGCACAGGAGCATTCTGTTCGTTCCGATGCGCTGCAGATCACCTCGACCGAGCAGGCCCATCTGCTCACGGTCCCGGCGAGCCGCCTAGTCATGCGCCTTCCTCTTGGCGGCTTGTCGCTCACGAACAGCGCGATTGGAGGATCCACTGCCAACCCGCGGTACTTTCATTTCCGGGACGACGCAAAGCAGGTGGTCATTTCCGGATGGTTCGAGTCCGACCAGGCGTTCCCCGGTCTCCAGAAAATCTGGGCGGACGAGGTCAGGGTCTCCAAGAAGAACGGACTCCCTGACGCGCAGCGCGTGGTGTTCGGCCGTCTGGGCAACTGGGAGACAATCGCCTATGAGCGCGCAGTTCCCAACATTACGAATTCTCACCTCCATGCGCACTGGGTGCAGGCGGGGACCTGGATCGACTTGCATGCGTCGTTGACCACGAACGGGTCAAGTCAGGACGCCAGGGCCAAGCTCGAAGCACTCCTTCGCGCCATCGTGGTCACTCAGAAAAAACCGTAGGCCTGGCGGGGAGAGAGCGCCACCGGCAGTGGTCGTCGAAGTCGAGGCGCCGGACGCTCCGGATGCCCTAGGGAACGCGGGCGAAGCAGCGGTCGTGAAGGGGACAGTCCCGCGCGGCTCTGCTTCGCCCTTGTTATTGGAGGCCGGAACTCAACGCTGTGTAAGTTGGGTGTGGGCCAGGACTCGTTTCTCTGGTGGATTATTTCGCGATGGTGATGCTGGGCACGCCGCTACGGGAAATCTCGGTGACGGTCATTTGGAACAGCTGGTAGAGCAGCTTGAACGCTTCACGGTTCCATCGGGCCAGAGGGCCCGCGACGTTGACGGCATAATATTTCCCGTGGGACTGCACGGTCAGATCCGACTCGGAGGGCGAGGAATCCTGAACGAGCAGGTCCATCGTCCTGACCGGATTGTCGATATACGGCGGCGTTCGGTCGTCCTTGTCGACATGGTACTCGGGTTCTTCTTCCACTGACTGCGCCAGAAAATTCAGCATCGTGTTGAAGCTGCGCAGCCGGAACTCGCCTTTCAACGGCCATTCTCCCCCATAGTGCCCAGGGCGGATGTCGAACGACACATCGTTCATGGGGTGCCGTTCCGCTTCCTCATGCAGCCTGACGCGTTCCTCGTGCGGGAGCGTGTTGGGATCGTAGTTGGTGATGAGAATTCGTCCGGAGACCGGTTTGCGGAGCTGGTAGGTCTTCTCTCGAGGATTGTAGGCGATCAGGTACTCCTGCTCCAGCGCTTTGAAGCCCTCGGCCGTGACGGATTCTGCCGGAATGGTCCAGGCGCGCTCAAAGAGCAGCGATTCGGCGTACAGATGATTGGCATCCTGAATGGCGGAGATATGCAGGACGGCTTTCCTGAACATCTCGTAGCCTTTCCGGTCGGCCGGGTTGTTCCGGTAGGCGATATCCTCACCGTTGCTATTCAGCCGCAATTCTTTCGCCATCAAACGCAGCAGGAGATCGATGTCGCCGCCTTGGCGAAGGAGGAGGGTGAATTTCGTTTCCTGAAAGGGTGTCAGCAGACGCCGGGTGAAGTCTTCGCCTTCGATCGGCGCAATGCTGATCGTGGGATTCTCGGAGACACTCCCGCCGAATATCGGGAGCAAGGTTCTGCTGGCGTCGCCGGTCAAGGCCGGTGTCGCTCCGGCGCTCACTCGGAAATCGAAGGTGGCGGCGACGTTCGACACGCCGGTAAA
This sequence comes from Nitrospira sp., assembly GCA_040081095.1. Lineage (GTDB taxonomy): Bacteria > Nitrospirota > Nitrospiria > Nitrospirales > Nitrospiraceae > Nitrospira_D. The sequence goes on from JBEBHO010000307.1 coordinate 2,860, forward strand.
GTGGACCGGCTGATGATGATGGGCTCGCGCGATATTGATGAGCAGTTGCTTGGAAATGGAGTCGGTCATGGCGTCGTCATAGGCGATGACGGCGCGTGTCAATGTCGGCGGGGAGAGGCAGCCTGTGAGCGCATATCCGCACAGCAGTATTCCGGCGATGGACCAATTGGCCATGATGCGGTCTCTCGTGGGCGTCGCGGCGCCGATCAAAAATTCCCCGCCTGCACGACATCTTCGAGACTGTTGATGTCGAGCCAGTGGCCGACCGTGTAGAGGACGCGGATGGGCTGCTGCCGCTTGAGCAGTTCCTGGATCAGCTGGGGAATGGTGGCCTTGCGATTGGCGGGCTGTGCAAGCATCTCGGTGATGACGCCGGTGATGAGCGTCGCGGCGACGGGTGAAACTTTGAGAAATCCCATCCAGACGCCGTGAATAGCGGATTCGGGGATCTCGTTGCCCAGTTGCTTGAGATAGACCTTCGCGTTGAAGGCGCGCCGGGAGTTGGGCACGGTGCATTCGGCAAAGCCGCCGAGCCTGGTGTAACTGAGCTGCTCCCGCCAGTTGCTGTCGAGGAAGATCACGCAGTCGTCCGATTCCTGGCAGAGGGACTGCGGAATGTATGTATTGAACAGCACGTCGCCGTAGGAAATCAGGGTGTGCTGCGCACGGCCTTTGCGCGATCGGAGCGCGATGAGCAGGGAGGCCAGTTCGCCGGTGCTGGCAAAGTCGTCGTTATCGACGTAGGTGAGGTTGGGCAGGGTGACGGTGTCTTTCTTATAGCCCCGGACGACGACGATGTCTTTGATGCCGACGGCATTATAGGCGTCGGCGATGTGGGCGAGGATCGGCGTACCCTGAATCTTCACCATGGTTTTGGGTTGCTGTTCGGTCAGTTCTCCCAATTCGCTTCCGCGTGAGGCCGCCAGGACGATGGCACAGGTATCTTCGGCCCCTTTGGGCAGATAGCGGTCTTCAGCCTCTTGCAGTTCCGCAGCGTTTTGCAGGCGGAAAATTTCCGACACGGGCGCGACCTTGTCTTCGATCGAGAGCAAGTGTTCCTGCTCCTTGAGGGTGCGCGCGGTTTTCTGCATGGCGGAGACAGCGCTGCGCAACAGATGATTGGCCCAGATGACGATGGAAAAGTTGTGCTGGCGAAACACATCCGTCGGTGTGGCGTAGTACTTCGTCGGGACGATGACAACGGGGCAGCGATTGCCCCATTCCTGCTTGAACGCCAGGATTTCATCGGGCACGGCCAGGGCGCTGTGGATGAGGATGCCGTCGGCACCGGCCTGGCGATAGGCTTCCGCGCGGCGGAGGGCTTCAGCTAATCCCCAGCCGCAAATGAAGGCTTCGACCCGGGCGATGATGGAGAAGTTGGGATCGCTCTGCGCGTCTTTGCCGGCTTTGATCTTGCCGCAGAACTCGTGCATGTCCGCCATGGGCTGGGCGTCGCCCTTGATGAAGCTGTTCGTCTTGGGGAAGAGCTTGTCCTCGATGCAGACGGCGGCGATCTTGCGCTGTTCCAGCTTGCGGACGAGGCGCTGCATGTTGTTGAAGTTGCCGTAGCCGGTGTCGCCGTCGAGCAGAATCGGAATCGTGGTGGCGTCGGACATGAACTCAAGGGTTTCAAGCACCTGCGTCCAGCTCGCCTCGTTGTTGTCGCGCACACCGAATTGAGCCGAGATCGACAGGCCGCTGGCCCAGATGCCGCGGAAGCCGGCCTCCTGGACGATCTTCGCGCTCAAACCGTTATGGGCTTCGCAGATGAATTCCAGCTGGTCGGACAGGAGGAGATTGCGGAACTGTTTGGTCGTGCTGAGGTTCGGTGTCGAGCTCATGGATTCCCTTCCTTGTGCCAGCCGGAACGATGCGCCAATGTTGATCGCAGAGGATACCGGTTTTTCCCACGGAAATCACGCGGCCATTTTGCATCGGGATCTCTGATGGATTCTGCGGGAGGACGCTCGTTATCGTGGAAGCGGGTGTGAGTCACCAGGTCGGCTGCTCTGTCGAGAGTGGCTATGCGGAGGGCGTTTGCGCGGATTCCTGTGCCGCAGCGGGGATCCCGTCTGTTTCTGTTTCAGAGGAAAAGAACCTGACGGAAGTATGGAGATTGGCAATGCGCAAATAGTTTGAGGTCTTCACGTTGTCGCAAATAATGCCCAACCTGGTGGGTGTCTTTCTGCATTGCTCGGCAGCGATCAGCAGCATGGCCAGTCCGGAAGAGTCGATGTCGGCCAGGTTCCTGAGATCGCAGAGGAGCCACTGGGGCTCCAGGGCCAACCCTTGGGCAATCGCCTCGGGGAACGCCTTTCTCCTGGCAAACTGCATGTCCCTTGGAATGTCGAGGATGACGCTGTTGCCATGCCGACGCATCTGAATCGCCATTCGTGTCGACCTCCTCGCGGTGTCAGCTGTCGTTGCGCGTTGCCCGGGGTCTGCTTGGGCGAGGGGACTATACCGGCGCAGGAGGGTGCAGAGTTAGAGTCGTACGAGGGGAGCGCTGGTCAGTAGGGACTACCGCGTAGTGCGAGGGTGGTGGGCTGAGTGGGAGCGAGACGAGCGGTTACGGCTAACCGCGTGGAGTCATGATCGGATGGTCGGCGCCGGATGCGTGCTCATTTGGTCACGGCGTGAAGTCGCGGGATCGTGCGGCGTTGTTATTTGCCGCCCTCACCGAATTCCACCCGGTCCAGCTTCTCAAAGAAGGCGCCGACGCCGGGGCCTAAGTGTTCCTCCAGCTGTGCATCGGCATCCAGCACGGTTCGGGCGAATCCAACGGTCAACAGAATCCGGCGAACGGCTTCCTGCGGCGTGAGCGTGAGGTCGGTTCGGACCGCGCGTGCCTGGATGGCAATTTCAGCGAGCAGGACGTTCTGTTCCTCCCGTATCGTTTCGGTCGTGCCGGAGGCCTGCGCGTGATGGTGCTGTTGACGCGCTACGTCAGAGAGTGCGCGAAGGGCCTGTTCGACAGCCTGAGCTGTTTCTTCGTTGAGGCGATCGCGAAGGCGGGCCGGTGCGACGGAGCCTTCCTCCAGGAGCGATTGAACGATCTTGGCGAGCGGCAGCAAATACGACATGTGCAGGCTCCTTGGTCGGCCGGAAGCGGGCCTTGTGGCCATCGCAATCCCCGGTCGTATTTCCGGAAACGTTTTCGAGTGTCGCTCGTCTTACCTAGTAGAAGACGCAACAGACTGTACAGACTGAGTCGGTTGCGGAGCGACAGAACTTTAATCTTTTACAGGAGGTGGACGATGAGCTGGAAAATGTTGGCGGTGGTGGCGATGTTGATGAGCTTTGGAACGGTGAGCGCGTTTGCTGCCGGTGAGTTTCAGAAGCCGGAGAAGGTGGAAAAGGTCGAGAAGGCTGAAAAGGCCGAAAAGCCGCAGAAGCCTGAACGCCCGCGGTAAAGGGGACAACTCGGGCGATGGACCGTCCGGCGCCCGAGTCCGATGCTGGCAATCCCGCTATTTGCAGGGGTCGATCGAGGGTAGGGGGGCGTTGACGAGTTGAAGGTTCTTCGCTTGACTGGGTCAATGATTGAGCCTAGCGTAAGCGCGATGCAGTGGTATTTCGTGACACGGATCTTTTATTGGAGGGCGCCGCATGAACCGGAAAAGACGCATCCATGACGCGATTGTCGGCGTGGTCGTCACGGCAGGGGTGGCGCTGGGGCATTATGTCAGCGCGCATTGGTTGATCCTCCCCGCTGTGATCGGAGTGACGCTCATTCAAAGCGGACTCACCGGATTTTGTCCGGTCTATTTTGCGCTCGATCGGCTGTTTCCTGCTGACGGTGAGGGCGGCTCCGCCAGCTGCTGCGCGAAGTAGCCGGCTCGCTGCGCTGCAATCGTTGACGTGGTCTCTGTGCCGTATCCACGGATACTGTGATGCCTACGCATGCCCACCATACCGGCTTGGCCGCGATCGCCGTGCTCAAGCTGGTGAAGGGTGTATTGGTGCTTCTTCTCGGATTGGGTCTCCTCAAATTGGTGCATGCCGAGATCGCCACGCTGTTCGCTCTCCTGATCGAGGCGTTACATCTCAACGCAGATTCACGGCTTATCCATACGTTGGTGCTCAAGGTTGACGCGCTCCAGCCGCACAGCGTGTTGCTTGCGGGTCTTGTCAGCGTGGGGTATGCAGGGCTGATGTTGGTGGAGGGGGGCGGGCTGTGGCTGGAGTATTCCTGGGCGGCGTATCTGACGGTGGTGTCCACGAGCCCGCTCGTTCCAGTAGAGCTCTATGAGATCATCGAACAGGTCACGCTCCTGCGAGTCGGGGCATTGCTGCTGAATCTAGTCATCGTGTTCTATCTCATCAGCCAGTTGAAACATCACGCGTTGCGTAAGCGGGTAGGACGACGGTAAAGAGCGTGCCTTGTCCTGGCGTGCTTTCTACCGCCACCGTCCCGCCATGGGCTTCGGCAATGTCTTTCACGATGGCTAGTCCAAGTCCTGTTCCTCCTGACTCTCTGTCACGCGCGGGATCGGCTCGATAAAACCGCTCAAACAATCGTGGCAGATGTTCCGGTGCGATGCCGGCTCCGGTGTCCTCTATTTGGAGTCGCACCTGTCCCGGTGTCGGGTTGAGTCGTATCGTGATGTGGCCGTCCGGGGGCGTGTAGGCGAGGGCATTGTCGAGGAGATTGACGATCAGTTGTGTCAGACGTCCCGCATCGCCTTGCACCAGAGGCACGGACTGGGATTCCATGGTCAACTGAATTCTACGATCTTCCGCCAAGGGACTCAGTTCTTTGACCAACTCCTGCACCAGCGGTTCTAAGGCGAGGGGCGTGAGGGTGACGGGAGGGCGATCGCCGGAAAATTGTGCCAAGGTGAGGAGCGAGCGAGTCAGGGTGCTGAGCCGCTCGACTTGTCCCAGGTTGGTGACGAGCGCGTCTCGATAGTCCGCTGCCGTGCGACTCTTCTGCAGCGCAACTTCGATGGTGCCTTTGATCACAGTCAGGGGCGTTTGGATCTCATGGGCCGCATCGGCGATGAATTGCCGTTGTCCTTCGAAGACGTGGTGTAAACGATCCAGCATGGCGTTGAACACATGGGCCAGCCGTTCAAACTCCTCGTAGGGCGCCGCTAATGTCATGCGTGCCTTCAGTGAGGGAGCCGAGATCCGTTCGGCCGTGGCGGTCAGCGCTTCAACCGGAGTCAGTGCTTCATGCGCGAGCCAGCGACTGCCGATCCAGCCGACCACGATCATGGCGGCGGCGAGGGCGGCCAGGAGGAGAATGAGCAGGTGGAGCGTGTCATCCACCAGCCGGAGCGAGATCTCCATCTGGAGGATGTACCGTACGGACCCTGCATTGGAAATGGGAAGTGAGATGCGTCTGATCGAGCCATCGTGCGGCGGTGCGATCGTGTCATAGAGGGTGTGGCCGAGCTGCAGGTCGGCGAGTTGTGCGGGGGAGAGTGGGGGGCGGTCGACAGTGGCCGCGCCCTTCCAGAGGATGGCACCTGACGGACTGAGCACCACCGCCGATCGGGCGGCCTCGCGCATGTCATCCTTTTCGTCATCCTCCAATGGAGTGAGTGTGCCGGTCGTGAGCTCAACGCGTGTGGCTTCCTGCTTCGCGAGTGTGAGGAGTTCGCGGTCGACGTGCTGTGCCAGGAGTGTCGCAAGGCCGGTATAGATCAAGATGGAAAACGCGCTCAATAGGATGAGGACGAGGGCAATGGCTGAGCGGCGAATGCGGGTGCGGAATGCGACCATGGCTCACTCCCCCGGTGTTTTCAGGACATAGCCCACGCCGCGGACGGTCTGGATGAGGGGCGGGGCAAAGTCACGATCCACTTTGGCGCGCAGCGCGCGGATGTGGACATCGACAATGTTGGTCATGCCGTCGTAGTGGATGTCCCACACGTGTTCGATGATGGCGGTCCTGGTCAGCACCCGGTCGGGATTGCGCAGCAGGTATTCCAGGAGCGCATATTCTTTGTTCGTGAGAGTGAGTTCACGACCGGCTCGCCAGACGCGATGCGCGACGGGATCGACTTCCAGATCCGCAACGATGAGTCGCGGCGATTGCTCGGTCCCGCTGCGGCGGATCAACGCCTGAATCCGTGCCAGGAGTTCCGCAAAGGCGAAGGGCTTCGTGAGATAGTCATCCGCGCCGATGTTGAGTCCTGTGACACGGTCTTCAACGGTTCCGCGGGCGGTGAGGAGGAGGATCGGCGTCTGGTTGCCGGTTGCTCGGAGACGGCGGCAGACCGTGAAGCCATCGAGCTTGGGGAGCATCACGTCGAGGATGATGAGGTCGTAGGGCGTGGTGCCCGCCATGAGGAGGCCTTCTTCCCCCTCATGGGCGCGATCCACGGCGTAGTGTTCTTCGCGGAGTCCTTTTTGGATGAATCCGGCGAGATCCGGATCATCTTCCACAATCAATAGGCGCATCCTGGTTCCTTTTGCAGGATTCTAACCCCCGTGCAGATTCTGAGCAATCGGCTGCGCCGCCTGTGGCGCGGTCGTGACTCCTGCGCCATGTCTATACACGAGATCTCCGCCCGTGTGGCCGGTGGCGATGAGCGTGAGGAGCCCTATGGTTGCCACTGCCAGATAGACCGCGAAGGTGCGCGGGCTGAAGCGATTGCGGAGCAATAGCCTGGAGAGCAGCAGTATTGCCATGATCACGAGTGTGACTTGCGCCCAGGTTTCGTGAGTCTCAATCAGGGATTCTGCAATTCCCGCTTTCTCCGCTGCCTGTTCGGCCATGCCGCCGGCGATGGCGGCTGCAATGCCCCCGGTGAGGCCGAGTCCGAGCAGCCACAGGGCTCCTTCGCGGAAACTGTCGCGCGACAGGGTGATGCCCAGGAGATCAAAGAAGACGCTGACGAATAAGAGGGCGATCGGGAAGTGGACAAGAATGGGATGAATCGGAAGATCCATGGATAAGACTCCTTTGTCTCTGTCCTGGTTTGCTGCGATCCAGCCGGACTGGGCCGGCCGGATCGCAGCCTGGGGTGAACGAGGCCGCTTACTTTTTGCTGCCGGATTCGTGCGTGGTCTCTTTGGTGTCCTCTGAGACCTGGCCCGATTGCGCGTCAACGGTGAATTCGCGGCTCTCTCCGCTGTTGCTGACGACGGTGATTTCATACTCCGTCTTCCCCTCTTCATCCTCCAGCTCGGCCTCAATGACCCGACCGGGATATTTGTCAGTGACGGCCTTGATGGCCTGTTCCATTGAGACCGCTGTCTTGGCGATGGTCTTGTGACCCTTGTCGGCCAGGGCCAGGCTGGCAAAGGTGGTGAGAGACAGGGCCACACAGGCGGCGATGATGAGCTGCTTCATGATGAGACCTCCTTGGGTGAGTGGGTAACTGCACGGTGCCATGGGTGCAGACTACCCGTTCAACATGAGTGTCTTATGAAGTGTAGATGAAGAATTCTTCATCAAGATTCCGGTCTGGAATCAGAGCTGATGGCAGGTGTGAGGCAGATTCCTCCCCGGCTCCGCATCGGAACCTATCGCAGGATGCGCTGGGCGTGCCGATACGGTAGAAACCCTTCGCGGGAGTAATCTAGGCTTCTATGTATGTGGAGATCAGATGCAGTTTGGCGGTTCGGGCCAGCGATTTAATGGCCGCTTCCCGTCGCAGTGCGTCGCCTTTTGAGTTCAAGGTTTCCGTATAGCGAAGGATCAGCGGTCCGCGGTGCTTCGTGTACTTGGCGCCTTTGCCGGCGCGGTGGGCTGCCATGCGTTGATCCAGATCGTTGGTCATGCCGGTATAGAGACTCTTGTCGGCGCATTCGACGATGTACACAACCCACATCAATCGACATTCCCGGTTTGCTGCGAGGTCCGCATGAGCCGCATATTGCCTGTGGACGACGGTAAAAGGAATAGGCCGGCCACGGTTTGCGGAATGTTGCGAAGTTTCTGGCGGCGCCAGCTCCTCTGAATGTTATACTTCGGTGCCATGACGAAGCCTGTGACGCCGGACACAGAGATCCTATTGTCCTTCGACAGCCAGCGCGCGGTTGTGTCGCCCTGGGGCGCGGCATTACGCCGCTATTTCCAGATCGAAGCCGATGGCCGGGAAACCGATATCGTTTGGGGCTATTCGGGTGTCAGTCAGAAGAAGGGCGGGCAGGGCGATGTCCTGATTCCGTTTCCTGGCCGCATTGCAGAGGGCCGCTATTCGTTCGAAGGCCAGGCGTTCCAACTGGAGCGCAACGATAAGGAAGGGCCGAACGCAATTCACGGATTTGTCCGGACGTTGCCGTGGCGGGTGTCGCGCGTTGAACCGAGCTCCATTGCCTTCGACATCAGCTTAGAGGCCGAACAGTACGGCCGTAAGGGCTATCCATTTTCTCTTGCGATCCGAGTCCTGTATTCGTTGGACGGCAAGGGATTATCCTGCTCGTTCGACGTTGAGAACGTCGGCGCACGCCCCGCGCCGGTCGGGGTGGGGTTTCATCCCTATTTCACGGTGGGCACCGCAGTGATCGACGATGCCGAGACCAGGATCCCCGGCGCGGGTTTTTTGGAATTCAATGACAAACTAGTGCCGACAGGAAAAGTCCTTCCCGCCGCAGACACCGAGTGGGATTGTCGAAATTTTCGCCGGATCGGTGAAAAAAAGTTTAATCACTGTTATGTGCAACTCGAACGCGATGCTGAAGGCATGGCGACTGCGTCCCTCCGTCATGCCGTGAGCGGTCGGGTAATCGAGGTGAGGATGGACCGTGCATTCTCCGCCATTGTGGTGTACACCGGCGATGCCATTGCCGATGCGCCGCGCCGCGCCTTTGCGATTGAGCCGATGACCTGCGCGTCGGATGCTTTCAACCATCCTGAATGGGGTTTGAAGCGGCTGGCTCCCAGGGAAAGCTTTTCCGGCTGCTACACCATCCGCCACCGTATCGGGGCCTGATTCGTTCACCGCACAAGGGGATCGCTCTCCGGTCTGGCGCTGACGGAGCCCTGCTTCATAGAGTTGCCTTCCGCACCATCGCCACCGTACATTGTTGCCAGTATGAGATAGCTGAAACGCTTGCCGTACCTTTGTTTACCGGGGTTGACCCAAATTGAAATATGCGCTGTCATCGGTTGTTCAAGATCGTCCTGCTCTGTCTTCTCTGTCTGCTTCCCCTGATCGGAATCCCGGCTGACGCAAAGCCTGCGACCACGTCCAGCGATCGGTTGATTCGGCAACAGGACGATCTCTCCGCCCTCTGGAGTTTCTACCGGCAGACCTACATTCGCGACGGGCGGGTGATCAGTCTCGATGAGCAGGGCGTGACGACCTCCGAAGGGCAGGGCTACGCGATGTTGCGCGCGGTCTGGTCGAATGATCGCCGCACGTTCGAGGAGGTGTGGCGCTGGACGCAATCGCATCTGCAGGTCCGTCCGGACAAGCTGTTTGCCTGGAAGTGGAAGAGCAAGGTGCTCTCGCTGGACGCCGCGACGGATGCCGATACGGATATTGCATTGGCGCTGATCCTCGCATCGCGCCGGTTCGACCATCCCCGCTATGAGCAGGATGCGCTGGCGATTCTCCGGTCCATCTGGGATCTCGACGTGCTTCATCTGAGCACCGGTTCGTATGTCACGGGTGGAAATTGGGCTGTCCATGAAGCCTATCCGACGATCCACGTCGCCTATCTCGCGCCCTATGCCTATGAAGTCTTTGCCTCGGTCGATCGCGTACATGACTGGCGGAAGCTGATCGAGAGTTCCTATGCAGTCCTGCATTGGCTCTATGAGGACCAGAATGTAGTGCTTCCGCCAGAACTGATCTATCTCGACAAGTCATCCGGTCGGTTTGTCATGACTCATCCCAAGTCCGGACCGGCGGCTGCCTTCAGCTACGATGCGTTTCCGTTGTTCTGGCGCGTCGCGCTGGATGCCCAGTGGTTCGGCCGCTCAGAGGCGGCGTTGCGTGAGAAGATGCTGGCTTTCTTGTGGACGGAGTGGAAGGCGCAGGGGAAGTTCGTCGATCGCTATTCCGTTGCGGGAGAGTCGCGTTCGACGCTCGAAGGGCTTCCCCTCTATGCCACGGTTCACGCGCTCGCTCTTCATGATCATCCTGAGCTGGCCAGGCGGTTGTCCGAGCATAAGCTTCCGCTCCTCCATACGAATGCCTTGGCCGGCAAGAGCACGCCCTACTATCTCCACAACTGGCTCTGGTTCGACCGCGCGGTCGAGCTCGATCAAGCCCGTCGATTCGATGAGTACTTTGCCTTTCTGAGGCCGTTTGATGTCGCGGGATTCTCCACACATGTTCCCTGGGAGCTGATGGCCGTCACTATGGTGCTGTTTGTGTCGGCTCGGTGGCACTGGGTGCTGAAGGTGGCATTTCTGGTTTGCGGTTTTGCGTTGTGTGTGCGGTATCTCGATTGGCGTGTTCGAGAAACATTGAACTGGGTTGAAACCGGCGGGCCGTTCATCAGCTTGTCGCTGTGGTGCGCGGAATTCTATGCCTTCACGACGGTCGCGCTGCTTCTCGTGCAAGTAGGGGTAGGGCGAAAATCTGCGTCTGCTGGGGCGCCACTCGCATGCGACGAGTTTCAACCGTCCGTCGATGTCTTGATCCCGATCTATTCAGAGTCCTGTGAGATTCTCGAGAAGACGTTGATCGGAGCCGAGGCCATTGAGTATCGGAATAAGCGATTGTTCGTGCTGGACGATAGCCATCGCGACGACGTGCGCGTCCTCGCAGAGCGGTATGGGGCGACCTATTTCCAAGGGCCCAAGCGGCATGCCAAGGCGGGCAATCTCAACCAGGCATTGGCACAGACCGACGGTGAGTTGGTGGTGATCTTCGATACCGACCACATTCCGGTGTGGACGTTTCTAAGGGAGACGGTGCCGTATTTTGCCGATCCGCGCATGGGGTTCGTGCAGACTCCCCATCATTTCTACAATCAAGACATCTTTCAGCGAGCCCTCGGCGCCAGTGCCCGGATTCCCAACGAGCAGGATCTCTTCAACCATGCCATTCAGGGAGGACGGCACAGTTGGGGCGGCGCGTTCTTCGTGGGCAGCGGAGCGGTGTTCCGACGGGCGGCCATTCAGGAGGTGAATGGCTTCAACCTGATGAGCATTACAGAAGACATCCATACCAGCCAGCATCTCCATGCAAAGGGGTGGACGTCCGCCTTTGTGGAGAAAGACCTTGCGGTGGGCCTCACGGCGGAGAATCTCTCCTCCTATATTGTGCAGCGGCGGCGATGGATGCTGGGGTGCCTGCAGATTTTCCTGAAAGACAATCCGCTCTTCTGCCGGGGGTTGTCGCTGCGGCATCGGGTGGGCTACTTCGCGTCGCTCTATTATTTCTTGTTTCCCTTGGCCCGCGTCGTGTTCTGGGTTACGCCGCTCTATTTCCTGTTGTTTCATCTGCATCCGATTTTGTCGGATGTGTCGATTCTGGTCGCCTATGTGTTGCCGTTCATGCTCATGCTGCCAATGATGTCCTCGACGATGCTCCCCGGATGGCCGCGGCTGCTCTGGTCGTCAACCTACGAGGCCACGGTGGCGTTTCCGCTCTTTCGCTCGATGTTCGACCTGTTCCTGCCGAAGCGACTGGGGTTCAAGGTCACGCCGAAGGGACTGACATCCGAACGACGGACGTTCGATTGGCGATCCTCGTTGGCCTTGCTGATGGCCACGGTCATTACCATAGGGGCGATGGCCAAAGGCCTGTGGGAGTTCTGGTTTTTTGGAATTGAAAAAGACGCCTACTTCTTTAACCTCAGTTGGGCCGGGGTGAATCTGCTGACGTTGCTCGTCGGGTTGAGCATGGCGTGGGAGCGGCCGCAGCGGCGAGGAGAGGAGCGCATCGGCCGGCGCTTCGATTGCAGGGTGGAGGCTCATGATCTTCAGTTCTCGGCGGTTACCGATGACCTGAGTTTGTCTGGTCTGTCGTTTCTCACAACCTCGGCGGATCCGATCCCCGGAGAATTTGACCTGACCTTGCAGGGACGGACGCCGATGACCTGCCGGGTGCGGGTGCGATATCACGAGATGCTTCCAGGACACCGCATCCGCTGCGGGATGGAATTTCTGAATCTGCAGGCCGCACAGCGGCAGTGGCTCGTGATAAACCTGTTCGGCGATCCGGCAACCTGGGCGCGTGTGCATGACGCGCGTGTGCGCAGTCCGGTGCTGATGGCCGGCCATTTGTTCGCTGGCTTCTGGCGGTCGCTGAAGGCGCCGCTCACCAGGCGGCGGCGGATTCCGCGCCGTCGCTGTCTGGTTCCCGTGCGAATTCAGATTGGTCACGCCAGGCAGTGGGGGCTGGTGCGGGACCGTTCCTCCTCTGGCCTGGGCGTGCTCCTGTTCGGGCGGCCTGCCGAGTCCGCTGGTCCCTGGTTGATAGGGGAGGAGCGGGGGCGTTGCGAGCCCCTCTATGTTCGACGACGATGGCTGTGGGTCTGGCGGGCCGGAGTACGGCCGGCAGTGTCTGCTGAGCGTTCAGTGTTTCACACATAGAAAGGTGCCAGGCATGTTGTGTATCAGGTGGTGTGCGATGAGTCTGCTGCTGGTCATCTCGTTCTGGGCGACGGTTCCTGCGGGGGCCGATGACTTTGTGGAGTCCTGGTATATGTCCAGGGGGCGCTCGAATCTCGAGATTGAAAACTATAAAGCGGCGATTGAAGCGTTTGAAAAAGTCGTGGAACGTGATCCGAGCAACCGTGAGGCCATGCGCAGCCTGGGCCTTGCGTATGGCAAGCAGGGATTGAAAGACAAGGCGATCGAGCAGTTCGATCGGTATCTGGCCCGGTGGGACGATGATGCGGAGATCGCCTTTGCGCAAGCGCAGTCGCTGGAGTGGTCGCGCTACGCCTATCGCGAGAAGGACATGTTGAAGTATTACCGGATGGGGCTGAAGCGGAACAACGATCCCGCGATGCGCTTGAAGTATGCGACGCATCTGGCCAGACACAAAGACAGCAGCCAGGAGGCGGTGGCCCAATACGACAAGGTGCTGGAGACGCAGCCGCGCAATGCCGAGGCCCACCGGGGATTGGCCAAAGCCTATGCCTGGCTCGGGCAGAACGATCTCGCCTTGTATCACGCCAATCTGGCGCGGCAGCAGACGAAGCGCGAGTCGGGCGATCTGACGGCGCTCCGCCAGGATATGTCGAAGGGACGGGAACCGGCTGTCGAAGGGGTGATGGGGGTGTTGGCTCAACCGGAGAAGCCGTATGAGTTGTACGGGTTCCGGATGGGCACGCGAGGGAAGTTCGATATCACGCCATTTACGACAACCAAGGTCGAGGTCGGGGCCGAGCATTTCTGGAACTCGTCGGAGAATCGCTCCGGCGCCTATCTGTCACTCGGCAATCAGGTGCGATTCAATCCGTCGAATCGATTCGATGCGGTGCTGGAATATCATGGCGCGCCACGCGGCGATGGCCTGGCCTATAAGTTTGAATATGC
>JBEBHO010000138.1:0-52259 GCA_040081095.1 Nitrospira sp.
AATCGCTCTCCGCGGCCGTAGTCACCCGATTCGTTCGCAAGAGGGGCCACACCGCCGTCCCCATCTTCTCCGCCGCATCCCAGGCAGACGCGGGTGCCCATTCGATGTGCACCATCGCAGGACCATCCGTTCGCACCCATAACACGGCGCTATGCCCGGAGACATCGCCAACCGCCACCCCTTGAGGCAAGAGTTCGGCTGCCAGCGCAACAGAGTCGGCAAAAGGACTCTGGGGAGGCAATCCTGCCCGATAAGAAGGGGAACAGCCGAACAATACGGCCGTCAGACAAAGACTCACACCTGATCGCATGGGGAATCGCATCACGCAGTCCTTATGAGCGCCACCGACCGGTCAAGCGGGAACAGGTGAAGCGCGAAAACCAGTACGTGGGAAGCGCCCTCGCGGCTCGCCACGACTCATCTTATCGGTCAAACCCTGCGGGTTGAAACTGTCACGGCCCATCCGGCATACTGCGGCTCACCACACGAGGCACACCATGCATGACATCAACTGTTGCGTTCAGAATTGCCAATCGAATCCCTATGCGCCGGCTGGCACCAAATCCGTCTGCAAAGACCACTTCATCAACTTTCTGACCTGGCGCCGCCGCCGGGGCCCGCAAATGTTTCTGAAGTATGCCGCCATGACGATGGACGAACGCGACACCATCTCCGCCGAATGGCAGAAAACCATCCAAGTCGACGAAGTCCCTTCAAATTCCTCGAAGACTTAACCTAGGAGTTTGGGTCTCTCGGAAAAGTTGTCGCCGCACTTTCTTTCATTTTTCTCAAATGACATTGGCAGACTTCAACTCGTGAAACAGATCACGACCTACCTGAGCACACGCCTCCACAGTGAAATATTGAGGTTCGAATGCATCAGAGAAAACCTCCGAAAGCACTACGGTCGCATCAGTTTCCGTTTTGATAGTCTTGACCTTTGCTACGACTAAAGCAGTTTCGTGTTCGAATTCATCCTCTGGTGCACCACCTGCAAGCAATCCATATGGATCCCACCGATTGATCACCGCTCGAACCAAAGAAAACATTTGTTTGTACTTCTGCTTGTACTTCTCTGAGGACATTCAGCTTTCCCCCATCACCGCCGACCCACGATGATGAATCAGCAGCCATTCATCGTCAATGCGTTCAAAGAGATCTGAAATACTCTGGTTCTTCAATGCTCTAGCCAGCGCCCCTCGACTTCCAATAACCTGGACGACGGCGGTGGTGTGCAATCGCCTCAATACACAGAACATCGGCTGTGACGCTGTAGTACAGAGTAAACGGGAAGCGAGTCAGAATAAATTTCCGAAGATCTGGATCGATGGGAAGGCCGATCTCAGGTTGATCGAGCAGTAGATAAATAGCGCGGCAGATCTCCGCTTCAAAGCGTTGACCTAACCCTGAAACCTGTTCTTCGTAGCGGACCGCAGCGGCGATGAGTTCCAGCTCCGCTTCGGGGTGGAACTCCAATCTCATTTCTTCAGGCGGGCACGAAGATTCGCAAAAACCTGCTCGGCAGGAATCGGCTGCACTTTCCCTTCAACGACCTCGCGATGTCGTCGCTGTGCCTCCGCTAACCAGGCTCGCTCAACATCGACATCAGCCGGACCATCCAGCTCACCAATTAGTGCCCTGATCAACTCAGCTCTATCTTCGCTACTCAAAGACCTGATTTTGGCTTCGATCTCGGCAACCGTGGTTGACATAGCACCCTCCTCAGAATGAGCTATGGGCTCGCTAATTGCGACTCTAGCCACAGATCCCCAGGTTGTCAACGACATCCCTAGCTGACTCTTTACTCCCCCTCTCCACTCCAGCGGGCGGCGATGCGGTTTTCTCCTGCACGCATTGAGCGAGCACCGCCCCCTCCCCTTTCCCCTAACCCAGGGCTAGCGAGCGGGAGGCCTCCACCTGCGCGCATACAGCGACCACACCATCCTCCAGTAAAAATCTAATCCAACTTGTGTGGGGGCTGCGCGAGCAAGGAGGCACCCGCTCGCTAGCCCATCACTGCCGATCCATGATGATGAATCAGCAGCCACTCGTCGCCGATACGCTCGAAGAGATTGGTCGCGAGCACCTTGGCCTCTTGCGGCTCGTCGGATTGCTGGCTGGTGATGCTTTCGACACAGATCACCCAAGCCATGTCGCCGGCGACCTGGATCATGACCTCAGACAATTCAAATTTCATCGAGAACGTATTGTTAAAAATCAGCACCCACGAGTCTCGCACTTCGGGCCAGTCTGACCGGAGCGTCCAGCCGGGATGGATACAGGTCACATATTCCTGGTGCGCCCAGATGCGGTCCATCTTGGCGATATCGAGACTCCCGAAGGCCTCGTAAAACTCTTGATTGGCTTTGGTCACTTCGTCGATGCGTTGTTCGAGCATGCGGCCTCCTCCGTGAGAGGGGCATCATACTGCAATCCACGTCACGAGGGCGAGGAGAGAATCGCGAACAGAGGCCTGGAGATGAGCCTCAGATAGCAGGTTTGGTACGGGCGAGTTCCTGAATCAGCAGAGGAAACTGTTCTCGCAGATGGTGCTTATCAATCGCCTGGTCGACGAGCGGCATCCTCCGCGCAATGGCGAGATGGACTTCATCGAAGGACATGATGACCACTCGAACGGACGGATTCCATCGCTTGATCGGTTCGACCGCTTCGAGACCGCCCATGTCGGGCATATTGGCATCGAGCAACACCAGATCGGGTCGCCGTTCAGGAAGGCAGCTGAGGGCCTCTTTGGCCGATCCGCAAACCCCGACCACCGTGACCAGTGGCACCCCGCTCAACCAGTCCTCCAAGGCACGGAGAAGGGCCTGATGATCGTCGACCACCAGCACCCGGATCGGGCCTCCCGCTGGACGGTGGTTATTGTCCGGACACATCTGGATTGAGGCTCTGGGTTGGCCAGGGCACTCCGACGCCAAACTGTCTTGCCATCTTATAGATCCCGATCATGGCCTCCGCGCGCAAGCGGGCCTGCTCATCCGTCGACAGATTGGCCAATATCCAGCCTTGCGGCTCGCGCCGAAAAATCCGAAACGGCTTGGGACCATCTCCAGACTCGGACTCACCCGTCACTAAATACTCGTCCCCTTGAGGCCCCTTCACCAAGAGTCCAATAACAACCATCACGTCCTCGCATGACACATCCGTCGGCGATCGCCCGTCAGGTAGATAGTCTTACCAGAGGCCTCGCTCCCGACCCAGTGAGGAAATTCCTGATGGGACAACTTTCCCAGTCCACACGTTGTGAACGAGGACCGCGGTGCGTTATGAAGAGGGATGGACCAACCCGACCTGGATCGCAAACCGGACGAGTCCGGCGACATCTCGAATATCCAGCCGCTCCATCACTTGGGAACGATGCGTCTCAACCGTTTTCGCACTGAGGCCTAACCGGAAGGCAATCTCTTTGGTCGAGTGGCCTTCGGCGATGAGCTGCAAAATCTCCCGCTGGCGCGGGCTGAGCCGATCGAGCGGATTGAGCGGACGAGCCCCTTCATGCTGATACGCCTCTATCGCATACCGGGCCACCGAGGGCGTCAGATAGGGCTCGCCCTTGCTGACGGTTCTGATCGCCAGCTCCAATTCCTGAATGTCGGCGCCTTTCAACAAGTACCCCGTGACTCCGGCCTTCAGGGCCTGGCGAAGATACTCTTCATTGGCATGCATCGATAAGATGACGACCTTGACCTTCGGCCAGCTCTTCGTAATCCGGCTGGCAGCTTCCAATCCGTTCAACCCGGGCATCGCAATGTCCATGAGCACCAGATCGGGCTGATGCGCCTCCACCGCTTTTACCGCCGCCTGGCCGTCGCTGACCTCGGCCACCACCGAAACGCCGCCCATCTTGTCCAGGAGCGCATGAATTCCGGCTCTCACCAGCTGATGATCTTCGGCTAACAACACACGAACCTTCATCATAACGACATGGCCTCTTGCTGCGGCTCGGTCAGCGGAACGGAGAACACCACGGACGTTCCCTGCCCGATCGTCGACTGGATCGTCATCGTGCCTCCCACAAAGCTGACCCGTTCCTCCATCCCCAACATCCCCAGACTCACCCCCTGCTGGGCTCGGACTCGCATAGCCGCCACATCGAAACCGCACCCGTCATCCTGCACCGCCACACGAACTTGCTCAGCCGCCACCGTAAGCGAGAGCGACACCGATGTGGCCTTGGCATGACGCGCGATATTGGTCATCGCCTCCTGCACAGCGCGAAAACAGGCAATGCGCCGAGAGCCCGTCAACATCAGCGGCGCTTCGTCCAGATGCAACTGGACCTTCCATCCAGCCCGTTCCGCCTGCCTGGTCGCATACCAGCGCAAGGCCGGCACCAGCCCGAGGTCGTCCAACAGCGAGGGCCGCAGATCCAACGCCAGGCTCCGAACTCGGGTCAATAGCTGGTCGCTGATCTCGATGCTTTCGTTCAACTCCGTCGAAGATTCTTTCCATTGCCCATCGCGCTGCACCTGTTGCAAGTTCAGTTTGAGCGCTGTCAGGACCTGGCCGATTTCATCGTGAAGGTCCTGCGCGACGGCGCGCCGCTCCGCTTCCTGCACGTCGAAGAGTCGCTGGGCCAGTGTCCGGGCCCGCACGGTCGCGCTGCCGAGCTCAGCCGTCCGCTTAGCCACGCGCAACTCCAGCATGGCATGCGCCTCCCGGAGCAGATCTTCAGCCTTTCTCCACTCCGTCACATCGTCGACGATAAACGAACACCGTGCCGTCCCATCGGCGCCTCGACCGATGAGCGAAACCGTCGCCAACAACGATCGCCGTTCAACCTGGCCGCCTCGCGTATCACGATGCTCATACTCGAACCGGACCGGAGACTGCTCCTTGATGCACAGGTGATAGTGAGTCAGCCACAGACGCGCCAATTCCTGCGGCACACCCAGCTGGGAACAGAATCGCCCGTTCATCCCCTCCGGGGTGGTGCCAAAAAGCCTGGCGGTCGCACGATTGCTGGACAGATGCCGGATGTCGTCATCATGCACTTCCACCACGCCCATCATCAGCGACGCACTTTCAAAGAACGCCTGCAACGTCCCTTCACTTTCCTTGAGGGAGGCCTCCGCCGCCTTCCTGGCTGTGCTATCGTGCGCGATGGTAGACAGGCCCACGACGGCACCGAACTGGGCTCGAATCGGAGACCGGCTCAGCGACAACGCAATCACTGATCCATCGCGATGCCGCCACGCCGTGTCGTACGGAGGCACCGCTTCTCCAGACAGGAGTTGTCGACTCTTCACCGCTTCTTCGTCCCTCTGCTCCGGTGCCATGATCGCGCTCAGGGGATGGCCGATCCGTTCAGACGCATCATAGCCAAACAAGCGTTCTGCCGCCCCATTCCAGCTCGTGATCGTTCCACTACGATCCTGGCTGATGATGGCATCCACCGACGAATTGACCAGCGCCGCCAATTGCCGGGCGCTTCGATCCAGGATAACCACACGGCTCCGGGTCACCAGCACGGCCACAACCCAGAAGAGCGCGGCGCTAAGCGTGCGGTTCAGGAAGGCCACGTCCGCCGGAATGCCGGCTGGAGAAAGCACTAATCCGGCATAGGCTAAGAGCGTCGCCAGGCCCGCCACCAGATAGGCAGACCACTCCTGCTCCAGCCAGAGCGTGAGCACAATCGGCACCGCATAGAGCAGAAACTCCTGATAGCCCAGCGGCGTGAGACCATCGAACAGGAACGTCCCTGCCAGTATCAGGCTGATCGCGATATGGATTGCTCGAGTCGTCATAGTCAGTGGGTCATACGGCGGTGAGGCAGCCCGGCTCGAAGTACGGTCCCGTCACCCCATGCAACGAATCGCAACCGGAGAATACTCTCCGTACAGACTCCGCAAAGGGACAACGTTGTATAGCGCGCGGCCTGTCGGCCTTGAAATGGCAGGAGCAATGAGGCACACAACCTGTGCGGCACCGATGAGCACGCATGAATGGGGGCATCGTACAGGAAAGGCCCTGATAGAATCAGTACTAGGGCCATTATCCCTCATCAGGAATTTCCTGATAGTGAAATACCCTAATATTAGGAGCGTTCCAAGTCGGCCGGCATCTTTGTAGATCGATCGACCACCCACACGCCGGCGAGGATCAACGCAATCCCGATGATCTCTACCGGACCGACCGACTCATGCAGGATCAGCGCCGACAAGGCCACTGCGGCAACGGGCGTAAGATTTCCGAGAATGGAGGCACGAGAAGGACCAATCCCTTGGACGCCAAATAGCCAGGCCTGCTGCGCCACGGCCGTGGCAAACACCACAAGATACCCCAGCGCCAGCCAGTCCGGTATTGTCACCGAGGCCGCGCCGGCATCGAGCATCTTGCGATCCGTCCATAGGAGGGGAAGCTGAAGCACGGTCGCCACCAACAACGTCGTCCAATTGACGGTGAGCGGTGAAATCCGGTCCATCACGGCGCGGCTGCCGATACTATAGAGCGCCCAGCTCACCACACCAAGAAACACCAGCAGACTGCCCAGGAACGGATGCTCACCGGCGGCTTGAAATCCCGCCACGGAGACCAGCGCCACCCCCGTGCAGGACAGCAGCCCTCCCATCCACACAGCGCGGAGCGGGACGTCCTGAATCATCACCGACGACAGCAGGGCCGTCACGACCGGAGCTGACCCGATAATGACACCGGCCACAGCTCCACTGACATACTTGAGGCCCATGAGGATCAGCAGATGATTACCAAGAACACCGAGCCCCAAGAGGAAAAGCGTCCGCACATCGACTGCCGTAAACTTCGCGAGGCTCCCCTCCTGCCACCACCAGGTCGTCAACAAGATGGCCAGCCCGCCGATATCGCGCAACACCGAGGCTTCAACAGCGGAAAACGATCCCAACGCCAGCTTCTGCGCGACGATCGATCCGCCCCAGAGGATAGCGGCAAGCGACAGCGCCCCATAGGCAGCGGTAGTCGAGGGCGATCGCATCACGCTCCAGCCTTCTTTCGTATGACCAATACCCCGTCGCGAATCGTCACGAGCACGGCCGTCACCAGCGGATCGTTGGCGACCGTCCGATTCAACTCCTGGATCGCCGCGGTCTTGTCGTCAGGCGGCGGCTGCTTCAGTACGTCGCCGTCCCACAGTACATTGTCGATCAGGATGACGCCTGCGGGCGAGAGCAGATCCAGCGCCCGGCGATAATAATTCAGATAATTGATTTTATCGGCATCGATGAAGATGACATCGAACGGCCCATGCAGCTCCCGCATCGTCTCCAAGGCCGGTCCGAGGCGGATCTCGATCTTCTTGCCGTGCGGGCTGGTCGCAAAATGCTTCCGCCCCAGGGCCGCCGAGGATTCGTCGATTTCACAGGTGATCACGCGGCCATCGGCAGGGATCGCTTCCGCAAAGCAGAGCGCGCTGTAGCCGGTGAACATGCCGATCTCCAGCACGCGCGTCGCTCCCACCAGCTGCGTCATCATCTTGAGAAACGCCCCTTCCAGCGGTCCCACCAGCATCTGGGCGTACTCCATGGTCCGCTGAGTCTCCTCACGGAGCGCCCGCGCCACATCGGACTCGGGCATGGAATGGGTCTGGGCATAGGCTTCGATTTCTGGGGCCACCAAGGTCTTCATGCGCCATCCTTTGACACCATTTGAAAATCGCCGCACGCATTGCGTAGACTGGCGAAAGAATCGAGATATTAGCATAAGCGAGGAGGCCGGACGTGAAGACCATCGCAGCCCTTGAACCCCTGACAACGAAGCTGTTGGAGATCACCAGAATCAACAGCGCCGCGTCGGTCTTGTCCTGGGATCAGGAAACGCACATGCCCGCCGGCGGCGGCGAAGCCCGCGCGGAGCAAATTGCCGTCCTCCAAGGGATCGCCCATGACAAACTGGTGTCTCCGGAAATCGAACGATTTCTCGCCGCCACCGTCGATCCGACGACCGGACAGGCTATCGATCAACCAGGAGATCTGTGGGATGAACCCTCGCGCTCGTTGCTACGCGAAATCTGGCGGGATTTCAGCCGGGCAAAAAAGCTCCCCTCCGATTTCGTGGTCCGGCTCAGCCGTGAGTCTTCGCTCGCACAGCAGGTCTGGGCCGAAGCCAAAGAAGAGAACAAGTTCGCCCAGTTTCTCCCGAACCTCCGCACCATGCTGTCGCTCAAACGTGAGGAGACCCAGTATCTCGGCTACAAGGATTCCCCCTACGATGCGTTGCTCGACGTGTATGAGCCCGGCTCGACCATCGCCACGCTCCGCCCGCTGTTTGCGCAGATGAAAGCGCGTCTCGTGCCGCTGCTCAAGCGCGTGATGCAGAGCCCGAATCAGATCGACGACAGCATCCTCCGGCATTCGTACGATCAGGCCAGGCAGCTGGAATTCGGACGGCTTGTGCTGATCGCCATGGGCTACGATTTCGAGCGGGGGCGGCTGGACCTCTCCGCCCATCCGTTCACGACGTCCTTTCATCCGACCGACGTCCGCGTGACCACGCGCGTGCATGAACATGAACTGCAATCCTGCCTCTTCAGTTGCATCCACGAAGGCGGCCACGGCCTCTACGACCAGGGGCTCGACCAGCGCTACTTCGGCACACCGCTCGGTGAATCCGTGTCGCTCGGTATCCACGAAAGCCAGTCGCGCATGTGGGAAAACTGTGTCGGCCGCTCGCGGGCCTTCTGGCGGTTCTTCTACCCGGTCCTGCAGCAGACCTTTCATCACCAATTGCGCGGCATCGACATGGCGCAGTTTTACGCGGCCATCAATTGCGTGAAGCCCTCCTTTATCCGCGTGGAAGCCGATGAGCTCACCTACAATCTGCACATCATGCTGCGATTCGAGATCGAACAGGATTTGATTGAGGGACGCCTGCAACCACACGATCTGCCCGGCGTCTGGAATCAGAAGATGCAGGACTACCTGGGCATCACCCCCCAAACGGACGCCGAGGGCGTGCTGCAAGACGTGCACTGGTCATTCGGCGCTTTCGGCTATTTCCCCACCTATACCCTGGGCAACCTGTACTCGGTGCAATTCTTCGAACAGGCCAAGCTCGAAATCCCACACCTGGACGATGAAATCGCCGCAGGACAATTGATGGTACTGCGCCGATGGCTGGAGCAAAAGATCCACCGCTGGGGCCGCATGTTCACCCCGGACCACCTCTCGCAGCGCGTAACCGGGAAAAGCATCAACCCCGAACCCTTTCTGACTTATCTCGAAAAGAAATACGGCGAGCTCTACAGTCTCTAGGCCAACGCAAATGGCGGCGATCAGCCCTGTCCTTACGGCCCTATCTTGATGGCTGATAGGTCGGTAGTCTCCGGCATGTTTTCTTTCCGTGCTACCTGCATTGGACGAGAGCACGATGGAAGGCGCGCATTATGGACGTTCTCCCACGCCCCAGTACCAGACTGACGGTTAGCGTCTTCCTGCCCATCCTGGTCGTCTTCGTCTGGGACATCATCACCCCGCTCGGCTATGCCGAGGTCATTCTCTACCTCGTCCCCTTATTACTCAGTTCATTTCTCTATGAGCCGCAGCTGCCGATTCGCATTGCCGGGGCGACGACCGCGCTCGTGGTGGCTGGCTTCGTCTTGTCTCCTCCAGGAGCTCCCGTTGTCTATGCGATGCTCAATCGCACGATGGCGGTCATTGTCCTCTGGGCCGTGGCCTTCGGGCTCCGCCGGCTCATTCGGGACCGACAGATCCATCTGCACGAGGAGCAACGCTGGCGACTGCTGGCCCATCAGACCAATGACATTCTGTGGGATTGGGATCTCCGGACGAACGCCCATTGGTGGAGTAACAATGCCATCGACACCTTCGGCTATGACCCTATGCGGGAACCGTCAATCATTGCCTGGCGCTCGCGGCTCCACCCCGAGGACCAAACCCGCGTCCAGGCGTCGATCCAATCGGCGATCGACAAGGGACAATCCGGCTGGTCGGATGAATATCGATTCCGGATGAACGACGGCTCCTACGGGGCGTTTCTTGACCGGGGGCGAATCATACGCGATGACTCTGGCACCGCCGTCCGCATGATCGGCGCGATGATTGATATCACCGCCCGCACACGCGCCGAAGAAGCGTTGCGACTGTCCGAAACACGGTTCGCCAATCTCGTCAATAATCTCGACAGTGTCGTCTGGGAAGCCGAGGCCGGATCGTTGGCCTTTACCTTCGTCAGCCCCCATGCGGAAGCGCTCCTCGGCTATCCCGTAAGCCAGTGGCTGGAAGACCCGGCTTTCTGGCCTGATCACATTCACCCGGAGGACCGTGACGCCACCGTGCAGGCGTGCCTCGCGGCAACGGCACAAGGGCTCAATCATCGCGCGGAATACCGCATGATCGCCGCAGATGGGCGAATCGTCTGGGTCCACGATGTCATCGCCGTGACCTGCGAGGGTGGCCGCCCGAAGACGGTGCAGGGCATTCTCCTCGACATCACCAGCCAAAAGCATCTACACGCCGCCTTGCGCCAAAGCGAAGAGCGGTTCGCGCTCGCCGCAGAAGGTTCGACCGACGCGTTGTGGGATGGACACCGCCTGCCAGGGCGCTCCATGCTTGATCCGGAAAACCCGATCTGGTGGTCGCCCAAGATCCGCGACCTCCTGGCGCTGAATGATTCGGACCCGTTTCACACGCTCGCCCACTGGGCTCAACGGTTACACCCTGAGGACAGCGGTCAGGTGTTTACCGCGCTGCAGGACCACCTCGAACGGCAGACTCCGTTCGATGTCGAATACCGCATTCGAACAAACCCGGGCAGCTTCCGCTGGATCCGGGGACGCGGCCGGGCCATTAGAGACCGTCACGGTGATCCGCAACGTATGGCCGGATCCTGCCAGGACATCACCGATCAAAAGCTCGCAGAGGAGGCTCTCCGTCGGAGCGAAATGCAATTGAAGGAGGCCCAGCGCATTGCGGAACTCGGGAGTTGGGAGGCGACAAGCGATTCCGTCGTCACCTGGTCGGATGAGAGCTACCGCATCTTCGGCTACATCCCCCAGAGCGTCATTCCATCCTATGATCTGGTTCTCGAATCCTTGCATCCGGACGACCGCGGACGGGTCATCGACGCCCTGCATGATACGCTGGCTCGCAACACCCCCTACGACGTGGTCTGCCGGATCATCCGCCCATCAGGAGAGCTCCGCCATATCCGCTGCCGCGGAGAGGTACGTCGGGATGGAACCGGCGCCCTGCTCCGTATAGCCGGCACAGTGGAAGACGTCACGGATCGGATGCAGACGGAAGCGCAGCTTCGCAGCGCGTATGTATGCCTGCAAGACCTCACCCGCCATGCCGCGAAGGCGGAGGAACATGAACGGCGGCGGATCGCCCGAGAGATCCACGACGAATTGGGCCAGCTCGTGACCGCCATGCGTTTTCAACTCACCACGCTGAAGAAAGATCTCGCCTCGAAGACCTCCTTGCCAGACACGACCCATCGCATGGCGTGCCTCAACGATCTGCTGGAGTTGAGCAACACCATGCTCAGCCAAGTGCGCCACGTAAGCGCCTCGCTCCGTCCGGCCATGCTGGATGAGCTTGGCCTCATTCCAGCCATGCAGGCCCATGCGCAGCAATTTGAAGTTCGCACCGGCATCGCCTGTGACGTCGTGATCGAGCCGCCTCTGGCCGAACGCACCTTCGATGACGCCACCTCGTCCTCAGTCTTTCGGATTGTTCAAGAGCTCCTGACGAATATCTTAAAGCACGCCCACGCCATGGCCGTGACCATTACCTGCGCCGAAGACGGCGAGATGCTAAAGGTCACGGTGCAGGACAACGGGACCGGCATCATCCCCCATGAAGAAGCCCGTCAAGACTCATTCGGACTGAGAGGCATCAGTGAACGCGCCGCCCTGCTCGGCGGCATCTTCACGATCGGCCCCCATACGAATGAAGGCACGATCGCCATGCTCCGCGTCCCGCTGGTGATCCTGTCGCCAGCACACCCTTCACCCCCGCTCTCACAACCGGATCCAGAGGACCATGAAGATTCTCTTAGTCGATGATCATGCCCTCGTACGCCGCGGCGTCGCCCATGTGTTGCGCGAGGACATTGCCGATTTGGACATTGCTGAAGCGGGCACGGCCCAGGACGCCATGCAGGCGGTTCAAGCCTCGCGGTGGGATCTCGTGATCCTCGACGTCCATCTGCCGGACAAAAGCGGGCTGGAGGTTTTGAAAGACATCAAACGGGCCTATCCGACTTTGCCCGTTTTGATGTTGAGCCTCTATCCTGAAGCCCAATACGCCCGGCGGGCGCTCAAGGCCGGCGCCTCCGGCTATCTGACGAAAGACACTGCCCCCGAAGAAATAACAAATGCCGTGCGTCGAGTGCTGCAAGGGGGACACTATGTCAGCGCCTCCCTAGCTGAACAACTCGCCGCCGATCTCGGAGCGGCCGCTGGCGAGCATCAAGCGCCACATGCCATCCTCTCAGATCGAGAGCTTGAAGTGCTCCGCCTGATTGGCCAAGGCCACACCCCGACTGAAGTGGCGGAACACCTGCACCTGAGTATCAAAACGATCAGCACCTACCGGGCTCGCCTCCTCGAGAAACTGCGGCTTCGAACAACCGCTGAACTGATCCGGTTCGCGGTCGATCAACACCTGATCGATTAACGCGCCCGCTCGGCTCATGGCATCGAGGCTGTCAGGCTTTGTCCTACCGTACATTCGGAATACAACTGATTGCGCGCCATTGAAAAGAAACCTATTCTCACGAACATGCGATTCTTCTCTCTGGTGGCATGAAACAGTCAAACTCTGCAAAGCAGCGCCATACCGTCCTCATTGCCAGCCGTGAGCTTCCCATCCGAATCGGCCTTCTCACGATCCTCGCCAATGAAGCGGGTCTTTTCATGCCTCCCCCCGCCGCGACCGTTTCAGAACTGACGACGATGGCGAGCAAGCACCGGACGGCCCTCATCGTCATGGACGTCCAGTTTCCTGACAGCGATGGGGATGGGATTGATGCGTGCCGCAGGTTGCTCTCTCAGCATCCCACGCTCCGAGTGCTCTTTTTTGCCAGTGAGGCCACACCTCAGCTAATCATGCGGGCCGTTGACGCTGGGGCAGCAGGCTTTCTTCTCAAAGCCGCCTCACAGACTGAATTACTCACCGGCATCCGTCAGCTGCTGGCAGGACAGTCGGTCTTCGATCCGACACTCATGAGCCAGACCCTGAAGTGGATGCGTGAACAGGAACATTCGAACGAGATCCCGCTTCCCCGTCTTTCTCCCAGACACCAGCAAATTCTCCCGCTTCTTAGCGAAGGGCTGACCAACAAAGAAATCAGCTTCACGCTCAATCTGAGCGAGAAGACGGTCAAAAACTACCTCGCCGACCTCTTCGATCGACTCCAGATGTCGCGACGCGCTCAAGTGGCGGCTTGGTTCATCAGTCATTCCGTCAGGCAACTGCCATCTCACGACACCTCCATCGCGGCTGAACAGATCTGGGGCACCACCCGAACCCGCGCATTGAGTCAAGAGGAGCCCACGCATGCCCACCATTCTTCTTATTAGCGACGACGCCACATTCCGCAACTCGCTTCGCCAATCCATTGGGCAGCAGGGAACAACCGTGCTGGCTGTGCCGAATACGAGAGAGATATTGAGCCAACCCGGGGCGCGGCAGGTTTCAGGATATGACTTGATCGTGGCAGAAGTACTCGCTGGAGATCATGACGGACTTTCCCGTCTGGTTCTTTTTCGCAATTTGCATCCCAACACGCCCTTCATCGCCGTCACGCGTGAAGGCCAGAGTGCCGGGCTGGCCTTCGGCGGAGCCGCCGCTCGCGCCCTTCATGCCTGGCTCGTTCCCATCACCTCCGACTCATTGGTCGAGCTAGCGGATACCGCCACACGCGCGTTGAACGGCGAATCTCCCGCGATACCGGCCGCTCACACACGCTGACAACCCCGATCCCACCCGATCGTTTCTGCCGCAAACCGGCCTTACATCCGACGCAGCACCCGCCGTCAATCGGCTAATACCCCATCGCGGTGTTCAACTTCGAAAGGATGACGGGCGAGAGCGTGAATTCCGCCTGCACCTCGATGCGGTGCGGAACCAGCAGCGTGGTGTGGAAGACAATGTCGCGTATGGGAATTTTGAACTCGGGATCTTGAGGCGTACTCAGCTCGACGGCCTCAACTGAATTCGTGATCGCCCCGCTGTCTTGCGGACCGTAAGTGGTCATGACGGCGTCGATGATCTCCTTCACTTTTTCATTGGGCTCCACCCCTTCGACCCCCTTCAGCACAAGGGGAATAACCTCTTCTTTCGCTTGATCGGAGAGCGTGAAATTTTCGATCCGCTCTTTCCGGCGCAACGACATCAGATCGTTATCGAGATCCTTACTGAAGGCGCCGTACGCAAACCGGAAAAACTCGAAGTGAAATCCCTTGAAGCCTTTGCCAAACGTCTGCAGCTCGCACAGAAATCCCAGCTGCTGCAACTTCACGTCACTCAACAACCCGTGCGGCTCCGCGAGATACAGCACGTAGAGCAGGAGCGCACGATCCACTGTGATTTGATTTGGCTTTCTCATCTGTGTCTCCAAAAGTTCGAGAACGGTCGAACTATAGACAGCCGACCGGCGCAGCGTCAAACCCATCCGCCAGCCATTTGCCCACTTGACCCCCTGCCGGGTTTGGTCTTTAATGGCGCTCTTACAGGAGGGTCGGCCGGACTCTATGCCTAAACATGCCAAAGAGATGGACGCGCTGAAAGCGCACCTCGGCAAACACCAGCTGAAGTACACGCGCCAGCGTGAACTCATTCTCGACGCCTTCCTCCAGCAGGAACACATCACCGCCGAGGAGATGTACCACCAGTTGGCAAAAAAAGATCCGCACCTGGGGCTTGCAACGATCTACCGCACGCTCAACCTCTTTTGCGAAGCCGGCCTGGCACAGGCCCGGCATTTCGGCACGCAAACGCAATACGACAACATTGCCCATAAGGGCCATCACGACCACCTGATTTGCACCGATTGCGGCAAGATCGTGGAGTTTGAGAACTGCGAGATTGAAAAGCTCCAAGAGGAAGTCGCCAACCGGAACGGCTTTACGATTTCCACTCACCGCCTTGAACTCTACGGCCTCTGCGGACGCTGCCGTCATTGACCCCTGCCGTTTTTTTTGCTATCTTCTTGAGACGATTTATCAATTTCAATTACGAGGCGATCGACCCCTATGAAGACGTATCTGGAACAGCTTCGACCTCTCTCCACGCACAACCACCGTCCGCTCATGCCGGCCCTATTCATGATCCTGTTCGCAGGTGTTTCCCTGCTCATGCCCGCAGCTGATGTGTTGGCCGCTGATAAGCTGGTGGTCTATTCAGGCCGGGCCGAACGACTCATCAAACCGGTATTTGACGCCTTTACCGCCAAGACCGGCATTCAGGTGGATCTGCTGTCCTCTGGAACGACTGAACTGGTGAATCGCTTGAAGGCCGAAGGCGATCGCACTCCCGCCGACCTGCTCTTGACCAATGATGCCGGGAGCCTTGAGCTCGCGCGCGGGGCCGGTCTCTTGCGGCCGCTCAATATGCGCGAGGTCGAACGAGCCATTCCCCCGCAATTCCGGGCGGCGGACAATAGCTGGGTGGGCCTCTCCGGACGCTTCTGGATCATTGTCTACAACACCACGATGGTAAAACCCGATCAAGTCAACTCCCTCCTGGATCTGGCCAATCCGCAATGGAAAGACAAGATCGCCATCCCCAACTCCGGCAGTGAATATCTTCAGGCGGGAGTATCGGTGATCCGTTCCGTTCACGGCGACGACCGCACCAAGAAATTCCTGGAAGGCCTTCGCGATAACGCCGGCGCTCAGGTGTACCAGAAAAGCTCCCAAATCGTGGACGCCGTTGCCAAGGGACAAGTCGCGCTGGGCATCGTGAACCATTACTACGTCTATCGGCACCTTGCCACACAACCCACCGCCCCCCTGGCCGTTGTCATGCCGGACCAGAAAGAAGGCGCGATGGGCGCGATCATGAATGTCACGGGCATTGGCCTTACCAAATCGAGCACTCATGTCGAGAACGCCAAGCTGCTGATCGAATTCCTCGTCGCACAAGCCGGACAAAAAATGTTCGCCGATCTGGACAAAGAATATCCGCTCCACCCAGAAGTAAAAGCGGACCCGGCCCTGGTCGATCGGAGGAGTTTCCGCGCCGCGCTGGTGCCGTTGACCAGGCTCGCTGAGCTCCGTGAACCGACCCTCACGCTCATCGAGCAAGTGGGCCTCCGCTAATCCACGAGGCCCGTTGTGACCACGCTTCGCCAGCAGCTCGCTTCGCCACTGCAACTTGCCGCCATCGCCACGGCCGGGCTGATTCTGCTTCCGCTCGGCTATGTCACCATCCTGGCGCTGTCGGCCGACCCGGCCGTCTGGTCTCGCCTCTGGGCCACCAGAATTCCCGAACTGCTGTTCAATACCATTACGCTGGCCGGAGCAGTCGCAGTGCTCACGCTGATCCTCGGCGTTTCTACCGCCTGGCTGGTGGTCCGATTCGACTTTCCGGGACGCCGGCTCTGGGAAGCCGCATTGATTCTCCCGCTGGCCATGCCGACCTATGTACTGGCGTACGTCTACACCTATCTGCTGGGATTCGGCGGACCAGTGGAGCACTTGTGGCAACTGTGGGCCGGGCCGCAAGCCCGTATCGTCTCCCCGCAAAGCTTTTGGGGCACGACCCTCGTCATGGCCCTGGATACCTTTCCCTTCGTGTATCTGCTCACTCGCAGCGCACTCTTAAGCCTGAATGTTTCGTTTGAGGAAGTATCGCGAGTCTGCGGGGTCTCCCGCCTGATGACGCTCTGGCGCGTGACGTTACCGCTGATGCGTCCCTCGATCGCCGCGGGAGTCGCGTTGGTGATTCTTTACGTGGTCTCGGATTTCGGCGCGGTATCCCTACTGCGCTACCAAACCCTCACCTATGCCGTGTTCCAACAGATGACCGGACGGTCCGACAACACGGCCGCCAGCATTCTGAGTGTCTTGCTCGTCGTACTGGCTCTGCTCTTTCTCGTCACCGAACGTTGGTTTCGCCAACGCAGTCGCTTTTACCAAACCTCCGGCCGCTACCGGCCACCGCAGCGCGTGCGCTGCACCTGGGTCGGCACGGCCTCGATCACCGCCCTGATGGGCCTGATCGTCGCCATGTCGTTCGGCATTCCGGCTTACTTGCTGATCACATGGAGTCTCTCGCCGGAAGCGCAAGCGGTCATTGATAGCCGATTCTTTGGCTTTATCTGGAACAGCGCATTACTGGCAGCTGCTGCCGCGACGGTCGGCGTGATCATCGGCCTGCCTCTGGCCTATCTGGCAAGCCGCCGCCCCACGGCCCTGAATATCGGGTGCCTTCAGGCTGCCTATGCCGGCTATGTGCTGCCTGGCCCGGTCGCAGCCTTAGCCGTGCTCGTGCTCTGCCTGAAGATTGCCCCTGTCATGTATGGGACCGTCCTACTGCTCGTCATTGCCTACGTCATTCATTTTCTTCCGGCGGGACTCCAATCACTGGAGCCGGCGCTGCAACAGATCACGCCGAATCTTGAAGAAGTGGCCAGGACACTAGGCCTGGGCGTGCGCGAAACCTGGCGCCGCGTGACCCTGCCGTTGGTGCGTAACGGGTTTGTCGTCGCCTGGGTGCTCATGTTTCTCCAAACCATGAAGGAATTGCCGGCGACCTTGCTCTTGCGCCCGGTCGGATTCGACACCCTCGCTATTCGTGTCTGGCTGGAGGCGAGCGAGGAGTATTTTCAATTGGCGGCGCCTGCAGCGCTGCTGATCGTACTCTTGAGCCTGCCGGCCTTATTCCTGCTGGTTTCAAAAGACTGGAGGGCCGCATAAGAGGGAGCACCTCACCATCTGCGGCACAATCACATGCACACTGAAACAGATCACGTCCTGAACCAGCCGGACCTCTACCAACCGGCCTCCAATGTGCTGGAGCTGCGCGCGGTCTCATGCGCCTATGAAACCGGCCGCCCGGCGGTCCGCAATATTTCGTTTGCGGCGCGCGAAGGAGAAATTCTCTGCCTGCTGGGTCCTTCAGGATGCGGAAAGACCACGATTCTCAGGGCCATCGCCGGCTTCGAACCGGTCCGGTCCGGCGAGCTGTTTCTTTCGGGCCGCCTGGTCTCGAATGCGAACCTCCAAGTTCCAACTGAAGAACGGCGCGTTGGAATGGTGTTTCAGGAATATGCCTTGTTTCCCCATCTGCGCGTAGCGGACAATATTTCGTTCGGACTCCAACACCTGTCGCGGGGAGACCGGAAGTGTCAGGTTCAGGAGATGCTCAAGCTGACAGGGCTTGAAGGATTTGAGCGCCGCTATCCGCACGAACTCTCCGGCGGGCAACAACAGCGCGTCGCGCTGGCGCGGGCGTTGGTCCAAAATCCTGTGGTGCTGTTGCTCGATGAGCCGTTCAGCAATCTGGATCCCGACATGGCCGGCCGGATGCGGCAGGACCTGCATGCGTTGCTGCGACGCACGAAGACCACGACCATTCTCGTCACGCACGATCACGAAGAAGCCTTTGCGATGGCCGACCGAATCGCCGTGCTCAACCAAGGCGTACTGGAGCAAATGGATACTCCCGAATTGATCTACCACATGCCGGCGAGCCCGTTCGTCGCAGACTTTGTGGGACAAGCTGACTTCATCCAGGGCGAGATCCGGGACGGAATGATCCACACCGAGCTGGGAGAATTTCCCAATACGCTTCCCGGCGCGGAAGGGACCGCTGTGGTCGTCATGATCCGGCCTGATGACATCCACCTGGCCCCAGCCAAGGGAGCCGGTGCCCGCATTCAAGCCCGGCAGTTCCGGGGGTCTGAAAACCTGTATACCGTCAGCCTGCCTTCGGGACAGATCGTCCATAGCAGCGAAGGCTCAACCAGTGTGTATCAAGAAGGGACCGCCGTTGAACTCCAGGTCATGGCGACCCACACGGTCGTATTTCCCGCCCCCTCCTCGACAACCTAAGCACTGACGGTGGCCCGGTTGACGGGCCTTTTTGCATTTGGCATTGATGGCAGACAATTCAGCCGCTGTTCTGAAGAGTTCCGACTCAGAGCCAGCGAGATCGAAGGAGTGCAGAGATGGACTCACTGAAACATGTGGTGGACTATGGCATCATCGGGCTATTGCTCGGCCTGAGCTTGTGGTCGGTGGCCGTGGCCGTGGAGCGCTGGCTCTTCTACCGCAACATTAACGCCGCTGACTACCCCAATGCCCAGGTCTTTGAAATCGCCCTGACGAAACGATTGGTGATCATCGGCACCGTCGCCGCCAACGCGCCCTACATCGGGCTGTTGGGCACGGTCCTCGGAATCATGCTGACATTTCACACGATGGGGACGTCCGGAACGATGGCCGTGAACACGATCATGATCGGATTGAGCCTCGCGTTGAAAGCCACCGCCGTGGGACTGCTCGTTGCCATCCCCTGTGTGGTCATGAATAACATTCTCCGACGCCGGGTCGCCGAACTGCTGACCCAGTACAAGGTGGACCATGGATCGTCAGCAAGTTGATCAAATCAATGTCATCCCGCTGGTGGATGTCATGCTCGTGCTGCTGGTGATCGTCCTCACCACCGCCACGTTTATCAGCACCGGCCAAATCCCCGTCAATCTCGCCAAAGCCAAGTCGGTCAGCGACCGCAAGGATGTCCCCCTCGTCATCACGCTCACATCTGAAGGCCACGTATTCTTGAACGACAAGTCCGTGCCGGACGGCGGCCTGTCGGCTGCGCTCACGAGTGAATCACGGGACTCTGCGGTCGTCGTTCGGGCGGATAAGGTGACCGTGCTCGAACGTTTCGTCGCCCTCGTCGACGAAGTCAGAGGATTGGGATTTCAACAGGTCAGCCTTGAGGTCATCCGGTTGTGACACAAGCCCGGAATCATGATCGACTGAGCGCAGGCGGGGCGCACAAGGCCGGATGGCTGGTTTCGCTTGGTCTCCACGGGAGCCTTATGCTCGGAGCGCTGGTCTTGCTTCAACAAATGCAACTCGCGCTGCTGGAGAAACCATTCGAATGGAATGTCGCCATGGTGACGCCAGTGGACTCCCCTACGCCGCAGGCTGCCGCGAATGAGTCCCCGCCGAGCCCCCCGCGCCCGGCACATCCACCCATTCCCGCTCAAAGACCTCCGACCGTTGTCCCTGCTCAGCCCTTGCCGTCTCCCGTCGTCCCGGCCTCCGTCCCTCCGATTCAATCCCCAATCACGCCGCCTCGTGCTGAGCCAGCTCCGCCTCCCCCGATACAAACCGCAGTCTCCCCGAAACCTGAACCCACGCGGAAGCCGGTCCACGAAGAACCACGCCCTCAGTCGCCCGCTGCCGCGCAATCACATGCAGTCGCACCCACAACCGCTCCGGCCGAGACACCAACGCCCGCGCCATCCAGCACAACGACCAGCGCTCCAGAACCGGCGCCCATCCCGCCTGAGCCTCTTCGCACACCGGTGGCCGCCCCACCACAACCGATGCCTGCGCCCAGCAAAACCGCAGACGCGGCCGCTGCAACCAGTCAACCTGCGCCGACAGCCGCTACGGAAGTAGCCGCGCTTGCTCCGCCAAGACAGCCCAGTACAGCACAACCGGATGACGGCTGGCTCTCAACGCTGATGGGAAAATGGATTGCCGATCTGGAAAAGCACTACCCTGCGACCTTGCGCCTGGAAGGCGTGCAGGGGAAAGTGGTGCTTGTGGCGATGCTGCATGAGAACGGGACCCTGAGCGATGTAAGAATCGCAAAAAGCTCTGGAAATGCCCTGCTCGATCAAGCCGCCATTGCTGATGTGGAGCAAGGCCCCCCGATCAAGCTTTCACGCCCGCTCGGACGCCTGCAACGCCCCATCAAGTTTTCGATTAGTTACGATCTGAAAACGGCTCGGTGATTTTCGCCGGCTTCGTCGCACAGTCCTGGTCATGCCAGTCGCGCAACATTCCCTGCTGATCAAAGGTGAGCAAATAGGCCCGACAATACTCCGCTCTGGCATACCCGCTATACCCGCTGGTCCCGCTTCCCCGCACATAATAGGTCCAGAGCGAATGTCCGTCAGGTTGCCGCTCCTGCGTATGGGGAGTTCCGTAGCGCTTCGCCACCTCCTCCTGCGTGACCTGACCCACCTTGCTCTGAAAATAGCCCGTTTCAAACTCACCGCAGGCGCCGCAGAAGACGAGCCCCAGAAGCAGACCGAACCGAGTCCATCGCATAACCACATACACCCATCTTTGAGCCATCGTACCCCCCTCTCGAAAGAAACCCTCTTATGGGTACCCTAGCCGGGATCGAAGTCCCGAGGATACCGTCATTCTTCCTTGATCATCGATGATGATGGCTTCCACATCCGGCAAGCGCTCGACTAACGCCATTCCGCGCTCTGGGCCAAGGACGAAAATTCCTGTATCAAGCCCATCCGCCACCGTTCCTTCGATCGCAATCACGGTCACGCTCTGACATTTCCGCGCTGGCTCAAGCGATATCGGATCGAGGATGTGGTGGTAGCGGATGCCATCCCGCTCAAAATACCGCTCGTAATCGCCGGCCGTGGAAATCGCCTCATTTTTGAGATCGATTGTGGCGATGAGCGCCCCTTCCTGACGCGGATGGCGAATCCCTACCGGGAATCCCTTCATACCGGGCAGATCGCCAAAGGTCTTGATATCGCCCGACAGTGCCACCACACCGCCCTGCGCTCCCGCCTTCTTCATGACGTCAACGGCTCGATCGGCCGCATAGCCCTTCCCGATTCCCCCGACATCAATCCGCATCCCTCGTTTCGGCAGAAAGATGGTGCGGGCCTGGCGATCAATTTGGATCGTAGTCCAATCAACGAGCGGCTTAAGCGCTTGCAACTCGCCCTGGCTTGGAATGTGCTGGCGTTCCGTGACACTCCAAGCCTCCACTGCCGGTCCAATCGCAATATTGAATCCACCTTCCGTGAGAGCAGCCATTTCAAGCGAGCGTACAACCAATCCCAGCGTTTCCGGACCGACCACCACAGGCTGTTGTCCCGCGGCCGCATTCACCTGGGACAATTCACTTGTCGCAATCCATGTACTCAGCACCTGTTCCAGCCGCTTGATCTCATGAAATCCAGCCTCAATTGCAGTTTGAGCTATCTCCCGACTCGGCGCGACCGCCGTGATCGAACCCAGCGTCCCCATATGCATCTGAGTTCGCTTGACCACGACAGGCAGTTCATTGGCGCGAATCGAACCGCACCCAGCAAGCAGGCTGACCACCAGCACTCCAAACACTCCCCAAAACCATGCTCGCATCAGACCCCTACCCTTTCAGATCCTGCCCCGGATACATGCGAACACATCATCCGCACTGCGCCACTATGCGACACAGAAGCCCCACTTGACAATGGAACCTCAGTCGAGATATTAATAATCGTTCTCAATTTCATTTACAAGGATCGCCGATCACCATGGTCACCACAAAAGCTCCGGATACGAGGGCCTGCCACAGCGATGAAACGCGCTGTGAATGCGGCCAGTTGATTGCCAAGGTGCGCGGACGCGGCATCGAACTGAAGTGCAAGCGCTGCAAGCGCATCGTCGTCATTCCGTTTTCGTCCATCGAAGGATGGAGCACCGTCGCATCATGAGTCGATTCACGAAAGGAGGTCTTCCTCAGACTAGAGCAGTATTCATTCGAGGTACGATCCTGTTCGCAACCACCAGACCAGAGACCACCGAGTCCCGAGTCAGACCACAACCCAACTCACCGTGGAGGATACCGATGAAGATGCGGTCAATCCTCGGGGCTCTTGTTATCGCCAGCTTGTCGGCCATGCCGGCCTTGGCAGTCGATATGACCCCGGAGGACATCAAGCGAATGGTCGATGACGCCGTCAACAAGCGGATGCAGGAGCACGAACGGCACGAAAGTTCGGCCGAACGGGGCATGGAGAAGAAGGAAGGCCAGCCAGGCACAGTCCAATACCCTGTTGCAACTGGCCCAATGACCGACATTCGAGTCGGACGCAAGGGCGAAGAGACTGTTCCCTTGGGATTCGGCTCAACCGGGTCAGGAAAACTGATCTATGCCAAGCCGTTCTTGAGCGCGCCCAAGGCGACCGTCGGTGGCTATGTCGATGTGATGTACAACAACCTGTCGCGGCAGAACCTGGATAATCCCAGCCGCAACAGTTTCGGCCAGCAGCGGATGGTGCCGTTCATCTATGCGGACATCACCGACCATATCAAGTTCGCCACAGAAATCGAGATCGAGCGGGGCGGACCCAATGCGCCGATCGGACAAAGCACCACAACCAACTCCGACGGATCTATGCAGATTGAGTTTGCTCAATTGGACTACTTAATCCATGAGGCCATCAATCTGCGTGCAGGTATTCTCCTCATGCCGGTCGGCAAGTTCAACTTACTGCACGACTCGCCCTTGAACGATCTCGTCGATCGGCCGATGGTCTCGAGAATTATCATTCCCAGCACCTGGTTCGAAGCAGGCGCCGGTATTTACGGGACTCTTTACCCCTCCTCACTGTCAAAAATCGACTACGAACTCTACGCGGTTAACGGCATGAGCCAAACCGCCGGCGGCATTACCGACCTCGGAGTGCGAAGCGCCCGAGGTAGCGTCTCTCGGGACCGTGACGACAACAAGGCCATTGTCGGACGTGTGGCTTTCAGCCCGATGCTCGGCATCGAAGTGGCCGGATCCGGCTACCATGGCGCCTATAAGCCGTCAGCCGGAATCGTCGATGCAGGCACAATTGACATTGTCGCCTTGGACTGGACGCTCCAGCGAGGCCCGTTCGAAATCATCGGGGAATCGGCCTGGACGAGGATCAGCAACAATAATGCGACCGGGGTAGCCAGCAGAGGCATCGGACCGGCCGGCATGCAGGGCTATTATATTCAGGGCAACTACCATTTCATGCCGGACTTCCTGAAGACCTGGGCACCCAGCCACTTCACGGATGCGTCGACATTTACCGCCGTCGTCCGGTGGGAACATGTCAATACCGACACGGATGGCCGCACCAAGCAGAATGCGTTGGGAGGCCAGCGGGAGCTTGAGCGCTTAACGCTCGGCCTCAACTTCAGGCCGATCGAAGATACCGTCATCAAGTTCGATTGGCAGTTCAACACTCAGAAAGATGCGAAGGGCCTGGTCCCCGCAGGCGACCTAGGCGCATCGGGCAGCCCGATGAATGGCAACGGCTTCCTGATCCAGGCAGCCACATACTTCTAAAAGGATCTCGAGGGGTCGCCCCGGCAAGGGGCGGCTCCTCAGTATGAAATGAAACTACATATGATGATGCGACGACTTTTCACACTGCTCCTGGCGCCCGCACTTTTGACGGCTTGCGCCTCCATGAGCGGCATGCAGCAACGGTTTGCCGTATG
Organism: Nitrospira sp.; assembly: GCA_040081095.1. GTDB lineage: Bacteria > Nitrospirota > Nitrospiria > Nitrospirales > Nitrospiraceae > Nitrospira_D. The sequence goes on from JBEBHO010000138.1 coordinate 24,428, forward strand.
CAATTATGACCATGCCTGGGAGGCGGCCCTCGACGCCGTCAAGGACCGCGCGATCGTCACGCAGGATAAGGATGCCGGCTTAATCGTCACGAACTGGCTCGAAATTCCCATGCCGGGACGGACCTTTGGTGCCCTCCAACGAGACTTGGGGGATAGCAGAGATCGGTCCCGTATTACCCTCACCGTCAAGCGGCTTGACGATGTCATCAAGGTCAGCTTTGCCGAAGAGCGGCAGCGATGGGCGTTCCGCGGCGGCTCCCGCCTCTTCGGCTGGGCTTCCACCGATCCGTCAGCAGAGGTTATGAACGATGTGCAACACCGCCTCGACACAAAACTAAAGGAGCACGGATGTTCTCTCAACTGAGTGCGTTCCGCACCGTCACCGTCACCGTATTACTCATGGCCTCGGCACTCCCCGTTCTGGCCAGCGAAAAAGTCTGGGATGCCGAACTTCGCCGGTATCTGAAGGACGACGACTTCAAGTATGAAGAATTCATGTCGGAAGAAGAAGCCGTGAAGACGATCCTTCCAAAATCACAACGTGTGCACAAGGAATTGATCCGCCTCACGCCGGAGAAGAAGGCGCTTATTGAAGAGCGAATCGGGTGGAAGTTCCCGGAAGAATCGTTCGACCTCTATATCGGCGAAACCGGAGACAAGATCGACGGCTATGCGATGATCCACAATACCATCGGCAAATATAAGCACATGACCTACATGGTCGGGGTCGATCCGAAAGGTACCTGTACCGACGTGGAACTCCTGGTCTTTCGCGACGCCAAAGGCAGCGAGGTCGGGAAAAAGCGGTTCAACGCGCAATACGACGGGAAGACAGTGTCTGACCCCATTCGCATCAACAAGGATATTATCAACATCAGCGGCGCCACGATGTCCGTCCGCTCGATGAGTGCCGGCGTCAAACGGGTCCTCGTACTCGTCGACGAGTTTTATTTGAAGCCGGCCGGGCTGGGAAGCGACACGGTCGCCTCCCGCAAATCAGACAAAGGCATTTTTACCTCAATTTTCGGCAACTAAAAGAAGCGGACCGAGCGTCCCCCTATGAAAAACTTTAATCAACGATTCAAACTCCGGGACTCCGATCGCCATATCAGACTGCTCTATACCCAGTTTTTGTTCTTGATGCTGATCGGATTCCTGTTTTCGTTCTTTTGGGCTCACAGTATGACCAGCCTGTCGCCACAAGGGATTGCCGAACATTACCGCGGATCCGATGCGACCTTCGGCGAGCCGATGTCGTTCCGTGAGCTGGCGGAGGTTACGCATTTCCACTTGTTCACCATGCCGGTCGTCTTCATGATTCTGGTGCACGTGTTGTTTTTAACCAGTGCCAGCCAGGCCATGAAGGTCTGGATGACATGGCTCTCGTTCGCCGGGGTCGGGTTGGATCTGGTATCGCCCTGGTTGATCAGCTATGTGTCTCCGGTGTTTGTCCTCACCATGCTGACCGGCGATACCCTGATGATGGTCACATTTCTCGTGATGATGTGGATCCCGCTCCACGAAATGTGGATCTTGAAACAACCGCTCATGGGCGGGAAACGCCCCGAGGAGACCTAGCGACAACCGGCGCGGTCCCGACAATCTAAAACGGCCAGAGGTTTTTCACCCAGAGCCCAAGATCACGCAAGTGGTCTTGGGCTTTTTGTTTCACGTCGCACATCTCGTGAGGGGGAAGACAGCAGCAATCGTCATCTACTAGGCCAGAGGCCTCAGCGCCCCGAGTCGTACTTCATTCGCATTGTACAGGAGGCCTGTCATGAAGACGGCATTACGACTTGGCGTACTTATCATCGCATTCTGGCCCGGGCTCCCCGCCTTCGCTGAAGACAAAACCCTTGAGAATCGACTCAAGCAGGTGGAAGAGGAATTGCGCCAACATCGCGCCACCATTAAACAATATCAGGAGCATGAACGTCGCGAAGGAGCCTCTGAGCGGCGGGACGGGGTCTCAAACATGTCGAATGAACCAGGAATCGGCTCCCTTCCCGAGATCGGCAAAGACCTTCGCACGCAGACACAGGCGCCCCTGTCATTCGGATCGAGTGGATCAGGGCGCTTGGTCTACGCAAAGCCGTTTGTGGCAGCCCCGAAGGCCATCGTGGGAGGCTACATGGATATTCAGCACCGGAGCCATCGAAACGGCGTCATGGAAACGGGGGACTATAACGCCATCCGAAACAACCAGGGAACTACGAACGGGTTCGATCAGCAGCGTTTCGTTCCGTTCATTTATGCGGACATTACCGAGCATGTGAAGTTTGCCTCTGAACTTGAGATCGAACACGGGATTAGAGGGGCCGGAGAAACAGAAATCAGCTTGGAGTTTGCTCATTTAGACTACCTCGTCAGCGAACCGTTCAATATTCGTGCGGGTATTCTGTTGGTCCCGATCGGCAAGTTTAACTTACTCCACGACTCTCCGTTGAACGACTTAACGGACCGCCCTCTTGTCAGCCAATTCATCATTCCCTCGACGATGTCCGAGACCGGCGCGGGCATCTACGGCACGTTCTACCCTGGGCCAACCAGCAAGTTAGACTACGAGCTCTATCTGACAACCGGCCCTTGCGGGAATGATCCTGACGGCACTCCACGCATCAACGAGGAAACCGGCACCAAAAACTCTCGCCAGCGAAAATGCGAAAGCACCGCTGACGGGCTGGACATCAATAATGGTAAAGCGGTCTCTGGCCGTGTGGCCTTTAGCCCGATCCTCGGCGTAGAGGTCGCCGGATCCGGTTATTTCGGCAACTCCTCCCCGAGTAGCTACAACCCCCTGAGCATTACGGCAGTTGATTGGACACTCCAAAAGGGACCCTTTGAGATCATCGGTGAAGCGGCCTGGGCTTATGCGAGAGGAAACTCTCGTGCTATTCCAGGCAACACCATTGGTTTTGCTCCAGGGACAACACTGACGGGAATCGGTACATTTAACCCTCTGGCAGGGCCACCACAACGGATGCAAGGGTTCTACATCCAGGGCAACTATCACTTCATGCCCTCCTTCTTGACGGCCCTCTCGCCCAAGAGATTCGGTGAGGGCTCCACCTTCACGGCCGTGATTCGTTATGACCAGGTGAACTTGAATCGGGACAACCGCGGTGAGAACCAAGGTCAACTTGAACAGATTTCCTTCGGCTTGAACTATCGGCCGGTTGAAGATGCGGTCTTCAAGGTCAGTTACCAGTACATGCCCAAGGCATTCAATCCGAATAGCGGCCAACGCATCCACGACAGTGCGCTGGTCATCTCTGCTGCCACGTATTTCTGATGAAGCCGGGCCGGGATCTCAGGGGTGAGGCCCGGCCCGGCTCATGGAGGTTCTGCATGACCGTTGAAGCTGAAACGAGCGTCACAACAGCGCTGCCCCGGATCATCTCAATGCTGAAGAAGATCGACGGTCTCCGGTTGCCTTCACGTTCCCGCCGCGATGTCGAGTCCATTCTCGTTCGTCAGGTCACCAGCGAGGTCGACCGGGCGTTACCCTCACAGGCCGGCCATGGACGAAAGACCGCCGATATTGCCCTCATGATCGGTCAGGCCATGGCCCTCGATGTCGAGGCCTTGCATCATCTCAAGCTCGCGGCCTTGCTGCATGACATCGGACTCTTGATGCTCCCCCCAGAACTTACCGAAGACAGCGGCGCCCTTGAACCGGAATCCTATGTTGCGATCCAACACCATGCTCGGCTCGGAGGCAATTTACTCGAACCCTTCAAGTTCCTGCAGGACGCGTCGATTCTCATTGCCCACCATCACGAGCGATGGGATGGATCAGGCTACCCCTACGGTATCAGAGGAACCTACATCCCTTTGGGCGCGAGAATTCTTTCCGTTGCGGATGCCTTCGACGCCATTACCATCCCCGCTGGCGTGTGCCCGGATCTTCGCGCCCACATCGCCTGGCGAATCATCCGGGTCGCCTCGGGGACCCAATTCGATCCCGACATCGTTCAGGTCCTGGTTCACTGTCTGAGCGTATCTGCAACGCCGGACCGGCCATCTGGCAGGACCCGACAATCGCTTGATTCACCGGAACACCATGACGAGGATGTACCATGACACACCACTTCTCACTCCATCGCACATCTGCCGCTCTGCTCTTTCTCATGCTGCTGACCGGACTGGCCGCTGGATGCTCGGCGGGAAAGGGCGACTCCGGGTCCGGAGGACCGGCCCCGGTCGCAAATGCCGGCACCGCAGGCGCCGAACAGGCTGTCGGTGAACGCCTCTTCCTCGAAACCCGATTCGCGCAAGCCTACAAAGTGTTTGTGGACAATGGCGGGAGCATCAACGATCCGAACGCCGGCGATGCCGTAGTCGATACGGTGGAAACCGTGGGAGCGCCGATCGACCCGGGGCCATTCAGGGGACTGTCCATGAATTGCCGCGCGTGCCACATGGTCGATGATGTGTTGACAGCTCCCGGTGGCGGGATGCGGACCTACGCGGACTTCGCGCGCCGCAGCCCGATCCCGGCCAGAGCGGATGGGAAGACCCATGCCCCCCGCAACTCTCCGGCTCTCGTCAATTCAACATTGGATCGGCCCGATGGAGTTCTCTTCCATTTCGACGCGGAATTCAATTCGATGGAAGACCTCGTCGCCGCCACCTTCACCGGCCGGAACTACGGCTGGCTCCCGGGCGAGCACGCACAAGCCATCGCCCATCTCGCCCGAGTGGTGCGAGGCGATGACGGATCCTTTGATCTTACCGGTACAGGCTTGTCCTATCGCATTCTCTTTACCGGGAACAATGCCAACATTCCAGACGAGCTTCGTCTCCCGCCCCCCTTCCGCGCCTTCATCGGGTCCGGCACGGATCAGGAAATCTTCGACGCGGTGGTCCGGGTCGTGGCCGCCTATGTGAATGGCTTGCTCTTCTCGCAAACCGAAGACGGCGGCGCGCTGATCCGCTCACCGTTCGATGTCTTCTTGGATATCAACGGCCTGCCACAGCAGCCGGACTCGAATGAATCGGCGATCGACTATAGCCGGCGGCTCCTGCAATTGGTGACCGCGCGCGACCTGGCGGGCACGCTCCAGTTCGTCACGTCGAATCCCAATAGACAGGACGGCCAATTTCAGTTCCATCCAGGACAGACATTTACGTTTGGGGCCACGGAACTCGCCGGGTTAAAGACCTTTCTGGCAGAACCGCCAGCAGGCCCTTTACCGGCCAGCGGAGTCGGCAACTGCGTTGCGTGTCACGCGGCGCCGAACTTTACCGATTTCAAACTGCATAACACCGGCACGGCACAGAAAGAATACGACGATATTCATGGAGCCAATCAATTCGCAGGGCTGTCGATTCCAAACCTGGCAACGCGCAACGGAAACTACAATGCCTACCTGCCCGCGACTGAAGCCCATATCGCCGCAGTGGGACCTTTCCGCGACATTCCGGCGGCCGGCAATCCTGGGCTGACCGATCTCGGCGTGTGGAATGTCTTTGCCAATCCGGACATACCCGGCCCACAGGCCAAGATTCGAACCCTCTTGTGCGAGGGACAAGTCCCCTGTCCGGCCGATTCAATCCTCTTAGACCGTGCCATTGCGCGTTTCAAGACGCCGGGGCTCCGCGATCTGAGCCATTCAGCGCCCTACATGCATACCGGCCAGTTCGACACGCTGGAGGACATCATGGCGTTTTATCAACTGGCCTCGACACAAGCGAGAGCGGCCACGCTCCGCAACGGGGCCGCGCAGCTGCAGGGCATCGCGCTAGCACCGGGAGATGTGGCGCCATTGGTCGCATTTCTGAAGTCACTGAATGAGGATTATCAATAGGAGAGAAGACTGCGAACGGTACGACCAGCCGGCGCGCTCCACGCGCCGGCACGGAAGTGGGAGTCTGTACCCTCCCACTTCGCGGGCGGGGACCCTCTCGTCCTCCTGAGGCCCCCCGCCCCACTTTCTTGAGTTATCAGCGCGTCCACTGATCCTCCATCGATCAGTATGGACAAGGCCAACGGACACCTCGTCCAGAGCCCATGGTCAAACACTGGCCATGGGCTTTTTTATGGAACCTTTTACGAAGCAGCGAGCCCGGCCTCGGGTCAGGAGCGTGCACGGGTGGATACACAGAACAGACAACCGCCGCATGACGGCAACATTCGCTGCGCATGCGGACAACTGATCGCCCGATGGACAAGAAAAGGTTTGGAAATCAAATGCAAGCGGTGCCGCCGCCTTGTATACGTGCCGATTGAGTCGATTCGCGGAACGCCGCCCCGAATACTTTAGTCACGTTCGTTCACCCGCGCTACACGAAATCGTGTGGGTAGGCCAGAGGACATGAGTCCAGAGCCTGAAATAGCCGCGCCGAACCCTCCCAGCTTTGTCTGGGATGGCTCGTTCTCGCACAGAAACAGGACCGGATTCGACTCGCAGATGACAAAACCGACCCAACCGAGGATGCCTCCCGATCGTATGCGCGCACTGACAACCGAGCTTCGCCTTCAGGCCCCACTGTGGGCCGATCGTCTGGCCCAGGTGGCATCGGAACGGGAACTCCTGGAGCTGGTCAGCGACCTGTTCAACCTGACTCATGCTCTGCAACCGACGCGCCATGAACCGCCTGCTCCTGAGGCGTCCCTCCCAGCGCGCCTCCGCATGTTCATCTCAACCAATCTCCACAAGGGGCTAACCCTGAAAGTCTTGTCGCAGTTTCTGGGCTATTCAGAAAAGTATTGTTCTGATGTGTTTCAACATGCCATGGGCGAATCATTTTCTGAGCATCTCAAACGGCGCCGGATTGAAACAGCCCACGTCTTGCTGACGACTACGGAATATGGCGTCGCCGAGATTGCCGCCGCAATCGGTTTCGGCGATCAGTTCGCATTCAGCCATTTCTTCAAGCGGGCAACCGGTCAATCCCCTCTCCAGTTTCGAGTGCACCACCGGCAGCACCTGCGAAAGCCACGGCCGCCCGCTAAGAAAGGATCGCCATGACCGGCTCACCCGTCCGGGATGCAGATGTCTCCGTACTCACCCTGCCGAGGGAGGAATTGCCGCAGGGTCCTCTCAAGCGGCCGCCATGGACACGGTGGCTCGGACTAGGCATCATTACCGCCGCTTGCCTGGCGGGATTCTATTGGGTGCGCCCGATGGGGGCCGATGTATGGGAAGTGGAGACGGCACCGGTTAGGATTATCGGGAGCTCGACTCCACCCGCTCTCCTCAGCGCCAGCGGGTACGTCGTCGCACAACGGCAAGCCTCGGTGGCATCCAAAGGGACTGGACGTCTGGAATACCTCGGCGTCTCCGTCGGCAGTCGAGTCAAGACCGGGGCCATCATTGCACGCGTCCAGCAAGACGACGTCCACGCCGTTCAACAGCAGGTTCAGGCACGCCTGGATGTGGCTAAAGCCACTCTGACCAACGCCCAAGCCGAGTTGCGCGACGCCCAGCAGAACTACGGCAGAGCCAAGACGCTGCTGCCGAATCAGTTTGTATCGCAAGCGGAGTTCGACACGGCCGCGAACCGTCTGAGGCGGGCCGAAGCCACCGTGCGATCCGCTACCGCCGCGATTGCAGCGGCGGTAGCCGATGTGCAGACAGCCGAGGTGATGCTGGAGAATACGCTGATCCGGGCGCCGTTCGACGGCACGGTCCTCAAGAAATTTGCCGAGATCGGAGAAGTCGTCGCGCCTATGGCCAGTTCCGCCAGTTCTCGTGGCGCAGTGGTCTTGATCACAGACATGACTTCCCTGGCGGTCGAAGCGGATATCTCGGAGTCATCCATTGCGCACATTTCTCCGAAGCAACCGGCTGATGTCATGTTGGACGCGGTACCAGGCAAGCGCTACGCCGCCGAGGTCGAACAGATCGTCCCTTCCGCCGACCGATCTAAAGGAACCGTGCCGGTGAAAATCCGCTTCCTGGAAATCGACGAGAGCGTGCTTCCAGAAATGAGCGCCAAGATTTCCTTTCATGCGGCACCCTCACTGCAACCTGCGCCGGCACCGCGCTTCATCGTTCCTTCGAGCGCCTTCATACTCAAGAACGGGATGCCCGTCGTGTATGTGCTGGCTGATGACACCATCCGGGAAGTCTCGGTCGAGCGAGTCACCTCACAAAGTGGAGAGAACGAAATCCGCGGCGGATTGACCGCTTCCGATCGGGTAATTCTCGCCCCTCCAGCCTCGCTAGCACCCGGCACCCGAGTTCGCGTTCGTTCTATTCAATAGGAGACCCGTACCGATGAACCAGACCGCCATCGAGTTTCGCCGCGTAACCAAATCCTATTTTCGTGGAGATCAGGAAGTGCCGATCCTGCTGGACTTTAACCTGTCGATTCCTTCGGGCCGTTTTATGGCCATCATGGGGCCGTCCGGATCGGGCAAAACCACCATACTCAATCTGGCAGGGGGACTGGACCGCCCAACGCAGGGGGCCATCCATGCGGCCGGAGTCACAGTCTCCCAGCAAGGCGAGTCACAACTTGCCCGATGGCGAGCGCGGCATATCGGGTTCGTGTTTCAATTCTACAATCTGATTCCTGTCTTAACCGCAGCGGAAAACGTAGAACTGCCCCTCCTGCTCAGCAACCTGTCGAAGCGGGAGCGCACCAAACACGTCACGGCTGCCCTGAGCCTGGTGGGCTTGAGCAACCGACTCCATCACTATCCCCGCCAGCTCTCAGGGGGCCAAGAACAGCGCGTCGGGATCGCCCGCGCCATCGTCAGCGATCCGACTATCTTGCTGGCAGACGAGCCGACCGGCAATCTCGATCGGAGCGCAGCCCAAGACGTCATGGCGCTCCTTACCCGGCTCCATCGAGAACTCAACAAAACTATCTTGATGGTGACACATGATCCCCAAGCCGCCGACTACGCCCAGGAGATTCTTCATTTTGATAAAGGGAAAGTGAGCTGATGCATGACTATCGGAACATTGATCGTGCGCAATCTCCGCCGGCATACGCTTCGCGTCACGTTGACGGCGCTCGGCATTGCGACCGTCATCCTCGCATTCAATCTCATCGTGACCACCGTCCGCGCGTGGCATGCCGGAGTCGAGTCCTCTGTTCCCAACAGGCTGATTACCCGGCACGCAGCCTCGCTGTCCATCCACCTCCCGCTCGCATACCGGGAACGGATCGCTGGATTCGATGGGGTAACCGGCGTCAGTTACGCGAACTGGTTCGGCGGAGTGTACCGCGATGCCAAGGGGTTCTTTCCGCAATTCGCAGTAGAGCCTGAATCCTTTCTGGATCTTCACGCGGAACTCTCGGTGCGCGCGGACGAACGGCAGGCCTTTCTCAGCGATCGGCGTGGATGCCTGATCGGCCATCGCCTGGCCGCGTTGTATGGCTGGAAAGTCGGCGATGTGATTGCCCTCAAGGGCACGCTCTACCCCGGTGACTGGGAGTTCGTCGTCAGAGGCATTTACCGTGGCGCCGACTCTGCAACGGATGAAACCTGGATGTTGCTGCGTTGGGACTATATGAACGAACGCAGCCAGCAAATCGATCCCGATAGAGCCGGCACAGTCGGCTGGTATGTCGTGCGCATCGCCGATCCCGCGCGCGCAGGCCTTCTGTCAGCCGCCATCGATGCCGAGTTTGCCAATTCCATGGCGGAGACGCGCACCGAAACCGAGCAAGCCTTTCAAGCAGGGTTTGTGGCTATGTCCGGCGCCATTCTTAACGCCTTGAAGCTGCTGGCCATCGTCCTGAACGGCATCACGCTCCTGGTGCTCGCCAACACCCTCATCATGGCCGTGCGCGAACGCACCAAAGAGCTGGCGGTACTGCGAACTCTCGGATTTCGTCCGGCTCAACTGGCCGTGCTCGTGACAGGCGAGGCGCTGCTCATCGCCGGGATTGGAACAATCCTTGGCATCGCCCTCACGATTCCCGCCAATGCACTCTATGCAGCGGTGATCGGAGCCAAGTTGGGGAATTTTTTCCAGCACATGCACCTGCATCCCAGCACCCTCGTCCTAAGCGCGTCGATTACATTAATCATCGCCGTCTGTGCCGCCGCAGTGCCCATCACGAAGGTATTACGCGAAAAGATCGCTGATGCATTGCGCCACGTCGGGTAGGAGGATCCTCTCTGTGAAACTGGTCTGGGCCTATAGCATTCGAAACGTGTGGGTACGCAGCGGCACGAACGCGCTGACCGTCGTGGGGTTAACCCTGGTGAGCCTGGTGCTTCTGGCGGTGCTCATGCTCGGTAACGGCCTCAATCGCGCGCTAATCGAAAGCGGCTCAGCGGACAACATGCTGCTCTTGCGGAAAGGCGCCACCACTGAAATCGCCAGCGGAATCACCCGCGACCAAGCGCATGTCGTGCAGACACTGACAGGCATCGCGCGCCTCTCCACAGGAGAGCCGGTAGCGCTGCCTGAGTTGGTCGTCTTGATCAGCCTCACAAAGACCGGATCTAACACCCCCGCCAATGTCGTCGTCCGAGGAACACAGCCGGACGCCTTCGCTCTTCGACCGCAGACCAGACTCATTCAAGGGCGCCAATGGCAGCCCGGCACCTCCGAAATCGTAATCGGAACCCAGATTGCCAAGCGATTTCTCTCCGGGGGATTCGGCCAGCACTTGCGAATCGGCAAGCGAGAGTGGCAGGTCGTCGGTGTGTTCGACGCGCAGGGCACGGCATTTGAGTCTGAGATCTGGGGCGACGTCGATCAACTAATGGCCGCGTATGGACGGGAGTCCTACTCATCCTTGACGCTTCGGTTGTCCCATCCGGCCGCATTTCAAGAGCTCGAAGGCACCATTGGGGCAGATCCTCGCCTCCTGCTCCAGGTAAAGCGTGAACGAGAATACTATCGTGAAAAATCCATCACGATGGCGACGTTTATCCGCCTCCTTGGATTGACCTTCACCGGCATCTTCGCCTTTGGAGCCATTCTCGGTGGCACGATGACCATGTATGGAGCGGTCGCTTCCAGAACTCGAGAAATCGGTATCCTGCGCGCGATGGGCTTCTCGCATTATGCAATCCTCTCCTCGTTCCTTGCAGAATCTCTTCTGATCGGAGCCCTATCCGGGTTCTTGGCGATCGGAGGCGGAACGGCATTGCAGTTCGTTACGCTCTCGACTATGAATTTCAGCACATTCTCAGAACTTGCGTTTCGTCTCACCCTGACACCGGACTCCATAGCCTTGACCATGGCCTTTGCCCTCGGCATCAGCCTGCTTGGCGGAATCCCACCAGCACTTCGAGCGGCACGACTTCCTGTGACGTCCGCACTACGCGCGCCCGGTCAATAGAAATACTTTGCGCTGATCTCTGCATCCAGACCCTCTTCTCTCTGTCATCCGGAAAGTAAACATACGCATCCGGCGGATGAACATGTTCACTGCCCCTGCGAATGCGATATATGATTTTGAGAATTACTATCACTACTGGGCACTATGCGGACACTTGCCATCTACCAGCGCTTCTCTCAGGCGCTCACAGCACCCTCCGATCAGCACCCTCGGGCGTTATCGGCCTGGGCCGTATCCCTTTGCCTCCATGCCATTCTCGCCGCAGCGGCGGCAAGCCTTCTCCGCGACCTTCCGCAGCCTGCTCAGCCAGCGTACCGCCTAGAACTTCTCCTCACCGACCTCACGAATTCCGCCGAAGCAGATTCCTCTCGCATGAACCCTGCTGACGCAAAACCAACCGGCCTGGCAGTCACACGGCTACATCATGAAACCGCCGCCACGCAGACGAAAACCGCCGAGCCACCCGCCGAGAATCCCCCCTCACCCTCGAACCAACCACTGTCCCACACCCTTTCTGCCACTCGAATAGAACAAACCCCCGTATCGGCTAATACCGTTCATACCCCGACACCTGTCGTCGCTGAGCGTCCCATCGAGCGGCAGATTGAAAGCAGTCCGTCCCTCCCCGAGGTCTCCTCTCTCACCGCCCAGCATGCGCCCCCCACGATCGCACGCTCAACAGAATCCACGGTGGCACACGTGATGCCATCGCTCGCACCACATCAGGAATCCTCCGTCGAGCCACCGACAGACCTGCCAGCCGAGACTTCCGCGCTATCTGCGGGATCGAGTCAGCCCAATGGACCATCCTCTTCCCAGCCCGAGCCCGCGTCAACACAGAGCGCCCAACTTACACCGGCAGAGCCGGCTTCCCCTCCCATAAACGCAGCAACACACGATGGCGAGACTGAAAAGATCTCCGCCCCCGTCAGAACTGAAACGGCAGCCCTACCCGCCACCGCCCACGCAGCAATAGCCGTCGCACACCCGCCAATCACCAGGACCATCGCCGGTCAATCGGACTTTGGCTGGCTGAAGGATCTCCTGAAACGAAAGATCAAGAGTTTGCAAATCTATCCACGCCTCGCGCGGACACAGGGATGGGAAGGGAAGGTCGTGGTCCGCGCCACAATCGGAAACGACGGACATTTGCTCGGCGCCGTTGTCACTGAAAGTTCGGGATATGCCTCACTGGATCAAGACGCACTCAGCCTCATGCATCGGGCCTGCCCCATCCTCATTCAACAAGATTTCGGCCAATCCCATATCGACGTATTGGTCCCCGTTCATTACAGACTCGAGTGACGAAGCAGAAAGGACGCCTCATGTTCAACCGAGCACTCGCCCGTAGCCACAGATATCGCACCGGGCCATCGACAGCAACAAGACCTGGCCGCTCCTAAAACCGGCCTGAACTCCACCGGCAAAGACAAAGGATCGACGTCATGAATACTGTTCGTCACGGTTCTCTCACATCAACCCAGACGGTGCTTGCAGCACTGGCACTAGCATGGCTCCAAATCATCGGCCCTTTCGATGTCCATGCGGCTGAGCCTCAGGATGCATCGATCGGCGACACGCCTCTCACGGCTTCTGAATCGCCCTCGCCATCAGAGGCGACACCTCAACGCAGCGTCCACGTAGACGACATCGTCATCACGGGAACCTGGACGCCTCATGCGCAGAAGGATTCGCCCATCGAAATTGAGCGCATCACCGATACGATGCTGCAACAGGCAGGAGCGACCAATATCCGTCAGGTCTTGCAAGACATCCCGGCAATTGAGATGCGCCGAACAGGTGGCCGCTTCCAACAGTTTCAAATCCAAGGCCTGGAAAGCATCCACACCCTCATCCTCGTCAACGGACAGGAATTGATCGGCTCGACTGAGGGGGGCACGTTCACGGAAGATCTCCTGGCGTCTCCTGACATTCAATCCATCGAGGTTGTGAAGGGCGCAGCCGCCGTTCAATACGGCAGCGATGCGATCGGAGGGGTCATCAATATCCGCACTCGGCAAGCCACGAAGCAGCTGGGAGGCACCATCACCGGCCAGTACGGCCGGTACAACACGGTGACCACGTTTGCCGCACCGGAATTCCGCAGCGCCGATGGCAAGTTCGGCGGCTACATCGCAGCCGGAGTCTCCAAATCAGACGGAGTCGATTACATTCCCAGCACACCCGTCACGAACGGAGAGCCGCGTTACTCGACAAAGAATATCAGCGCCAATTTCGATTACACCTTCTCGAATTCCACGAAATTTTCACTCTACAATAAATACACGGATCAGGATCGCGTCAGCCTCGGAGGGGCAACGGCCTCGTCCACTCGAAGCCAGACCACCAGCAACAATGAGCGGAACCAGACCGTCGCCCGCATGGAGTGGAACCCCGATGCGGTCTCGACGTTCAGCGTTTGGGGCCACTACCAAAGCTTCCAAAATGAATCCCGCACCAATACGCTGGGAAGCGGCGCGCAAACCAGGCAGTCGAAGTTTACCCAGACGCTCTGGGAGCCTCAATTCCAATACACGAGACAGATCGGGCAGCAACATCTAATGACGCTGGGTGGCGAGCACGACTTCCGGTCAATCGAGGGGCTGAACTTTTCCTCTCCGAGCGCGCTCAAGAAGCTCACCGAATCGGCAGGTTGGCTGCAAGATGAGATCGCCTTACTGCCATGGGCAGACGTCGTCCTCGGCGGCCGCTACACCAGCAACAGCGAAGCCGGTGGGGCCTGGAGTCCGCAAGCAACCTTGCTCCTCAAGCCTGGCAATTTTCGAGGGCGCTTCTCGTATACCAAGGGCTTCCGGTCTCCTGGCTTGTCCGAGCTTGGAGCCTCCTTCGTCGAAGGCGGGTTCTTTGGGATTGTCGGCAATCCCAACCTCGCGCCCGAGAAATCGACGAGCTATACCGCCAACGTCGAATACTACTTTGAGCATGCCAAGCTCGGCGCCTCGGCCTTCAGGCATGACGTTAACAACCTGATCCAATTCATCAATGGTACGTGCTCAGCGGGGGAGGCAGCCAGCCTCGGCGTTGCACAGAATTCCTGCCAAAAGCCATTCAACACCGCCGTCACACGAAGCCAGGGCTTCGAACTTGAAGCAGGGATCAGACCGCTCCCCTGGCTCTACCTCGAAACCGGCTACATGTATGTCGATGCCCGAGACCAAACTACGGATCAATATTTATTTGGCCGGTCGCGACACACCTGGAAAACCCGCGCCAACATTGAGTATGACGGATGGACTCTCACGACCAGGCTTCGCTATTTCTCTTCATTCGGATTCACGGACGCCAACGGAAACGGACGCATCGACCGCGATCAAAACGAACTCGCTCCGGCAAACGTTCAGCTCGATATGCGGCTGGCCAAGACACTGCGCAATGGCATGGAGCTCTATGTCGGCGCCGACAATGTCACGGAGTCCCGCGTTCAGGTCGGAGGCGTCGCGCCTCCGGAAGGGCAGCATCTCTACTATGTCGGAATGCGGATGACGCTGTAACTGTGCAGCATGAAACACGTCTGACACACAACCTAAGGGAGGGGGTGAGCAATGTACTTCAAACTTATCGCACTGGTGGCTGTCGCAGGAGCGCTCTCGTTAACTCCGGGAGTGACTCATGCCGAAGGACCGGACTCCGGCAGAAAGATCGGCGTATTGCTGATCAACCATGGGTCGAGATCAGAGACCTGGAGAAACGGGCTTTTACAGCTTGAATCCCACGTCGCGCCCTCGATCCTCCGCAACCCAACCGTTAAAGGCCTCAAAACGGCCTTCATGGAATACACGGAACCGTCGATCGCCACACGAATGAAAGAATTCGACCGGGAAGGCTTCACCGATGTCATTCTTGTCCCGGTATTCCTCACAGTCAGTCCCCACACCTTCGACGATATTCCAACGATCGTGGGATTGAAGGAGGACCCTCACTCGATGCAGCAACTCAAGATCGAGAGAATCGAGCGCTACACCCCGCGCGCGCAGGCACACCTGACTCCGCCGCTCGACTTCACGGATATGCTCCAGAAGAATCTGCTGAGACGCGTCACCGCGCTCTCTCACGATCCGGCGCATGAAGGCTTGGTGCTCATCGGATATGGGGACGAGACCTACGACAAGGAATGGGTGGACCTTTTCGGTAAAGTAGCAGGCTACGTCAGGCAGCACACCGGGATCGCCGAATACTCCTATGGCTGGTGCGGACACATCGCGAACTATAAGCCGGAAGAAACGACCGCCGCGATCAATACCGTCCTCAAGAATGCACGGACCGCGCTCGTGATACCCGTGCTGGTCGCTCACGACGAACAGTTTCAAATCAAGATTATCGGCGACGGAATTGCCAAGGTGGCCGACAACAGGAATCGCGTCGTCTATAAACCGGATTCCATCCTGCCCGACCCGGATGTCGAGCGCTGGGTCATCTCAATCACCGATGAGTACGTGCACAAGATTGCATCGCACGCATTCACCATCAACTAATACTGGAGTGGACAAGAACCATGCTTCGCTGGCCTGACCGGGACGTTATTTCACGGCTCAACATCGCTGCGCACAGAGATATCGGATACATCAGCGCATCGTTGATCCTTGCCTATTGCATATCAGGCATAGCCCTGAACCACATCGGCGACTGGAACCCCGACTTTGTGATTTCCAAACAAGCCATCGCCCTGTCCCATTCCTATGCGAAAGATGAGGTCACCAGGGACACGATTGCAGATTTCGGGAAGCTCGTGAATGAAGACGCTTACAAAGTCTATGACTTCCCGACCTCCAATCAAGTCAAGATCTACTACGACAACGCCTCTCTGCATCTCAACCTGTCGACGGGGCATGGAACCTATGAACGGGTATCGCGGCGTCCTGTCTTGTACCAAGTCAATGCGTTGCACCTCAACCGCCTTAAGGGCTGGAAGTGGGCCTCAGACATCTTTGCAGTCATCCTGATTGTGCTCAGCCTCACTGGGCTCTTCGTGCTTCGAGGCAAATACGGAGTCGCGCGCAGGGGCAGGTGGCTGATTGCCATCGGGATGGTGCCTCCCTTGCTGGCATTGATTTTGTTCGAATTCAAATAATCGGCATATACGCCATGCATCACGATACGGGAACGATTTGACCAAGGAGCGCGCCATGACCTGTACAAAATGCCAAGGGCTTCTGATCTCGGAACGTACATTAGAATTTTACGCCCGCACGGAGCGATGGAAATGCATCAATTGCGGATGGTGTCGCCAAGACGGCCCGCAGGCTCATCTGCCAGGAAGCCGTGTAATAAACAGGGGAACCTATAAGTGAATTGAAACATGCTGAGGGAGAGGCCGCGCGCACGGAATAGTCAGACGTCCTCGCCAGCCATGGAGGGTAAACGTACGGCTAATGGCTCATCATTCTGCGAATCATCTCGGAGGAATGCTTCATCATATCCAGAGCACACGCAACGATGTTACGGATAGATACCCAGTCCTCGGATGAGATTTAGGCAAAACGGCATTCACTGACTGATCGACCAGCCGGCGCGTTCCACGCGCCGGCACGGAAGTGGGAGTCTGTACCCTCCCACTTCGCGGGCGGGGGCCCTCTCGTCCTCCTGAGGCCCCCCGCCCTCTATTTTTCGGTTGGGATTGAAAAAGAATCTCGTTACGAAGACGGCTTGATCTGCTCGGCAAGATATCCGGTCAGCCCGACCTGGGCGATCGTGGCGAGTTGCCGCTCGAAGTAATCGACATGCTCTTCTGAATCCACCACCATCTCTTCCAACTTTTGCCTGGTGGTAAAATCGCCAACCTTTGCCGCCTGCACAATCGCCTTCCGCAACATCTCGACATCTTCCTGTTCGAATGCCAGATTGGTCTCGAACAGGTCTTTCACCGACTTCCCGCCCTTCACTTGATCCAACGTCCCGACGTCCGGCTGGCCGCCCAGATACAACATATGGCGAACCAGCTGCCCTGAATGGGTGACTTCCTCTGTGTACAGATGCTGGAACTTGTCCGCCAATCGCTCATAGCCCCAGTGGCGGCACAATTCCGCATGAAGCAGATATTGATGCACGGCCGTCAACTCGGCAGTGAGGATGATTCCGAGTTGATCGAGAATTCCGTCTTTTGCTTTCATCAGCGCGCGTCCTTTCCTGATCGTCAGGCCTGATTCGTTCTTAGCTGTCCTTCTTGATCTGCTCCGCGAGATACAGCTCCAGACCGACCTGCTTGATCGTTTCCATCTGCGTCTCGATCCAATCGATGTGCGCATCCACGTCTTTGGCCATTTCTTCGAACATGTGGCGGGTCGTGAAATCCGTGACCTTCACGCAGTGCACAACGCCCTCATTCAACAACGCCAGCATTTCCTGCTCGGCCTTCAGATCCAGCTTGAGTTGCTCCGGCACCGTCTCACCGACATGGACCGTATTCATCCGCTGCACATTCGGCACGCCCTCAAGATAGAGAATGTGGCCGATGAGCTCATCCGCATCCTTCATCTCGTCGATGCTGCGCTCCCGCACCTTATGCTGCAGCCGTTCAAAGCCCCAGTTCTCACACATCTTCGCATGCACGAAGTATTGATTAATCGCGGTCAGATCGGCCGTTAATACTTTATTGAGAATGTTGATGACCCCTTCTTTTGCTTTCATACTGGATTCCCCCTTTCGTAAAGTGGATGGGCCCGCAGATCAGGGGCGCTGGATTATCACATCAGTACACACGAATGACTTATTATCGTCTGCTGCCAGGCGATCGTCAACCGAGGCCGTGCGGACTGGTTATGGATGGAGCGGCGACGCTGATGAATCGGTTTCTCAGATTCGAGGGGAGAGGAACGAGGACAATACTCGCCTGGTGACTATCCAGCCTCGCGATACCCACATTCCTCGTTGCGGCACTGGACACTCCGGCCTGCCTGTTTGCTGACTTTTTCAATCAGGAACGGCGCCTGGCAGGTCGGACAGGTCTTGTTGATCGGACGATCCCAGAGTGCATACTCACATTTCGGATAATTCCCGCAGGCAAAGAACGATCGCCCCTTCTTTGTGCGCTTCTGAACGAGGTCTCCTCCACAGTCCGGCTGTGGGCATTTCACGCCCAGCGCGAGAGGCTTCGTCGTTTTGCACTCGGGGTACGCTGAACAGGCAATGAACTTTCCAAACCGCCCGGTCTTCACCACCATCCCACTCCCGCACTTGTCGCACTTCTGATCGGTCGTCAGTTCGATCTTCGGCACGATCTTGATCGTGCCATCTTCGAGCTTCTGGAAGTTTTGCGTATTCTTGCAAGGCGGATCGGCTTTATACGCCGGACAAGCGAGGAACTTTCCGTTTCGCCCCCACTTGATCTCCATCATCTTGCCGCATTTCTCACAGGGCACATCTGTGGGCGGTTCCACGATATCCTTCGGCCCTGGAATCGTCTTCGCCCGTTCGAGTTCCTTGGTGAACGGCGTATAGAAATCTCTGACCGCCGTTACCCAGGGCTTCGTTCCCCCTTCCACTTCATCAAGCTGCTCCTCAAGCTGTGAGGTGAAGTCCACGTTGATCAGCTCGGGGAACCCCTTCATCAAGTAATCGTGAACGGTCTTGCCTGTTTCCGTCGGCACCAACCGGCCCTCGGTTTTCTCTACGTACTTGCGGTCTTGAATCGTGGAAATGATGGCCGCATAGGTTGATGGACGACCGATGCCTTTCTCTTCCAGTTCCTTGATTAACAAGGCTTCATTGTAACGGGGAGGCGGCTGAGTGAAGTGCTGCTTTGACATCAGTCCGATCGCCGATTCTCCCTCCTGCTGAACCAACCGCAGCTGTTCCCCTTCGGAGAGAGCCGGAAGCTGGCGCTCATTGTCGTCGTCCGTCTCCTGATCCGCTTTCGGCTTTTCAGTCGGGAGCTCCTTATCGACGCCCTCCATATAGACGATCGTGTGACCGGGAAACTTCACGACCGTTCCGGTGGAACGGAAACCATACTTCACCGGCGTCCCCATCGGGGTCGAATCGATCCGGGTCACGTCGAGAATCGCCGGCACCATTTGCGACGCGATAAATCGGTTCCAGATCAACTTATAGAGATTGTATTGATCCTGGTCGAGATACTGGCGAATCGATTCCGGATCGCGAGCCGCCGAGGTGGGCCTGACGGCTTCGTGCGCTTCCTGAGCGGCTTTCTGGGTCTTATAGATGTTCGGCGTCGCCGGAAGATACTCCGATCCGAATCGTGCCTGGATGACTTCCCGTGCTTCGGTCATCGCCTCATTCGAAATACGCGGCGAGTCGGTTCTCATATAGGTAATCAAACCGGTGGCCCCCTCAGCCCCGATCTCCATACCTTCGTAGAGCTGCTGCGCGAGGGTCATGGTTTTCTTGGGTGAGAAGTGTAACTTCCTTGAGGCTTCCTGCTGGAGACGGCTGGTGATGAACGGCGCCACGGGATTCCGCTTTTTCTCCCGGCGCTCAATGGATTCGACCACAAAGGTTTTCCCTTGAACGTGTTCGACGACCCGAGCCGCTTGCTCGCCGTTCTCGATCGACGCGGTTTCACCATTGATGCTATGGAGCTTGGCCTCGAATGAGGGCGGATTGGAGCCGGACAACAATGCGCTGATCGACCAGTACTCTTCGGTCCTAAAGGCCTCCCGTTCCGCTTCACGTTCGCAGATCAACCGCATGGCGACCGACTGCACCCGCCCCATACTGAGTCCGCGCCGAACTTTATTCCAGAGCAGTTGACTCCCCTGATATCCGACGATCCGATCCAAAATACGGCGGGCCTGCTGCGCGTTGACCAGATTCATATCGATCTCACCGGGCGACTCCAGCGCGCGCTTCACCGCCGTCTTGGTGATCTCGTTGAACAACACCCGAAAAATCTTTCCGCCCTTTTTCTTTTTGGACTTCCCGAGCAACTCCTGCTCCAGATGCCAGGCGATCGCTTCTCCTTCTCGATCGGGGTCGGGCGCGAGATAAATGATGTCCGCCTCTTCGGCCTTCTTCTTGATATCGGCAAGGACTTTTGCCTTGCCTTTGATGGTGACGTACTGTGGTTCGAAATCGTGCTCAAGGTCGACACCCAACTTGCTCGTCGGAAGATCTTTGATATGGCCGACCGAGGCCATCACGGTATACCCGCGGCCAAGATATTTCGTAATCGTCCTCGCCTTGGTCGGCGACTCAACGATGATCAACGATTTCGCCATAACATCTCCATCTCCAGATGACCCGACTTCCCATCACGTATCAAACTTTTCGACATCCTGCAACTGGAATGCGCTCGGTCGCGGGTTAGCGCCGCAGATATTGCGGGCCGGGCAGCTGTCGGACGTAGCCGCGAAGCTCCAATGCCAGCATCGTCGCCGAGACCTGTGCGGCGCTGAGCCCCGCCTGTTCGATCACCGCATCAATCGATTGCGCCTCATGGGACAGGACATCGAAAATGCGCTGTTCATCCGGTCCCAATCCTTCACGCACTGGCGCTGTCATCGCTCCCACCATCGCACTGGCGCGGAGAGTCGGTTCAACTTGCGGGAGCAACTCCTCTATCATATCAGCCGCACAATCGACCAATTTGGCGCCGTCTTTAATGAGTCCATTCGATCCACGGCAACGCGCTTCCTTCACAGAGCCTGGGAGAGCAAAGACCTCGCGCCCCTGCTCCAGCGCCAGCTTGGCCGTAATGAGCGATCCGCTGTTCATCGCCGCCTCCGCCACGAGCACCCCGACCGACAGGCCACTGATGATCCGATTCCGTCTCGGGAAATGATGGCTCTGCGGCGACGATCCCACCGGAAGCTCCGCCAGCACCGCTCCATGCGCCTCAATCTGCCTGCGTAGCTCATCGTGTTCCGGCGGATACGTCTGATCCACCCCACAGCCGAGCACCGCAATCGTGCGGCCCTGTCCAGCGATGGCGCCACGATGCGCTGCTGCATCGATCCCGCGCGCCATGCCGCTAATGATCGTCCAACCGCCGCGTGCAAGCTCCAGGGCGATCTCTTCTGTGATGGCCCGTCCAGCTGGAGTGGCAGAGCGTCCGCCGACAATGGCGACGGCCATGCCATCTTGTTCCTGGAACGAGCCAGTGTAATACAGCAATGGCGGCGGGTCGTGGATCGCCTTGAGCCGCTTCGGATACGGGGGATCTGCCAGAGTGATCACGTTGATGTGCAGCCGTTCTACCAGTTTCACCTGGCGATCAACCCGATGCCGGGACTGGACCAACGGTCCCCGCCTGATGGCGTCCGCCAGTTCGGGACTGCACCCCACTCGGATGAGGTCCTCCAGCGGAGCCACCAACGCACGCGCCGGAGTGCCGAACGCGTGGACCAATTTGAGGAGGGTGCGGTCACCGACCCCGTCGATCGATTGAAGGAGGAGCCAGGACGTCAGTTGAGTGGAATCCATGCAACGGGCCTGCACAAAAGCGCAACCTGCGGCTGAATACGGATATGACGCACCCTACAATGCGACGAGATCGTACTGCTCAAGGTGGAGCTGACTGTCCGGCGTCACAATAATTTTCGCCGAGCACTCACGCTCCAGCATTTCCAGACCTTGACGTTCCTCGTCTTGGAGAAGCCCCGCGACGCTCGGATGGGCGCCGATGACGATCCGCTGACTTTCACCCGCCTCACCGATCTTTCGAATCTCCCGAAAGATCTCATAGGCGACCGTCGTCGGAGACTTGGTATAACCGCGCCCTTCGCAGTAATGACAGGGTTCGGACAGGGACCGCAGCAGATCCTCACGGACACGCTCACGGGAAATTTCAATGAGCCCAAGGTCAGAAATTCTCGATATTCTGGTTCGCGCTTTATCCGACGCCATCGCGTCCACCAGCGCGTGGTAGACCTTATCCCGATTCTTTTCCCGTTCCATATCGATGAAGTCGACGATGATGATGCCGCCGATCCCGCGGAGCTTCATCTGATAGGCCACTTCTTTGGCCGCTTCCAGATTGTTCCGGAGAATCGTCTCTTCCTGATCTCGCTTGCCGACAAACCGGCCCGTGTTGACGTCGATGACCGTCATCGCTTCGGTATGATCGATGACCAAATGCCCGCCGGACTTCAGCCACACCTTCCGGCTCGTGGCTCGCGCGATCTCCTGCTCGATTCCCAAGTGATCGAAGAGGCTCTCATCTTTGTCGTAAAAATGAATGCGCGATGTTTGCTCGGGAGAAAACCGCTGCACGAAATCCCTGACCGCATCGTACTCCTGACGCGAATCGATCCAGAGCCGGTCCACTTTCTTCCCGAACAGATCGCGCACGACGCGAAAGCTGAGACTCAGATCCGTATGCAACAACGCCGGCGCGCCCAGCCGCTCACGATTGGTCAAAATGTCCTGCCACAGCACATGCAAGAAATCCACGTCGGACTTCAACTCGTCTTCTTTCACGCCCTCGCTCACGGTGCGCACGATATAGCCGCATCCCTGGCGACGCACCCGGCGCATAATGTCTTTCAGACGGGCGCGTTCCTCGTCCTTCGCGATTCGGCGGGAGACGCCGATATGCTCGACGTTCGGCATGAAGACCAGGTAGCGACCGGGGAGCGAAACGTACGTGGTCACGCGCGGCCCCTTCGTCCCGATCGGGCCTTTGGAGATCTGAACCATCAACTCCTGCCCCTCGCTCAGCAACTGCTCGATGGGCTTGGCGCTCTGCCGTTTCGGCCTGAGCATGTCTGCATCTTTATCGTCGTCGTCGTCGGTGGCATCCACCAGCGTATCGCCCGGCTCGGCATCCTCCGAGAGGTCGGACACATGCATGAACGCCGCTTTTTCAAGACCGATGTCTACAAAGGCGGCCTGCATGCCCGGCAACACCTTCGCGACCTTCCCCTTGTACACGTTCCCGACAAAATCCTTATGCTTGGCCCGATCGCCGAACAAATCGGTGACCACGCCGCCATCCAACACCGCCACGCGGGTTTCTTCCCGCGCGACCGAAATCGCAATCTCAATTCCCATAACTACTCCTTAATTTGCGAGCGCTGGAAGAACGCGATGGGCGACGGACGCAGGCACGCAGCCCAGGTCCACCACATCCACCATCTACGCCACATCCCAGCAACTCAATGTCCCGACTCGCCACATTCCACTCATCACTCAGCGCAACACTCATGTCCCTGCTCAATAAAATAAACTCAGCCGTCTCCGCTTGACGTTCAACAGCAATCCCAACGAGGCCATCGTCATAATCGTGGCGCTGCCTCCGTAACTCATCAAGGGCAGCGGAATTCCGACGATTGGAAACATGCCGGCCGTCATCCCGATATTCACCACCACGCAAAAGCACAGCATGGCGACGATACCGGCGGCAAGCAACGCTCCCAATTGATCTTTCGCTTTCGACGCAATCTCCAGGGCGAGCCAGATCAGCGCGACAAACAGCGCCAACAGCACCACCACGCCTAGAAATCCCCATTCTTCTGCATAGACGGCAAACACAAAGTCCGTATGACCTTCCGGAAGAAACTTCAGCTGGCTTTGCGTTCCGCCGTAGAGTCCTTTTCCCATCAACTCGCCGGATCCGATGGCAATCCTGGACTGCAGGGCGTGATAACCCTTTCCTCCCGGATCGTAGTCGGGGTCAACGAAGGCCATAATGCGCTGTCGCTGATAATCATGCAAGGACCCCCACACCCCCTCCCAGGCAAACGGGAACAACATGACAATCAGGAGGAGGATGACACCCAGGGCTTTCGACCGTACGCCGACCATCAGCAGCATCGCCGCATACACGGCCACAAAACTCAATCCGCTCCCCAGATCCGGCTGTTTCAGGATCAACACCAGCCCGGGGAACATCAGCATCCCCGGCATGATGACCCGCTGCAGCCACCCGACCCGAGGCGTTTTCGAATAATAATGGGCCAGGACAAGGATCAACACCAGCTTGGCAAACTCCGACGGCTGAAAGCTGAATGGCCCTAGGGCGATCCAACGCTGCGCGCCCTTGCTCGTTCGCCCTTCGACCAACACAAAGGCCAGCATCAGCAGCACAATCCCATAGAGGGGATAGGCCAGCCGTGCGATCCGGTGATAGTCAGAGACCAGCATAAAGACGAAGGCGGCACTGCCCATGAGAATCCAGGCCAGCTGCTTGATGTAATACGGCGCGACCCCGCCCTGCTGACCATGCGTCACGCTATGAATCGACAGCACGCCGATTCCAAGAATCGCGAGCACGAGCGCGAGAAAGCGATAGTCGAAACTATCGAGCCCGCGATTATCTATCAGACGATCAATCATAGAACGTTACACACGCATCCAAGTCCCTCACCCCGCTATGATTGCGGAGTGACCGTCGGCGCCTGAGGCATCAACTTCATGTAGGTCTCAATGACTTCCTTCGCCAATGGCGCGGCTGCAGAACCGCCATGGCCCATATGTTCCGCGAGTACCGCGACGGCGATTTTCGGAGACTCCACCGGAGCAAAGGCGACGAACCAGGCATGGTCACGGAACTTCTTGGGAATGTCTTTCTCCGCCTTCTTCTCTTTTCCCAAGGCCGCGACTTGCGCCGTCCCGGTTTTCCCCCCGATCGTGACGATCGAAGACTTCGCACGCGTCGCCGTCCCTTCCGTCACCACAGCGGCCAACGCCTCTTTAATGATCCGGAAAGTTTCCGGTTTCGCATGCGCTTTCCCTCGGGCCACCGCCGGCATTTCCTGTAGATTGCCAGTGGTGCGATCCATGATCGCCTGCACCAGACGAGGCCGGTAACTGACACCGTCGTTGGCCACGGTGCCGATCATGCTGGCCATCTGCAACGGGGTCACCGTCACATACCCCTGCCCAATGGCGGCAGAGATCGTCTCACCAGGCAACCAGGCCTCCTTCTTCACCTTCAGCTTCCAGGCCGTTGAAGGAATGGATCCCACCCGCTCTGAAGGCAATTCGATGCCGGTCTCACGGCCAAGGCCAAAATCCATGGCATACTCCGCCATCATGTCGATCCCCATCCGCTGCCCAATCGTATAAAAATACACGTCGCACGATTGGATCAGCGCCCTGTGAAGATCGACGTGCCCGTGGCCCGTCGCTTTCCAATCGTGATACACACGCTTGCCGAATTGGTACCCGCCCGTGCAGAGCACGGAACTCGATGGCGACATCGTATTGGATTCCAGCGCGGCGACCGCCATGGGCACCTTGAAGGTGGAGCCCGGAGGGTATTGCCCCTGGGACGCCCGGTTATTCAGCGGGCGCCTCTCGTCCTGGACGATTTCGATCCACTGTTTCGGCGTGAGTTCCCGCGACATGATATTCGGATCGAAACCCGGCCGGCTTGCCATGGCCAGCACATCGCCGCTGGTAGGATCTAACGCGACTATCGCGCCGGACTCGTCCCCCAGCAGATCCTCGGCCACTTTCTGCAGCCTGATATCGATGGTGAGATAGAGATCGTTACCGGCGAGCGGCTTATCCACCATCACCGTCCGCTTTTCATGCCCCAGGGCATCGACTTCGACGCTTTTCTGACCGGCCTGGCCGCGCACATGCCGGTCAAACGACTTTTCCACGCCATACTGCCCGACGATGCTGCCTTGATGAAGATCTGCAAATTCAGGCTTTTCTAATTGCTCAGGGGAAATTTCTCCGACATACCCCAGCAGGTGAGCCGCCGCCATGCCTCCGGGATAGTTCCGCTGCGACTCCACCTGAATCATCACGCCCGGAAGATCGAGGCGATGCGATTCAATCACCGTGGCATCTCGCAACGTCAGCCGGTCCTTGATTTTCTTCGGCAGCATCTTACTGCCGCGCACCCCCAACTTTTTCCGAATCATGGCCGGATCGAGTCCGAGCAAGTCCGAGAGGTTCTGAACCAACCCTTCCCGATCCTTCACGTCCTCAAGCGTCACATAGAGACTGAAGCTGGGCACGTTATTGGCGAGCAACACCCCGTGGCGGTCGTAGATCAACCCTCTCGCCGGCTCCAACAACACGGATCTGGTCCGGTTATTTTCCGACAGATCCCGATAGTACGGGCCTTCTCGAATCTGCAAATGCCAGAGACGCACCGCCAGCAATCCCACAACCAGGAGCAAGCCGACCCGCAGCAACATCAGCCGACGCTGCAGTTCTCCGAGCTCCGATTCATTGGTGCTACTGGTAGCCACGGCGACTCCTAGAACTCTTGCCCCTCTGCCAGCCGGTCAAGATTCAGCCGGCTCCAGATCAGCCAATAACAGAGGCCCCCGACCACGGCATCAAAACACGCCTGGGGCATGACGATCGTCCGAAGGGCCCACCAGAGATCTTGTTGGTCATTCGGTTTGAGCGACCAGAGGGTGATGCCATTCGAAAGCGTTGACGCAATAACCAACCCGCTCACTAACACCACGGGCGTCACTTGCGCCATCTGGCGGCCGGCCAGACCGGCAAGAAATCCCACCGTCCCCTTGGCCACCATACTTGCCGCAAGGTCCATCGCGGAAAACAAGCTCATCACCCACCCCAGAAGCAGGCCAACGACCAAGCCTTCCAATTCACCGCCGAGGAGGCCGATAAAACAGATCGCCACGAGCCCGACATCCGGCTTGACGTCCCACACGCTGACATACGGCAACAAGGTGGTATGCACCGCGGCCAACGCGGCGATGATGCAGCCATACACAAGTATTTTCACGGTTTGGCTTTCGGAAGAGGCCCATCGCTCTTTCCGTCCTCGCCGGGAACATAGGGAGACTGAATGACCAACACTTCTTCGACCCGGTTCACATCGACTTCCGGACGCAGTTCCGCCGACTGGAATAAGGCGCCTTCTTCTTTGCCGATAGTCGTGATCGTGCCGATCGCAAGCCCGCGCGGAAATCCGCCGACCAACCCGGAGGTCACGACGCGATCGCCGGTGCGAACATTCGAAAGCAAGGGAATATACTTGAGCCTGGCCGAACCGGGCGTCGTTCCTTCGACGATGCCCTCGTCCCGTGTCCGTTGAATCAATCCGGCAATGGCATTGTTGGGATCAGAAACCAACAATACGACGGCGGTCGCCATCGTCGTCTTCACCACACGTCCCACGACACCGGCAGACGTCACCACCCCCATGTCCGGCTGAATCCCGTCGGCACTGCCCTTATTCAACAGAATCGTCCGATACCAATTCCCCGTATCACGGCCGATAACTTGCGCGGCAACCATCGCCGGAAGCGCCTGAGCCTTGAACTCAAGCAGAGCCGTCAACCGTTCCGTCGCCGAAGCGGCCTCACGCAACTGACTATTTTGCCCCTGCAACAGATCCAATTCTTTCCGCAATTGCCGGTTCTCATCTTCGACGTCCTGCAAGGCCACATAGTGACTCCACGTCTCCCCGACACCGCCTTGCACCGAGGCCACGATCCGGATGGGCCAACTGAACACCCATCCGACCGGGCCACCGATCTGTTGGAATAGCGATTGGAGCTGCTGGGGCAGGAGGAAAAACCCGAGAAGCACGGCGAGGAACACCCCGAGGGCAAGACGCCGCGCGCCGTATGATGAACGAAAGTTGGCCATCCGCATGGGGAGGAAGGAACCTTACCGGAGGCTACTGCATTGAGACATGACCGACACCTTACGGAGAAGA
>JBEBHO010000207.1:0-16139 GCA_040081095.1 Nitrospira sp.
CTGTCGCTGTCCGCGCCGCATCTTCATTGCGAGACACCGTCACAATCCGAAGTCTGAGATAGGGCGTGGCCTGGGCGATCTCCTTTGCTCGCGTTTCGCGCACGCGGGATCAATCCGTATTTCTACATCATGGGCGGTGCTCACTTGGGTAGGGGATGCGTCTCGGCGCATCCAGTGTGGGCGGGTGAGAAGGTTGCGCGCAGTGGGAGATTGCCCAAGCCACGCCTCTAAATGATGATAACGGGAGTAATGCGAGGGGGAAGGAAGGCGATGAGGCAGCCGGCAAGTCTCTGTGCTCGCGGAACGCGCACCCTCAGAAGGACTCGTTCATCGCGCGCAGGTGAGACTCCGCCGGCCGTCTCGCTGAAAGGGGGCAGCTGAGGTGCGTTTGAGGGTATGGCCATTGCCAGCTCATCGTAGCGTGACGCCTTAGTGGCTTGCCTGGCGTAACGTAATAGGTTACAGTACGTCGTGTGATTCAACGCTTCAAGCATAAAGGCTTAGGCCGGTTCTTCGAGACCGGAAGCAAGTCAGGCATCCAGGCTCAGCATGCGGAGCGGGTGCGTCTTATCTTGGCCCAATTGAATGCGGCCACCTCGCCACAGGACATGGCGCTGCCGGGGTTAGACCTTCATCCGCTCAAGGGAGACCGAAAAGGCATCTGGGCAGTGTCGGTCAGCGGGAATTGGCGAATCACATTTCGGTTTGTCGGCAAGGATGCAGACGTTGTCGATTACGAGGATTATCACTGACGAGGTTACTCCATGCGAATGCACAATCCCCCTCACCCAGGGACCATCATCAAGCGCCTGTGCTTAGAGCCGCTTAGCCTGAGTATCACTCAGGCCGCCCAAGCATTGGGCATTAGCCGGAAAACCCTTTCCGCCATTCTGAACGGTCGGGCAGGGATTAGTCCTGAGATGGCGGTTCGTCTGTCGATGGCATTCGGTACGTCGTCTGAAAGCTGGCTCAATCAGCAAACGCAGTATGATCTGTGGTACGCCGAGCAGCGGCGCAAAGAGCTTCGCGTCGTCAAGCTTGCGGTATAGACGTGGGATAGCTGAAGAGGCAGACCCCTTAATCTTCTGCGGTCACAAGGACGTGGCACCACCACGATGTACACGCACGTGTTGAACAAAGGCGGCCATGGGGTGAGGAGTCCGGTCGATGGCCTATGACCCGTCTTATACAGACTGCATAAGACAACAATCTAAAAGCGGTAGAGGGGCGGAACTCGTTCTGCTGCAACTGGTTAGGGTAGGCAATCGGTGCGTGCCCGCAGGTTTAGACAGGTGTGGACAGCTTGCCGTAACAGGGTTATACGGTCTGTCCAAACATTGGTAGGCTCCTGATCGAGGCGTGATGACTGAACCCAGCGGTGAATTGATCAAGGAGTTGTACGCGCAGTTCGGCCTCGCGTACTACCACTCGGAATGTCTTCATCGTGCACTCTGTAATGCCTACATACTGGCTCCCTTCTCGAAGCCGGATGGTATTACTGGTCCTAGAGTCGATGAGCGCATGGTGGAGGCCTTTGCGATGACGCTCGGACAGATCGTCGAGGCTATTCGTCCGTGGACCACCAGGGAGCTCCAATTGACACTCGATGAGGCGGTCGCCCGCCGTAATTTTCTTGCGCACAGGTTCTGGTTCGAACGTTGTCACCTCATGTTTAGTGAAGACGGTGCGCGGCAGTTGGTCGAGGACCTCCGCGCCGACTCCGAGTTCTTTTCACGAGCAGACGAGGAAGTCGCCGCGCATTTCGCCGACCAGGCCGCTCGACTTGGCTTGCCTGGCGAGCGCTGTCAATTGGCTCTGGAAGAAATGCTGGAGCGCGGCGAGGAATGGCAGGCTCCCGCAACACAGAGACGCCTCAGAAAGCAGGAGACGATTGTGCGTGTCTGGGACGCTCCGGTACCCGATAGCCAATCGACACTCATTTTTGAGCTCGAAGACAGTTCACTGTGGCAACTCTCGGATATCGGTCTCACTTGGACTCGATTCTCGAGTCCTGCCCCTGATTGGGAAGAGAATCCGAGGATTAAGCCATACCTGCCTGCACCAACCAACCCTTGCCCAGGAGCGCCGGGGTCGTGGGACTACGAGTTGGCCTTGGGTGCCGCTGCGAGACTGGTTGTCGGTCTAAGCAAGAAGCGACCCAAAGTGTTTGTGTGGCGGCTTCGAATCGGTCGCGATCGGGATGGAGCCTAACCTCGGCTTGCAGCCGACGGCTGGTGGAATCATGAGCCGTTAGTTCCTTACCATCAACTGAAACTCAGGATCTCCCCATAGTTTCCTAGGCTTGGCAGACAGGTAATGAACCTACTCTTCGTTTGCAGTCAAAATCGCTTGCGCAGTCCGACGGCTGAGCAAGTGTTCTCGGAGTATCCGGGCATCAAGGCTATTTCCGCAGGTACCAACTCTGATGCTCCAACGCCGGTGAGCGGGGATCTTATCGAGTGGGCAGATGTCGTGCTGGTGATGGAGACGTCCCACCGCAACAAGGTGGCGAAGAAATTTCGGGATCAGCTTAAGGGGAAAAAGCTGGTTGTCCTCGATATTCCCGACGACTACGAGTATATGCAGCTAGAGTTGGTCGCTTTGCTAAAGACACGAGTTGCAAGACATGTCCGAACGTAGCCGGAAGATTTAAGGGGTTAGCCCTCCTTTTTTTGATCTCAACGTCGCATTAGGTGTAGTTCACAATGGCAATCCGACCCAGCATCTCTCGAAATGTTCCGGCATCAGAAGTGCCGCTGCGGGTCTCGCCGGAGTTTCGTGATGCAGTGGACCGTCGGCAATTGAATCGTGGGTCGTATACGGTCATTTCCTTTCCGGGAATGCGAGGCGAGTCTTCCTCAATCGTGAACTCAAAGACTCTGTCTAAGGCCCTGTCAAAAAGTGCAACGAGCGAGCCGATTGTCGTTGTTGCACACAATTTCACAGCGGAGGCGCGGGAACTGCTTGCTGGGTTGAATGCACAGTGCTTCTTTACATCTGACTTCTTTTGGACTGACGAACGTCTTGCATTCATTCGTAACAAGTACTAGTTCAAGCGGAGCGTTCGGGCGACTCCTCATAAAGAGATCCAGAGCGGGCGGGAAACAGCAGATCAACTTCATGGAAGCCAAATCCCTCAGCGCTATCTACAGCTTTTCCTTGAACCGTTCCGCGTAGCCCGTCAATTCGATATAGCCCTCCCCGCTGATTCGTTGGTCCCGCTCTGTTCCGGTCACATCGACCGCGCCTTCCCAATAGGTGACTTGCGTGCTGCGCGTCGTGCGCAATTCCTGATCGGCCAGGAGCGGGGTCAGTTTCAACGACAGCCCGAGTGAGGGAATCGAGACCTGCCAGCGGCTGGGGTAGGTGGCCTTGCTCGTTGGGCTGGTCCAGGTATCGAGTGCGGTCAACTGGATGTCGGAAGCCGCCAGGTGCTGCATGCGACCGTCTGCAAAGACGAGCGTGCCGCTCGACGCCGGGTCTGATGAGCCGTCGGCGCGACGGAGGCGATAGATCATCAGTTCCCGGTTGTCGGTGAGTTGAATGCTGAACCAGTCCCACCCGGCGAGATCCGCGCTCAAATCCGCCGAGCCGAATTCATGGTCCATCCAACTGGTGCCGGTGACACGGTAAGTCTCGGTGCCAATCGTCAGGGTGCCCGCTGTTGTGAGACGGGTAAACGAATAGTAGTGGGACGCTTGTCCTGCTGCCGCGCCTTTCTTGCTAATCCCTCGCTCACCATGCACGACGGGCGGTTTGGCCGGGTCGAGCGTGAGAGAGAGCGCGATGCCGTCGGCTTTGGCGTCGAGAGTTTGCCGGTCGCCGGTTTGTCCCGCCGCCGCTGCTTTCCATTGATCCAGCCAGACATGCAGATGGGTGGTATCGGCTCCGGCCTTGCCTAGACCGGCGCGGCTGATGCGGTCGCGAAAGTGGAAGCGCTGGCCTGTGACGTCGGTGACGGCCAGATGCGCTAGATAAAGTTGATCCACCGACCAACGAGAGGGGTGCGTCTCGACCTGATCGGGCTCAATCGCACGGCGAAAGAACGTGAGCTCGAATCCGAATCGCCGGCCCTCGGCGGTTTCCAGATGCCCCGTGTAGTACCACCATTCAGTGCGAAAGGCGTCGTGCGCGCCGTGGTCTCGCGGGAACTCGTACCGATAGCCTTCTTCCGCCAGGCGAAACGAGGTGGCGGCTGGATCGGTCGGCGCTGCCGCTGACCCGCCTGCGAGTATGAGGGCGGACAGGAGTCCGGCGGTCGTTCTCCGCATCAGGCTCATCATGGGGCGAATAGTCAGCGACGTCATGGCGCATCACGCTTGAAACAGTCGTTCAGTCATCGGCTTATATCACGCGCCGAATCGTGTGCACAAATCGCCTGTATTGGTGAGGTGTTTGGGGCTCTCGTGTGGGGCGGCAGCGGGGGCTTTCGGCGTTGACAATTTTCACAACTCTCGGCTATCGTGAGCCATGCAGATTGATCGCGAACGCGACCAACCCACGAGTGATCCCTACGACAACGCCGTCCCGTTCATCATCCCGGAACGTGTCCCGGTGTTTGCGTTGCCGAACGTGGTCTTTTTCCCGAAGACGTATCTGCCGCTCCATGTTTTCGAGCCGCGCTATCGGCAAATGGTCGCGGATGCTGCGGCTGGCGGACAGTGCGTGGCCATGGCGCTGCTGAAAGAAGGCTGGGAGACGGATTACTACGGCCATCCGGCGATTTACCCTATCGGCTGTGTGGGGCGCCTTCTCAGTGTGGAGCCATTGCCGGATGGACGGTCGAACATCCTGCTCCAGGGGTTGGAGCGGTACGAGATACAGGAAGAGTTTTTTGAGAAGCCCTATCGGGAAGCCAGAGTGGCGCTGAAGAAGGCGGCCGCTGAGCCTTCGCTGGTCCCCGAAGTGCGCCAGGCCTTGATGAAGGTGTTGGAGAAATATCTGCGCTCGCGCGAAGATGCGGCGACGTGGGAAGGATTGTTCCGCGACGATGTGAAGGATGACGTGCTCGTCAATACGCTCTCGACGTATTTAGATTGCACACCATTGGAAAAACAATTTCTTATAGAAGCCGAAGGTCTCCACCAGCGGGCGCGTCGTCTGAGCGACCTGATCCAGTTCATGGTGCATGATCAACAAGGCGCGAAGGGTTGGGGGTAATGGACCGGACAATCGCGATCGACGTCAACCGACTCTGCAAAAGCTACGATGGCCATAAGGCCGTCGACGATTTGTCGTTTCAGGTGTATGCGGGTGAAATCTTCGGCTTGCTGGGACCGAACGGCGCGGGCAAGAGCACGACGCTCCGCACGCTCATCACGCTGCTTCATCCCACCTCCGGCAGCGCGTCGGTGCTCGGGCACGACACGGTGCGTGAGGCGGATCTGGTGCGGACGCTCTTCGGCTATGTGCCGCAAGAACGGGCGATTGATCGATTCCTCACCGGGCGCGAGCATTTGGAATTGCTCGGGGCGCTCTATCACCTGACGAAAGAAGAAGCCGGGAAGCGGATTGCCGAGTTGCTCAAGCTGGTGGAACTCGAAGAAGCGGCGGATCGGCCGGCCAAGACCTACTCGGGCGGCATGAAGCGGAAGCTCGATATCGCCTGCGGTCTCTTGCCGAATCCGAAAATCCTCTTTCTGGATGAGCCGACACTGGGGCTGGATGTGCAGAGCCGTCTGCGCATCTGGGACTATATCCGGATGCTCAAGGCGCGCGGCATGACCGTGGTCATGACGACCAACTATCTCGACGAAGCCGATCAGCTGTGCGATCGCCTCGCGATCATCGATTGCGGCAAGGTGAAAACGATCGGATCTCCGGCCGAACTGAAGGTGGCGCTCGGCGGCGACATCGTGTCGCTCACGATTAAGGAAACGGCCCGACTGGGTTCACTGGCCTCCGCGCTCAAGGGACAGCCGGCCATTCGCACCGTGAATACGACAGAGACCGGGCTCGACATTCGCGTCGAATCCGCTGAGAAGGCCCTCCCGGCTATCTTGGAGGCAGCCAACAAGTTGGAATGCCGGCTCGATTTTATTGACTATCACCGTCCCCGGTTGGACGATGTCTTCATCGCCCACACGGGCCGCTCGCTCAGAGACGCGGCTCCGGCAGAAGAAAATAATTAGGAGATACATGGCGCACTATTGGCAAGAAATCGGGGCTCTGACATTGCGGTGGGTTCGTCGGTTGAGCCGGGAAAAATTCAGCATGCTCTTTACGCTGGTGCAGCCGATGCTGTTCTGGCTGATCTTCTTCGGCAATCTGTTTCAGCGCGCGGCGGACGTGCAAGTGACCCAGGCGCCCAATTACATCAGCTTTCTGGCGGCCGGTGTCGTCGTGATGACGGTGCTGAACAATGGCCTGGCCGGGGGGGTCGATCTGCTGTTCGATAAAGAAAACGGATTTCTCGAACGGTTGATGTCCGCGCCGATCCACCGGAGCTCGGTCATTCTCAGCCGCTTTATCTTCGTGATGACGATTACGTCGCTCCAAGTGCTGGTGATTCTCGGCATCGCGTTTCTCTTTGGCGTTCATCCGGCGACGGGGTTGCTCGGCGTGGCCACGATCCTCTTGATCGGGATGCTGTTCGGTGTGGGGCTCACGGCCATTTCGATGGCGATGGCGTTTTCGGTGAAGAGCCACGGCGACTTTTTCTCGGTGCTGGGCTTTCTGTCGCTGCCGATGATTTTCCTGAGTTCGGCGCTGGTGCCGCTGACGGCGATGCCGGGTTGGATGAGCGTCCTGGCACAGTTCAATCCGATGACCTGGGCGATCGACGCTGTGCGGCCGCTGATCCTCACCAACTGGGCCGATGCGCTGCCGCACGTCGGGATGGCGATCGTCGTGATGGTTATTTTTGATGCGCTCTGCTTGTATGGCGGAGCGAAGGCGTTTCGCCGGGCGATGGGCTAGAAGGATGGTGAACTTGCCGGCCAGCGGCGTTTTCGCGGCGCTCAGAGGCTCAACGTACAGAGGCGTACGATTCGCCTCTTCGCTTGCTGCAGCCTTGCTGTTCAACAAGTTGACCATCCTGCGGACGTGCGGTTAGAGAAGGATTTGCAATGGTGGTGATCCCGGAAAGTCAGATTCGTGCCCTCATCCGGCTGCTGTCCGATGAAGATGCGCGCATTGTCGAGACGATCAGCGACAAGCTGATCGACATCGGCCCTTCAGCCGTGCCGCTGCTCCAGGAAGCCGAAATCGAGCAGCCGGAGATGGCGGATCGGATCGCGGCGATTCTGGAAGAAATCCGCTGGGGCAAGCTTGAGGACGAGATGCGGGTCCTGGCTGCGGGCCCTGACGAGACGCTGAGTCTGGAGGAGGGCGCGTTCCTTATCGCGCGCTATACCTACCCGTTGCTCGACACGGCGGAATATCGCCGGCTCCTCGATACGATGGCCCAGGAAGTACGGGAACGCATTGGCCCGCGCGCCTCCGGCGAGGAAACGGTCAATGCGCTGAATCGCTATATCTTCACCGAGCAGGGCTTCAAGGGCAACACCAAGAACTATTACGAAGTCGAGAACAGCTATCTGAATCGCGTGATCGATCGGCGAGTGGGAATTCCCATCAGTTTGTCGGTGGTATATCTCCTCATCGGGCAGCGGCTGGGCCTGCCGCTGCATGGCATCGGAATGCCCGGCCATTTCCTGGTGAAGTATGAGTCGGACCGCTATAAGATCTTCATCGATTGTTTCAACGGCGGGGCCTTGCTGACTGAAAAGAACTGTGCGCGGTTTCTCACGGAAGCCGGCTATGGATTCGACGATAAGTACCTGCAGCACAGTCCGGTTCGCGCCATCCTTTCCCGTATGGTCAAGAATCTCTTGGCGATCTATTCGAAGATGGATGAGCCGGTGAAGACCGCGCGGTTTACGGCGTTGATTGAAATTCTTGGCGGGGAGCCTCGCGAAGAAGGTTTGTAGTCTGGCCTCTGTTTTTTCCTCTAGAGCCGAATCGTCAGTAGATCCTTTCCCTCCAGTACCCGTCATCACTGTTTCGGTCTCGCACGGGAGACGGTGCGACTCGGCGCGTCGATGGCCATCCCTCCACATCAGTGTTCCTTACCTGGCAGAGTCGCCAGGTGCAGTAGCCTGTTGAGAGGTGTATAGCTTTGATGGAATAAGTAGGAATCACATCTAATCGTGTTCAAGAGTGATCGAATGGTGGGGCTATCCCTATCCTAATGTGGGCATCCCCCATCTGAGGGGGAGCCAGTTGGATGGCCCCTATTTGACGGGATTGCACGCGGATGAAATCAGCGTAAAGTCCGCCACCTGAAATGACTGTGTGGCGAAGTTTTATCTTACGCATCAGCTGAACTCAGATTTGAATAGATAGAAGGAGCCGGCGGAGCGAATACTGCCGGGAATTACGTATGACCTGGGAGGTCCAAGTCGCGTATCGCCAGCTAACACCCAACCGGGTGGTGGGTGGCAGTATAAAGTGGGAGGTCAGCCATAGAATGCTTTTACCGTATCCAATAGATCTTGTCCCCGAATATCTTGGAAGGCTCACTGCAAAACTGCGGCGATGGGATCCTATTGGTCACCATGTGTTATTGAAATTGGATGATGGCCCACAGCTTGGTATGAAACTCAGAGGAACCATTAGAAAAGTCTTTGACCAGCCAATGCAACCGTCTGGAATCTTGATCGAGCTTGAGGCTCCGTGGAATACAGGCAAGGCCACTGGTACTTGGGTTTTCGCAACGCCGCGATTTAATGGTCATGGCATTTTTCGTTTGTTGGTTACCTGGGGTGTTGCAAATCTGAACCTCATCGAAGGGCCTACGGTGCCTGATAATTTACCCCACGAGCGCGTTGCCGCTATTGCCCTCCTGAGCCTTGAGTAGCTTCCACAACTATTCAAGGCCTCGCATAAAAACCGCGTTCCAGGTGTCCTGTTGTCCCGTCCGCCTGTCCGGTGAGGGATTCAGTCACTCCGAGCAAACTGTTTCCCTTCGCGTTCCCGCCTTAGCGCGTCACGTCCATCGTAATTCTTGGCTCGTCTGAGCAAAATTCTTCGCGTCAGCTGCTTGTAGATGTGGAAATAGGGTCTGGAAATAGGGGTCAGGTCTTGCAATCAAACATCAGGCCCGATCGACCACGATGTTCATCTCAGCATGTCACGTCCGCTGCGCCTGTCCATTCCAATTGTCGATGCTGCGCTCTGGTTGCTTCCCTCAGCGAAACCTGTAGAATCCACCATAAATTACCGGAGCGTATCAACTGAATGGGTGGTTGTGCGATTGCAAGACCTGACCCTATTTCGACCCTCCTATTTTGTGAATCCTGGTGGTGCACTCGCCGGTAAAGGAACATACGTGGGGCACAGAATATTTGCACAGGGAACGAGAATTGGCCTACGATACAAAATTACACAGGCTCAAATACAAGGCTGCCCTATTCTTCAGGTAATTATTGATTTGGTTAAACAGGCAATTCCGACCAGCCCATTACCATAAGGCAAAATAGAAGAGGTGGTTGTCTCGTGAGTCCGCTAATCTCAACAGAGCTGGCTGAAGAGGCAGTAAAGATCCTCCTTCGGATGAATCGTGGCTACTGGGAAAGTCTGTCGTGGGAATTGCAGAGCGATGGGACGGAATTTGTTGTTATTGTCAGTTTAACCGAAGCTCAAAATACTCGTGAGAATATTTTAGCTGCATGTGCGATTCTGAGAACCGTAATGGCCACTCTACTACCATCGAGTTCCCAAGGACTTACCTGGGTAGGCTCTGTAATGTTTCAAGGCAAAGACGTCGGGGGAGTGTGTGGAGGGTTAGGAGATGACTGGCGCACTCTTGGTACTCATGGCGGCACAACAGCGGATGAATTTTGGGAAGAGGAAAAATAGGTGTTGCCACTAGCTTGCCACATCGATTCCATTCAAGTACCTGCCTCAGCCGCTGACGATCACCGATCCCCTGAGCAACGTGACCACGTTCACCTATGAACTGGGGGATTTAGTAAAAGTCAAAGACCCACTCAATCGTGAAACCCAGCGGATTCTCGATGCGGCGGGACGGCTCAGAAATATCACTAATCCGCTCGGGCAGAAAACTCTCTATACGCTTGATGCGCTGGATCGGGTCACCCAGTTGACCGATGCCATCACCGGCGTGACGGGATTCACCTATGACGCCAACAGCAATCTGCTGACCGTGACCGATGCCAAGAGCCAGCAGACGGTCTATACCTATAACAATATGAACCGGACGGCGACGCGAAAAGATCCGCTGCTGAAGACCGAGACCTACACCTACGACAACAATGGCAATGTGGCGACAGTGACTGATCAGAGCCGAATCGTCAGCAAATCTTTCCCCTTTATCACGGTCCCGCGAAAACTCTCCGCTGCCTGCGCTTTCACGTCGGCTCGATCTGCGGGCAGATAGAAATGCGAGAGCACGAGTCGGTCCACGCCCGCTTCCTCCGCGACCCGACCACATTCTCCTGCATGCATATGGACCGGTCCCGGTTTGGTTGCCGAAAACGAGCAGTCCAGTACGGCGACGTCGGCGTCCCGGCAGAGGCGAACCAGGCTCTCGCAGTATTGTGCGTCGCCTGAATAGACCAGGGTCTTCCCCTTGTACTCGATGCGATAGCCCACACTGTTCAGATCTGGGACATGCACGACGCGGCGTGGCGCGATGAGCGTTTCACCGATGCGAAATGCTCGATCCGTGACTTCTTTCAGATGAACCGGAAAGGGAGGGTTGGCGAAACTCGGGAACGTGGCCATGATACTGCGGAATAAGGTTTTCGTCCCGGGCGGGCCGATCAGCGTCAGATCAGGCCGCCATCCGCCCCCATGCTTGGTATAGATCAGCGCATCGAAGAAGTAGGTGATGAAATCTGAAAAATGATCGGCGTGGAAGTGCGAGAACAGAATGTGCGTAATGCGATGGCGATCGACGCCGGTCTTTAGGAGATTGGACAGCGTTCTGGGACCGAAGTCCAGCAGCATGGTCTGGTCGGTGCGGACCAGATAACCGGCCGCGGCTCTGGCCGGGTGCAGATTTGTGCCGGAGCCTAGTATGGTGAGCCGCATGCCTAGGCCGACTCTCGATTGAAACTGTCACGGAGTTTGAGCAGCAGCCGCCGCGCGTCGTCGATTTCTTTGGGACTCATCGCCTGCTCGAAAAACGGTTTCAGGAAGGCGATATGGGCCGCAAAGGTTTTCCGGAAGACGGCCTCTCCCTTCTCAGTCAGCTGAACCTTGACCCGCCGGCGATCGCTATCGACGGCTTCGCGCCTGATCAATCCTTTGGCCACCAACCGGTCGAGTACGCCGGTGAGGGTCCCCTTGGTGACGAGCGTCGTCGCCGACAGTTCCGAGCAGGTCATGCCGTCGGTGTCGCCCAGGGTGGCAATGACGTCGAATTGCGAAGGGGTGAGGCGAAGCGACCGGATATGCCGGCTATCGGCGAGCCAAAACGCCTGGTACGCCTCGACCAGCGGGCGTACGAGTTTGAGATGGGGATCGTCTTTGAGATGGGGCAGTTCCATGGGCGGAGCATATTCTGCACCATAAGGTTGGGTCAAGCGACGATGGGCGGGCACGCTCACTATCCTCTCCAGGTTCATTGACGGCGCGAGGGATGCGCCCGTATGATCCGCTGCCATGCTGCGACGCGCTGACCAGGGCCAGGCCAACCTCACCGCCATCGTCCTCCTCCTGGGGATCGTCATTACCTCGGTGTGGGTCTGGAAGCGCCTATCTCTCGAATCTCAGGAATACGTGATCGACCAGGCCATTCCGATGGCTGCGGCGGCGATCGCGATCGCCGTGCTGGTGCTGGTGGTGATCAAGAAGATCCGGAAGCGGGTGCATCAGCGGCGAGAGCGGGATCGCTTACTGGCGGCCTTTCAGCGGGAAACCGCTCGCGAGAAGAAGCTGGAGTTGTCATTCGCTTTGGCGGAGGTGAACGGGTATCGGGCGCAGGGACTCGAGTCGGTTGCGCCTGCTCTGAAAGAGTTATGGGTGACCACGCTGCGCCGCGCCCTTGACGAAAAACAGCATCGCATTCGCGGGATGGCCGCCAGTCATCTGGGGGTTTTGCAGGATGTGTCCGTGGTGCCGCTGCTCATGGCTGCGCTGGAGGACGACCATGCCTATGTGCGGTCCTGCGCGGCCTTGGGATTGGGCCGCCTGCGCGCTGCCGAGGCCAGGACAAAGCTGGAAGAAGTGATGAAGGAAGACTGGGACCAGACGACGCGGAGCCGCGCAAAAGAGGCGTTGGAACGGATTACGCCGCAATAACGGCCGGGGCTGAGGATTCAGCGGTCCACTCAATCAGGGCAATTTCCGGCCGGCAATTCCACCGCAGCGGAATAAAGGACCACCCGAGTCCGCGATTCACGTACAGTTGAGAGCCTCGCGCCTCATGATGTCCGGCAATCCGGCCGTTGCAGCCGGGCGGCAGCCAGACCGTCGGAATCCCCGGAATCGTCCATTGTCCCCCGTGGCTGTGCCCGCAGAGAATCAGATTGGTGTGATGATGCGGCTCCAGTTGATCGAGAATGTTCGGGGCATGCGCAAGGAGCAGCGTAAAGCGATGCCGTGCCTGCGTTGGCAGGCAGCTGAGATCGGCCCGGTGCAGCGACGGATCATCCACTCCGACGAGGGCGAGTTCGCCGCCGTTCGCCTGGATCGTCGCCGATTCATTGATGAGCAGCGTGATCTGATGCCGGTTCGTCCAGTCACGAAACTGCTCGACTGGGATGCCGCTGTAGTGATCGTGATTACCCAATGTCACATAGACCGGGGCGATGGTGCGCAGCTGAGCGAGAAATCGAAAGAGATGGGGCAGGCCCTCCGGGACATTCAGCAGGTCGCCGGTAATGAAAATCCAGTCCGGCTCCAACCCCCGCACGTCGTCGGCGATCACATCGTGGCGGGGCTGGTAGCGGTCAAGATGGAGATCGCTCAGGTGCACGGCACGGTGGCCGGCCAGTACCCGATGGGGAAACGTCAGGCGGGTAATGGCATGTTCAGACAGACCGACTTCGCACTGTGGAAACAGGCTGAAGAAGCGATAGAAGGGTTCGCTCAAACAGGCGCCGACAAATGCCCGGGCGCGATCGGGCCAGGAACGGAGAGGACTCATTTGGTGACTCGTTCGAGTTCGGCCCGGTCGGCCGGCGAGACCCGATAGCCCTTTTCGTAGAGCTGGGCCATGCCGGTCATCAAATGTTCAAGGTTTCTGGTGCGGTACCAGTCATTGAAGCGTCCGGCCAGCGCGGTAGCCTGCGCCACGGGAGAGCGGCTCGGATCGAACGTGAGGGCCAGTGCCAGAAAAAGGTCTTGGAGTTCCTCTCGGCTGTACCGGCTATCGTCGTTACGGTCGCCGACAAGGGCATACTCATAGAAGGTCAGGCTGACAGAGAGAGAGGTTTGTGTACGGTCAAAATCCTGGCGGACTGACTCCAGTCCGCGCGGGTATATTCGCAAGCACTCCTCCTTGCTGGGAGGCTGGAGGACCAGATCCAGGCGTACGGGTTGGGCGGTCGGTGGGGCCGAAGGCTGCTTCTCTTGGTGGTAGAACCAGTTGGTGCAGCCGCTGGCTTGCGCGAATGCCGTCTTGTCCAACTCGATTTGCCGTTGAATATGCTGCGTGAATTGGCGGAAGACGTCGGACGGTTTCCCCGGCCGTTCCGGTTCAGCGGATGCCGTGAGAGGGCTCAATCCTATGACGAGGAAACAGGCAGCCGCGAGGAGCCGCGGCATCGGCTGGGCATTTCCGGTATGATCGCGCATGATGGGTTTCAGGCAGTGAGGCATGCCTCACTATACCATGGGCTTCGGCAGGCCAGAAGAAAGAGCACAGATTCTCTCATGTCACAACAATTGAATGGTGAACAGTGAGCACACAAGTCGAACCGTTTCTGACGGCGTCAATTCCCGGCATCGGCGGAGTGATGCGTGCGACCCACGAAGATTTTCAGGTGGACGAGCGTCCATTGTATCTCCCTTGCGGAGATGGCGAACATCTCTATTTGAGCGTCACCAAGCGCGGATTGTCGACGCCGGATCTGGTGAAGAATTTTTCGGCGCGGTTGGGCGTGAAGGCGCAGGCGATCGGTGTGGCCGGATTAAAAGACGCGCGGGCCGTGACCACGCAAATGGTCTCGGTCCAGGGAATCGATGCCGATCGGATTGCCGGGCTGGCGATCGATGAACAGTTGCTGAAGGTCGAGGTGCTGGGCCGGCACCGCAATCGCCTGCGG
Organism: Nitrospira sp.; assembly: GCA_040081095.1. Classification (GTDB taxonomy): domain Bacteria; phylum Nitrospirota; class Nitrospiria; order Nitrospirales; family Nitrospiraceae; genus Nitrospira_D. Next base: position 14,238 of record JBEBHO010000207.1, read on the forward strand.
ACGGGCCATCATGCCGGTAACCGTTTTCGTCTGGTCATCCGTGACGTGGCCTCGCATGCGGCGGAATCGGTTCCGGCCATTCTCGCCGAACTCGGGCGGCGCGGCGTGCCGAATTACTTCGGCCCCCAGCGTCAGGGGAAAAGCGGCGATAACTATGAAGTCGGCGCCGCCTTGCTGAATGATGCCCGTCGCCGCGATAAGATGAGCCGAACCAAGCGGATGTGGTACTTGAATAGCTACCAGTCCTATCTCTTCAACCGCATCCTGGCCCGGCGCATCGATCGGATCGACCGGCTGTTCGTCGGGGACTGGGCGATGAAGTCGCAGAATGGCGCCTGTTTCTTAGTTGAGGATGCGGAGAAGGAACAGATCCGCGCCGATTGTTTTGAAATCAGCCCGACAGGCATTTTGTTCGGTTCACGCGTGTCCTGGGCCGAAGGTGAGCCGGGATTGATCGAGCAAGCGGTGGTGGCCGAAGCCGGCACGACGCAGGAGGCGCTGGTGGAGGCCGCTAAGGCTTGCGGGTTTCGCGGCGAGCGCCGTGCCCTCCGTGTTCCGCTGGCCGAATTGGACTGGTCGGTCGAGGGAACCGTTCTCACCCTTACCTTCGCTCTTCCTCCCGGAGCCTACGCCACGAGCGTCCTCAGAGAAGTCATGAAACCGGCATCCGGGCTGTAACCGTCGTGTTCAACGTGAGTTTCGATTGCCAAGGCTGGTCCTCTCGCTCTTCCTGCGCCGGTGGTAGAATCTAATCAGGGTGTTGGAGGGCAGGCTGTGACGACTGTCCAGGAAACCATCCTTCTTCAAGGCCATATTATCGATACGCCGATTCTGGCGAAGGTGTTGGACTGTATCCTTATCAGGGGCGGCACGTTCGATCTGGAAAAGGTCGATATCGGCCGGACTCGTGACGATCCATCGCAGGCCCGCATCGTGGTGCGTGCTCCCACCGTGGCTGTCTTGAACGAGATTCTCCGCGCGATTCAGTCGCAGGGTGCGGTCATGGAGCGCCAGGCCGATTGCTGCGGTCTTCCCGCACCGGCGGACGGAGTCTTTCCTGAGGAATTTTACACGACAACCCATCTGCCGACGCAGATCCGCCTGAACGGGAGCTGGATCGATGTGGATGCGATTGAGATGGATGTGGGGATCAGTGTGGATGTTCAGCGGCAGACGGCCCGCGCGATGCCGATGGCTGCAGTGCGCCGGGGCGATCTCATTGTCGTCGGACAGGCCGGTGTGCGTGTGATGCCGCTTCAGCGGCCGCGCGAACGCGATGTCTTCAGCTTCATGGCGGCGGCGGTGTCTGCCGAACGGCCGCATGGCCATATCATTGCCGACGTGGCGCAGCGGATGCGGGCGCTGCGCGAGCAGCATCGAACAGGTGGCAGCGGTGCGAAGATTCTGCTGGCCGGCGGACCTGCCATCATCCACGCCGGCGGACGGGATGCGCTGACCTGGTTGGTCGAAGAAGGTTATATCCAGGTGCTGTTCTGCGGGAATGCGTTGGCGGCTCATGACATGGAGGCGGATCTGTACGGAACGTCGCTCGGGTATGCCTTGGCGGCAGGCCATGCGGTCCCTCACGGGCATGCCCATCATCTCTGGACGATCAACCGCATACGCGCCATCGGCAGCATCCAGGCGGCGGTCGAGTCGGGCCTCATTAAGCAGGGGATTATGGCAGCCTGCATCAGGCAGGGCGTCACGCTCGTGATGGCGGGGACCATCAGAGACGACGGGCCGGTGCCCGGCGTGATCACGGATTCGATGAAGGCGCAGACGGCCATGCGGGAGGCGATTCCAGGCGTGGGCCTCGCGCTCCTGGTCGCTTCCACATTGCATGCGGTGGCCACCGGGAATTTGTTGCCTGCCACCGTTCCGACGGTGTGTGTCGATATC
>JBEBHO010000179.1:0-4301 GCA_040081095.1 Nitrospira sp.
CAGCGCCCGCTCGACCGATTCGGCCAATTGCGTCGGAGGCACGGTTTCGGTGCGATAGCGCACCAGCACGGTGCCGTGGTCGTTCAAGAATTCCACCTGCTGCACCACCGGATACCGGCGCAGTGCGCCTTCAACATCTTCGCGATGGTATTCACAAAAACGCCCGCCGATCTGCACGATCACCTGACCGACCGCATCGACTGGCGATTGTGTGTGCTCAGATGTCGACACCTCATCTACAGCCTGCGCCACGGCCCCCGGGCCGAGGATGCCGGTTGCCAATGCGATGCCAAGAAACCAGGGGCGATACCAAGATCGTCTCTTCATCATTCCTCCCATTGGTTGAGTCATTTTGCCCTGATCAAAAGGCCGGAGCGGAGGCCACTGGTGGAGCCGCCTGCGCCCCGGTCGTTCCGAGAGTGGAGGCCACCGCTCTCAGACCCGAAAGCTTGTGGCCCTGTGAGCATGGCCGTTGGCCGACACAGCCCGTGACGCTCCAGGCCTAAGGCCAAGAGGGTCGGACACTCACAGAAGCCTATGAATAGAGTCGATTACGAGAGAATGGACTGCGGTGGCGCGCGGGCCCTGAGGAGATCAGTCGCGGTAGAGGAGATGGGGATAGAGGACTGAGGCGCGATGGCCCATTCGACGGACCAGGCCGTGACGACCGGCGGCTCGGCGATGAGCCCACCGCCCGACAGAGCCTGGCAGGACCAGGCACAGAGCGGTGAATGGGAAGAGTCTTGCGCGTGATGATCATGCCCTCCCGATGGGGCGGCATGCATGAACAGACAACCGGCCGCCACCACCACCAATGACAGATAGACTACCGCCGTCAGTCCGGCGACTGTCCCGAAAATCTGTTTCATGTGACGATGGTTCATGCGAGTTTCCCGTTCACGCTATCTCTACGCCTCGTCCAAGAAACTGTCTACAGACGGATGCTCATGGATGCTACAACTTCTTCGACCTGTGATCGATTAATCCAAATACGTTTTCAGAAATTGCTCCATCTCGCGAAACACTTGCACCCGATCCGGCTCACGGCTTAGCCAATGATCAGCCAGAGGCATTTCGATATAGCGGAAGGCCTCATGCCCTGCCCTTTTCAAGGCATCCACCATATCTCGTGAATGGGCGACCGGCACAATCACATCGCTCGCGCCATGCAGCAATAAGACCGGCCTGTGAATTTTCCCGGCCTGCAGGACCGGCGATGTGGCGTTCAACCGGTCCCGGTCCGACCACCACCGGCCGATTCGCGCATCACCAGCGGCTTCAAGGCCGAGATAGAACCGCTGGTCATCGACGAGCATTCGAAGATCTGTAGGGCCCGCAAAGCTGACGGCGCAGCGATAGAGATCCGGCGTTCTCGCCACCCCCATCAATGCGGCGTATCCGCCGTAACTTCCCCCCACGATACAAACCCGCCCGGCATTGGCAAACCCTTGTTGAATGGCCCACTGCACGCCATCGGCAAGATCATCCTGCATCTCCAGGCCCCAACGCTGGAATCCCGCTCGCTCGAATTCTTCGCCATACCCTCTCGAGCCTCTAAAGTTAATTTGCAAGACGGCCCATCCTCGACTTGCAAAAAACTGCGTCCAGAGATTGAAGCTCTCCGTATCCCGCGCCCAGGGTCCTCCGTGAGGGAATACCACCATCGGAAGTTCTCGGGGATCGCGGCCCTTCGGCACAGTCCAATACCCATGCAGCTCCAGCCCGTCACGAGCACGAAAGGCAACAGACTCGGGAGCGCTCATTGCATCGGCACGCAAATCTGGATAAGTCTCGGCCAGCTTCACCACACGATCGTGCTCACGGTCAAAGATGTAATACTGCGTCGCCTGCGATGACGTGCCGGACACCACCACATGCCGCCGGCCATCGTCGCTGCTGCTCACAATCACATTACGACGCCCCGGGAGCGCCTCGTTCACACGCGCCTGGATTCGTTGAGCCTGCTTGTCCCAATAGCGAGTCCGCAACTCATTCTCGGCATAAGACACGCCCACGACGGACCGCAACCAGCGTGCGTAGATCAGTTGACCGGCAAGGTCATTATCAGGATCCGCCGCGACAAGCTCTCGAGGCATCTCCGGTTTGCCGAGGTCGAGCTTGAAAATCGCCCACCGCCCCTCATGCATGGCACGGATATACAAAATGTCCGGGTTGTAATCGAATCCAAGCGGAACGATGCCACGCTCTTTAATCGAGTCGAACTCCGCGAGCTCTTGCCACTCATCGGAGCCAGTGGGCCGTACAATAACTCGCGTCATGGGAGGGCGCCCGCCAATCCCGACACGCACCCGCCCCTGGCGATCAGCCATCCAATGCCGGATCGTCCTGATGCTAGCCCCGCTTCCAGGATTCGTTTGCACCAGCGTTTGGGTGCCGGTGTACACATCGAGAAGATAGACATTCGGCGTGTTTGGGAGACGCTTGTCCAATTCGATCAGCACATGTTTCGGGTCGTCGGGAAGATAGGCGATCACTCGGTCTTGGAGCTGTGACAGATGGTCGCCACCGAAAATCGAGTCCGGCGCCTTGGGCTTGATTAATTCCTGACTCTCTCCGGTCCCGTCACGATTGACCGCGATTAATCGCGTTTCACCCGACTCAACCCGCCCTCGGCTATGAGCGAATCGAATTCCGGCGAGCAACCGCTCATCGCTGACCCACTCAAACCAATTGATGAAATACTCGCTGTTGTCTGTCGTCACCACGGCGTGCGCATCAACCCCGGAAACCGCCTGGGTAATCAGCACCGTCTGTCCCCCCTGATTACGCAGCACCGCGAAGTATTTCCCTGAAGGAGAAAACTTCACCGAGGCGACTCTCGGCAACCCCGCAAAAGCTTCGACGGGCAGACGGGCTGGGTGCCCCTCCGCCAACGCATTCGTCACGGCGCCCAGCAGTGGGAGGCCGAATACAGCTGCACTGACACAGGGAAGAATCCCCTTCAGCCACGCGGCAGTTCTGGGATCAGAGGTGCGACTAGGCATGGGCCTGCGCTCGACTTGTCGGACGATGCAATCCGACGAAGTCCGGCTCATCGGTTCGATTCAGCTGAACCAATTTGTCGACGGAGGTCCGAAACACTCTCAAACTCCCGTGACCGATCTTCGTCCCCTCCAGCCGCCCTTCTTCCACCCAGCGATAAATCGTCCAGCGGCTCACGGCCAGAAACTCCGCCGCTTCCCCCACCCGCAACAATGTCTTTTCCATAATCCCTCCATGATGAGGTGGACGAGGGAGCCGCCGTTTCCGCAGCCCCCTCGTCTGACAATTAGAACAAGCCCAACGTGACACCCCCATAAATGGCCCGGCCATACCCGGCAAAGAAGGCCTGATTGGCGGCCGCTGCCGCGTGAGTTTCCCCGCCGATGACCTGGCCGGACGCGGCGTACTTTTTGTCGGCAATGTTATCCAGCTCCAGATAGAACTTGGCGAACCGGAACCAGGAGCTTTTCAATTCAATATTCTTGTGCACATTCACGTTCCCGATCATATAGGCAGGAATCCCGAACGTGTTGCTGTTGTTCAAGACATAACTGTTGTAATAGCTGCCCTCGACCCAGCCGCCCCAGCCGCTCTCCGCATGCTCATATGCAACCTTGCTGTTCAACACATCGGTGGGAACATTGGGGACCTTGTTGCCATCCCGAACCAGGAAACCGGTCGCAGTTCGGTCTGAAAAGTTGGTGTACTTGGCATCGATGTGCGTATAGGCGCCTGAAAACCGTAGCCCGGATGTCGGCCGCCAGTCGTAGAACACTTCGACCCCGCGATACCGGGAGGAATCGGCATTGACCGATGCCGTATTCGATCCAGAAATGGTCTGGGTGATGATTTCATCCTTGAAGAACGTCCAGAATCCGACCACTTGAACGGTAAAGTCCTTCGTCAGTTTCGATTCCGTCCCGATTTCCGTATTGAGGTTCTTCTGCGGTTTCAGATCGAAGTTGGTTCCGGGAAGGCCGGTGATCGGATCCCGCGTCAAATTCCCAAACCCCGGAATTCCATAGCCGGTGGAGCCTCTAACCCAATGTTTATAGCCTTCTGCCGGTTTCCAGGTCAGCGCCATTTCCGGAGCCACGTTGGTGTAGCTCCGATCCGCGTTGGCTCGCGACGACACGGCACCCGTCGTATAGTTGATCGTTTGCACATTGACGTGCGACTGCTCGAACCCGAGACCGGCTGTCAACGTCCACTTCGGCACGAACTCCAGATCTTCCCGGAAGCGGCCGCCGACGTTATTGATGTAGCCTCGATTGTTCGCGAGCAGCCGGCCCCTGGTC
>JBEBHO010000100.1:0-15949 GCA_040081095.1 Nitrospira sp.
CGTGAGCGATCGATCAGATCCGTATCGGCAATGGTGTCCGCGGCACGGGCAAACAGGTAGCCCAGGCCGATCTGATCCCGTACATCTGCCGGCACGACGACCAACGTCGTATAGAACAGACGAGATACTTGCTTGAGCAGATCGCGAAGCAGCGCTTGTTTGGAGAGAGTCGTACTCGTGGGACTACCTCTACCTTACTTCAAACTTGCCTTCCATCCCCTTGTCGCGATGGCTGGGCAGGGGCCAGAGACGCTTGTCACAATAGATAGGAAACGTCCCCGGCTGTGTCGGCGTGAACTTGACGATGGCGGTCTTCCCGGCCGACAGGTCCTGCTCAACAGAGAGTTCCTTGATGATGAAGTTGTGCGGCGTAATCGTGGTGACGCTCGTCAAGGTCAACTCCACCGGTTTTCCTGCTTCGACAACCAGATGATTCGGCGTATAGGAATAACTGTCGAGCGTGATCGTGGCGCGTTGAATTCCGTCAGCTCCCATCGGAACCACGAACGACGGAGTCGGCAAGGCAACATCCGCGGCTTGAGCCACCGTTACTTGAAGTCCGATGAGCAATCCAACCGAACCGATCAGCGCACACCATCGCATACGCACCTCCACGATGAGACCCTTCTAACAGGATCACGACGAAGGGGTCAACTTTGCCCCACAGTTTCAGAAGCTTCCGCAGTCTTGACCTTTGCCTAACTAGCCTTATATTCACTCCCACACGCCGCCAATTCTACCGGCAATGCATTTCAAAGGGGTAGTTTGTGTATAATCATGGCAACGTAATCACTCGCCCCGCACCGGCGGCGAGCGTCTGTCTCTAAGGAGGATATCGATGAAGTGGCTTAAGGGCATCGGGCTCTTGTTAATCGGGAACTTTTTAATCTATCTGACGCTCTCATTCACGGCCAATATCTTGGTCAATAGCGTACTCCCGGCCTTTGGCATCGACGTGCGCGGGGTGTTCAGTCAGCAACTGCTCGTTTGGTCGCTCGTGATCGGATTCGGCGGCGCCTTCATCAGTTTGGCCTTCTCCAAGCAAATGGCCCGCGCGATGCTCGACTGCGAGCAGATCACCCAACCCCGGTCGCAGGCCGAACATGTGATCTACGGATCGGTCCAGGAAATTGCACAACGGTTGGGGATCACGATGCCGGAAGTCTGGGTCTACAACTCACCAGACCCCAACGCCTTTGCGACCGGTCCCAGCAAGAACAACTCCATGGTTGCCGTCTCAACCGGTCTGCTGCAGAACTTGAAGGAAGATGAAGTGAAGGCCGTGCTCGCCCATGAGATGGGGCACGTCTACAACGGCGACATGTTCACGACCACGGTGCTCGCCGGACTCATGAATACCTTCGTGCACTACATCAGCAACTTTCTCTCAAGCATGGTGGGCCAGCCATCAGGACAAGACCGGGAAGAAGGCAGCTCTGCCGGCAATCCGATCCTGGGCCTGGTGGTCTATATCGTCTTGCAGGTGGTGCTCTCCTTCCTTGCGATGATTGTCGTGAGCTGGCATTCGCGCCGCCGCGAGTTCGCCGCAGATGCGTTCTCCGCCAAGGTCTACGGTAAGGAGTCGATGATCGGCGCATTGCGCGGTATCGATCGATGGGTCAGCCGAACGCAGTTTCAACCCAGCGGCCAGGATGCCCTGGCGACGATGAAGATTTCCGGAAACACGTCGGGATTCATGCATCTCCTCGCCACACATCCGCCGATCGAAGAGCGGGTCGCGGCGCTCGAACAGTTGTAAGCAAGAGAAGGGAGCCCGTCATGAAAACACTCCGCGCCGCCGCATCGCTGTTAGCATTCATCGGAGGGCTCCTCTTGGCGATCCCGAACGTCCAGGCTGAACAGGAAGGACTGCTCATGGCAGCGAAATCGACAAACCTCTATGACTTCACGATGGACGACATCGATGGGAAACCCGTGAACCTTGGCCAATACAAGGGCAAGGCGCTCTTGGTCGTCAACACGGCCAGCTTCTGTGGCAATACCCCGCAGTACACGGACCTTGAAGCCCTGTACGAGCAATACCACGACAAGGGCTTTGAGATTCTGGCATTTCCCGCGAATAACTTCGGTCAGCAGGAACCGGGCACGAACGCAGAGATCAAGGGCTTCTGCCTGACCAAATACAGCGTGAGCTTTCCCCTCTTCAGTAAGATCAGCGTCAAGGGGTCGGACAAGCATCCGCTCTATCAATATCTGACTGAGAAGAGCCCGTTCCCCGGTGAAGTGGAATGGAACTTCCAGAAGTATCTGGTCGATCGCAGCGGCAACATCGTGGCGCGCTTTCCACACCGCATGAAGCCCTCAGCGCCGGAAGTCGTCAAGGAAGTAGAACGGGTACTCGCCGCCAAGTAGCGGCGCTCAGGCCCTGCGGTAAAACGTGATGTGCTGCTGATACTCCTGGATCGCCGCCTGTAGCGAAGCCTTTCCGAGAGGAATGTTCGCTTCCAGCGTGTCTTCTATCGCGGCATCATCGATCTCCACGTCGTAGCGATCCTGAATATTAGTCCGTACCGGGCCCCCCAGGGTGATATCACGCGGCATGAAGATTTCTTTCCAGACTTCCTTTTCAACCAGACAGACATCCCGAAACCGTTCATAGAGCAACGTCAGTTTCTCTGCATCAGTGACCTTCACGCGTTCTCCCATCGTGGCACGCTCTCCTTCATAGTTTCGAAATCAACTCATGGATAGATTGGCTCTGATCAACGCGCTGGCTGAGGAGAGGAAAAAGTCTTGTCGGTAATCGTAAACCGCAGCGTCCCCACCTGATTGACGGCATGGAACGACTGTTGACCATGCGGAGCGATGTATATTTTGACGACATACGCTCCCACCGGCCACCGCTCGCCCGGTCGCTTTAACTCAAGGAAACCATAGCGCTCATAACCGGGCAACTCCAGAATGTCCTGCCCGAACGGCTTGGCAGGCAGCGCACCGTCTTCCCCTTCAAAAAACCACTGCGCACTGAACTGTGTGGGGTCTTCCAAAGGAGCCGATTCGAACACGATATAGACTGCCGCCGCATCAGGCGGAAATACCGACATGGGGTCCACCGGCTTCAGTCGAGGATCCTGCGTGTACCAGCCCTTCCTGCCGAAGGTATCCCACTCCACTTCATATCCTTTGGCCAGCTTGATCCAGGTAAAGAGGGACTGGGGAATTCCGGCTTTCTGATCGTCGAACGACGGACTTTGCGTCGATCCAAATTCCGTGGTTTCCTGCTCTTTCTGGGGCATCAAATCTTTCCCGCAGGCAGGAGAGATCCACAGGGCCACAGCCAAAATGCTGCACCATGCGCCAAATATCACAGTACAGTCAGACCGTCGTTCAGCCCAAGCTGTGCCCCGCATATTTCTCATCGTCCTCATCCTTACGCTCATGGTATCGGGAGTCAGTAACAGGGGTCAACCGTTCATCTCCATCGACCGATGAAGAGATACGATCATGACCGCATATGGTAGAGTGCCCGCAACGAATTCAGCAGCCAGTGCGTGCAACCCTATGAAACCCGTCAGTCTCGCCACCCCCGCCGTTGATGCTCCAGACGCCGCGTCCGCACATGCATCAGGACGGCGGTTCGGTCTGCGTGATGGCATGTTTCAGGCCACCACCCAAGGGGCTGGCGAGCAATATCTTTCGGCCTTTGCCCTCATGCTCCACGCCACCCCCTTGCATCTGAGCCTGTTGTCCGCGCTCCCGCAACTGCTCGGCACCTGGGCCCAATTTGTATCAGTCAAGGTGTCCCACTGGTTCCCTCACCGCAAATCCCATGTGCTCTGGGGGATTATCGGACAGTCTGCCGCTTGGATTCCGATCCTCATGCTTCCACTCCTCTTCCCACAGTGGGGCCCCTGGCTGGTCGTCTTTGGTTCGGCCCTCTATTTTGGCTCCGCTCACTTTACCGCTCCCGCCTGGACCAGTTTGGTCACCGACCTGCTCAGCGCCGATGAGCGAGGCGCGTATTTTGCGAGACGCTCGCAACTCATGGCAGTCACAAGCTTTGCCGCACTCTGTCTCGGTGGGGCGATCCTCAGTCTCTTCGAGCAGTATGAGCGCCTCTGGCTCGGCTTCACCGTCCTCTTTATGTTTGCCGGAGTGTTTCGCAGTTTTTCCGCGATCTCGCTGGCCCGCGTCACCGATCTTCCCATTCAACACGAGGAACCGGCGAGCCGGGGATTTCTTGCGTTTCTCAGCACCGGCACCTCGAAAGACTTCCGCCGGTTTCTTCTTTATTCCGGACTCATGCACCTCGCCGTGCTGATCTCCGGCCCCTTCTTTGTCATCTACATGCTACAAGACTTACACTTCTCCTATTGGGCCTATGGCACATGGGCGGCGGCAGCCATTGTCGGGCAGTTTGTGACACTTCCTGGCTGGGGACAATTCGGCGATCGCTTCGGAAACAAAGCCCTGCTCATGTTTACCGGCTTCCTGGTCTCGTTTCTCCCCATGCTGTATCTGGTCAGCACGGCATGGCCGTTTCTCGTGCTGGTTAACTTTTTAGGCGGCGTGGTGTGGGCGGGACTCTCGCTCGGACTGAGCAACTACGTGTTCGACGCCGTACGGCCGGCGGATCGAGCAAAAGCCGTGGCAGTCTCCAGTACCGCGAATGCGATTGGCTGGGCCATGGGCACGCTCGTCGGCAGCTGGCTTATCAGCGCTGTGCCTGGAGAGATGAACCTGGGTTCGTTCAAAATTGACCCCGTGTCCAATCTTCCGTTTATCTTTTTTATCTCTGGACTGCTACGCCTCGCGATCTCGCTGGCCTTACTTCGCACGTTTCACGAACCTCGCAGCGTGGAGAAGCAGACCGGAGCAGGGCTGTTCCTGGAACTCCCGCTGATCAAACCGTTGGGCCAGCTCATCCTGAGACGAATCAATACGTCCAGTTAGTACGCCGGCATCGGGGGCGTGGTGGATCGCCCTTGCTCTTCCTGTTTTAATTTCTCAAACGTCTTATCCGCATGCCCACGCACTTGTTCCGGTGTCACCGTGGAAGTCGACTTTGGCGGGTCGCTCGCACAGCCGCCGATACCGAGCATACACATCACACCCACAATCCCCAGCCCTGAAGAACAATGTCGATGCCTCATACCCTCTCCTTTCTGCTTATCAGCACAATCAACCCGATGACGCCGCATCTCTCTGGACCGCATCATACGCCTCCCCTTGAACCAACGCCACGATGCCGCGTTCGTTGACTCGCCTACAGCGGCACGGTATTCTCAATTGCGAATCAATTCCGACAAATGAGTGAGGTGCCTATGTCGTTGCGAGACCGCTTAACAGAAGACCTGAAATTGGCGATGAAATCGAGAGACCAGCTCCGGATGGATGTCATCCGCATGGTAAAAGCCGCGATCATCAACAAAGAAATGGAACTCAAGAAAGATCTGGATGACGCGGAGATGAGCAAGATCATGACCACCTTGATCAAGCAACGCCGTGACTCCGTCGAGCAGTACGAAAAGGCCCAGCGCCCTGAGCTGGCGGCAAAAGAGCGCCAGGAAATCACCATCATTGAGGGCTATCTCCCGCAAGCGCTCTCCCCGCAACAGCTTGCGGACCTTGTCGGAAGCGTGATCGCTGAGTCAGGCGCGCGGTCACTGAAAGACATGGGCGCGGTCATGAAAGCCGTCATGGTCCGCCTGGCCGGACAGTCGGCCGACGGAAAACAGATCAGCGAACTCGTCAAAGCCAAGCTCCAATAGACCTGCCACCACTCGCTCCCCCTGGCATTTGCTATACTTAAGCAGATCTCAGGGGGAAGACGATGTCTCCCCCTCTAGTTTTCACGAAAAGAACCGTTAAGAAAGAATACGATGGCAATTCTCATTGTTGATGACTCTCCAGACCAGCACCTGCTGCTCCGTTCGCTGCTGACCAAAGCCGGACACGCAGACATCTTCACGGCGGAATCCGCCAAGGCCGCCTTTGCCATGCTGAATCTCGACGGCTCCGACCTCTCTGCGCCAATCGACCTCATCCTCATGGATATCTTGATGCCGGAACTTGATGGCGTCTCAGCCTGCCGACAGGTCAAGAGCACGACCCACCTCCGTGACATTCCCGTCATCATGGTCACCGCAAAGAACGACCTCAGCAATCTGAAAGAAGCCTTTGCCGCCGGCGCCATGGACTACATCAACAAGCCGGTCAACAGCGTGGAACTCCTCGCCCGCGTCTCCTCGGCGCTCGCCTTGAAACACGAGATGGATTGCAGAAAAGAGCGGGAAAGTGAGTTGCGGCGGAGCAACGACGAGTTGCAGCGGGCGCTGAAAGAAGTAAAAGTGCTCCGGGGTCTGATTCCAATCTGCGCGTCCTGCAAGAAGATCCGCAATGACGGCGGCTTCTGGCAACAACTGGAAGAATATCTCTGCGACCATTCCGAGGCCGAATTCAGCCACGGCCTCTGCCAGCCCTGTGTCAAAAAGCTTTATCCTGGTGTTTACCCGGACTAGCTGTTACGCTTCCTCCAGCATCTTACTGAGAGCAGACAACACACATGGCTATCCTGATCGTCGATGATTCCCCAGATGATCGCTTGCTGTTGCAATCGATCCTTTCCGCAGCCGGATACGAACAGATCCTCGTAGCGGATTCCGCTGCCCACGCCTTTAAATTGATCGGGCTCGACAGCGGCAAGCAGGCCACTGCTCGGGTCGATTTGATACTCATGGACATTCTGATGCCCACCATGAGCGGCATCGAAGCCTGTCGCCAGATCAAAGCCAACGATCGTTTCCGTGATACCCCCATCATCATGGTGACCGTTAAAACGGACCCGGTGGAACTGCAGCTGGCGTTTGCCGCCGGCGCCATGGACTACGTCGCCAAGCCCGTCAACAAGATCGAGCTGCTGACCCGCGTGCGATCGGTGCTTCGCCTCGTTCATGAGATCGACCGGCGGCGAGCCCGAGAGCAGGAACTTCTTGAAGTCATGCGGCAGCTGCAGGAAGCCAACCAGATGCTGCTCCGCCTCTCCTGCCTGGACGGCCTGACCGGCATTACCAATCGCCGTCAATTTGACGATTTTCTCGATCAGGAATGGCGGCGCGCGGTCCGCGAATCCACGCCGGTCTCGCTGATCATGTTCGATATCGATCGATTCAAAACCTATAACGACAGCAAGGGCCACACGGCAGGAGATGAATGTCTCAAGCAAGTGGCCACCGCCGTCACCGGATCCGTCAACCGGCCCGGAGACCTGGTTGCCCGCTACGGCGGGGATGAATTCGTCATCGTCCTTCCCGGCACCGGCATCGACGGGGCTGCGCAGGTTGCCGAAGGGTTGCGCCGCCGAGTGGAGGAATTGGCCATTTCCCATGTGGACGATTCCCTCGTGACCATCAGTGTCGGCTACGCCAGCATGGTTCCCAATCGCCATGCCTCGCCCACGGACTTGATCAAGGCTGCAGACCAGGCTCTCTACCAGGCCAAGCAGGAAGGTCGGAACCGGGTGAAGCCGGCCGGGCTTCTCTCCCTGGTTCAAGATACCCACGACAATTAATCTCAGCCAGAGCGATCATTCGACCGCGCGCGGAAGAGAGCGACATGCCACGCCAACCAGATCTTCCCCGGCGGAAATCGACAAGACGATCGGCCGCAACCCCACGCCAGCTAGCCCGCACCGCTTCATCCCCCACGCGCACCGCTGCCCCCAAACGATCGCGCACCAACCCAGCCGTGCTGCTGGAGCAATATCAGGACGCGCTGAGGACCCTGGCCCACAACGAGGCGCTCACAAGTGGAGATCTAGCCCAGGCCTTCCAGGCCATCACGGCCACCTGTGGAACCCTCTTACAAGTAGACCGCGCCAGCATTTGGCTCTTCGATAAAAACCGGCTCGCCATCTCCCAAATCGATTTGTATGAGCGCGGCGCGCACCGCCACCTCCCCGATGCCACCCTCAAGATCGCGGACTACGCACATTACTTCCGCGCACTTGCCGGAGAAGAACATGCGATCTCCGCTCACGACGCCCTGTCCGACCCACGCACCAAGGACTTTACCGATACCTATCTGCGGCCACTCCACATCGGCGCCATGCTTGATGCCCCGATCCGTCAAAAAGGGCATGTCGTCGGCGTCTTGTGCGCCGAACATGTCGGCGGGCGCCGCCAATGGACGCCCTACGAAGCGCATCTCACTAGCTCGTTAGCCACGATGGCCACGCTGGCGCTGGAAGCCGCCGAACGGCGGGAAGTCGAGCAGGCCCTCCGCATTGCGAAAGACGCCGCCGAAGTTGCGAGTCAGGCCAAGAGCGAATTTCTCGCCAGCATGAGCCATGAGATTCGCACTCCCATGAACGCCATCATCGGCATGGCCGATCTATTGTGGGAAACGCAGATGACGCCGGAGCAGCGGAAGTACCTTCGAATCTTCCGACGCGCCGGCAGCAACCTCCTCAATCTCATCAACGACATTCTGGATTTATCCAAAGTCGAATCCGGCCATCTGGAACTGGAATCCATCGACTTCGATCTCAATGAAGTCCTCGACAAAGCGGTCGAGATTCTGGCGATGCGCGCGAACGAAAAAGGCCTGGAACTCGCCTGCCATCTGGCGCCGGACGTCCCCTCTTCTCTCATTGGCGATCCGCATCGGCTCAATCAGATCCTGATCAATCTGATCGGTAACGCCTTGAAGTTTACCGACAAGGGCTCCGTGATCGTCCGTATCACCAACGAGCCAGGCGCCGCCACACCAGGAGTGATCCGCTTCTCCGTCACCGATACCGGGATCGGCGTACCGTCTGAGCAACTGGCCAGAATCTTCGAAAGCTTCACGCAAGCCCACAGTTCGACCACCCGCCACTACGGAGGGACCGGATTAGGCCTGACTATTTCCAAGCACTTGGCGGAGCGGATGAACGGCCGCATCTGGGCTGAGAGCACGGTGGGACAGGGCAGCACGTTTCATTGCGCACTCACCTTTGGCGTCACCTCCAACCCACCGGCCAGCAGGATGATCCCGCAGGTCAACCTGGAAGAAGTGCGCACATTAGTCGTGGATGATCACCCCACCAATCGCCTGATTCTCAGGGAAACGCTGGGAGCGTGGGGAGCGACCGTTTCCGAGGCGGAGAATGGCCCGGCGGGTCTCGCCGAGCTCAGACGTGCAGCCGAATCCGCCGCGCCCTATGAACTGCTCTTGCTGGATTGCCGCATGCCCGGGATGGATGGATTTGCAGTAGCGGAAGCGTTGAACGACTCGCCCATTCGAAAAGGGCTGACGGTCATCATGCTCACGTCCAATCACTGGGCTGACGATATCGCCCGCACCTATGATCTTGGCCTGGGCGGATATCTCGTCAAGCCAATCAGGCGATCCGATCTGTACCAGACAATCGGCATCGCGCTGGGACGCACAAAAGGAATACCGGTCCCCCTGGCCGAGACGGCCGCCGCGGAACCGACCGCCCCGACGTTGTCACTCCGGGTGTTGCTGGTTGAGGACTCTGCGGATAATCAGCTCTTGATCCGTTCCTATCTGAAGAGCACCAGCCATCGCCTTGAAATCGCCGACAACGGCGCCATCGCCGTGGAAAAATTCAAGAACGGGCACTACGATCTGATTCTGATGGATATGCAAATGCCGGTGATGGACGGCCTGACCGCCACGAAAACCATTCGCCGGTGGGAACGCGATCACGATCTCCCGCCCACTCACATCATTGCGTTGACCGCCCTGGCCCTCAAAGAAGAAGCCGTGAAAATCTTTGAAGCCGGGTGCAATACCCATATGACCAAGCCCGTCAAGAAGACCGCCCTCATCGAACTCTTACAAGCCTGTAAAGGACATCGCCCATGACCAACCAGAAACTGGCCTCCCCCGAACGCATCACCGTCTACATCGACCCGGATCTCGAAGACATCATCCCGACCTTCCTGGCCAACCGACAGAAAGATCTCCAGACGCTCCGGACGGCTCTCTCAGAAAAGGACTTTGAGACAATTCGCATCCTGGGCCATCGCATGCGGGGCGACGGCGGCGGCTATGGATTCAACGCCATCAGTGCCATCGGCGGAGTCATGGAACTCGCGGCAGGCCGCCGCGATGAGCCGGCCATTCAGCGACAGATTGCAGAGCTTGAAGACTTCCTCACCCGCGTCCACATCGTGTATCGCGCATAGCCCCTCGCAGACCAGCGTCCTCCCGACTCAACGAACCACCAGCACCGAGCAGGTGCTGTGCTGCACCACACGCGTCGAGACGCTTCCCAACAAGACCCGCCCGATGGCGCCGAGGCCCTTAGCCCCCGTGACGATCAGATCGGCCTTGTGCGTCTTGGCGACTTTCAAAATCTCCTCAGCCGGCTTCCCGAGTTTCGGCGCCTCTTGTACTTGGAATCCGGCCTTCGCCAGCTTGTCGGCATAGCGCTGAACGATCGCCTTCCCGGCCTCCCGCACTTCCGGATACTTGAGAAACGGCATTGCATGCACCACGGCCACATTCACCGGCTGCTGTTCCGGCCCGTTCGGCTGCGGATTGATATTCCGGATAAGGAACCGGACCGCCTTATCAGACGCCGCAGAGCCATCGATCGCCAGGACAATTTGCTTGAGCGGGCGGGCCGCTTCTTTCACGACCAGGACTGAGCAGGTGGCGTGATGAATCGCATGGGTCGAGACGCTCCCCAACATGAAACGATCCAGCGCATCCAGTCCACGTGAGCCGAGCGCCAGCAACCCTACGCCGCGCGACGCATGCTTCGTGATCGTCGTCGCCACGCCACCGCGTTCCAGGGTAACCGTGCCGCTCGCCCCCAGCGACGAGAGCAAGTCCCTCGACTCCGTCTTGGCGGATTTCGCGGCGGCCTCCATGCGTTTTACTTCCTGTTGAATATATCGTTCGGTCCCCACCACCACCGGCTGAATCATGAAGGGCGCCCGGAGGCTGGCCGCATCCACTACGTGCAAGACACGTAACACCGGCTTGACCGCTAACGGAAGTTTCGCAACCCACTCAATGGCCCATCGTCCGTATTTCGATCCATCGGTTGCCACCAGCACTTTCATACGTCCTCCATCATCCGTAGATTACAACGACACCACTTTTACCTTGGGAGCCAATCGCCTCACATCGTCCACCCGGCACAGCTGATTTCCCGGCGCCAACGTTGCCGCAGTGCCCGCCGCCGTCGCAATACGCACACAGGTTTCCAGCCCTTTCCCCGACGCATAGCTGAATACAAACCCCGCCACGGTCGAATCGCCGGCACCGACTGTGCTACGGACCTTCACTGGCGGTGGCGTCGCACGATACCGTTCCTGCGGGCCGATGAGCAAGATGCCTCGCGGGCCACGAGACACCATGACGACCTCAACTCCGGCACGATGCACCGCCTCGACAGCACGAAGGATAGCGGGCTCGGATCTCAGCGGCTTGCCAGTCAATCGACGGAGTTCATTCACATTCGGCTTAATGGCAAACGGCTTCGCCCGGAGTCCCGCTTTGAGACAAGGACCATCCGCATCCAAGACCGCCCGGGCGCCGCGCGATTGTACGAGCGCGATGATCTGACGGTAGGCATCGATCGGGACGCCTCTCGGTAAACTCCCGCTCACCACCACATAGGCGTCCTGGAGGTTGAGCAACGTGAGATGGGTGAGGAAGGCCGTCCATTCTGCCTTCGTCACCATCGGCCCGCGGGAATTGAGCATCGTTTGGGTGCGTCGCCGCTGAGCCGTGACGATGATATTGCGCCGCGTGTCCTGCGCAATGGGTGTGAAGTAACAGGTCACGCCTTCGGCCTTCAGCAACTCGATCATGACCTGCCCGGTATGACCGCCGATAAATCCCAGCGCCATGCTGTCGCCGCCGAGCTGCCGGATCGCGCGCGACACATCGATCCCCTTCCCGCCGGCATACAAGCACTCGTTTGTCACGCGATTGGCATCGTCCACACGCAGATCCTCGACATCGAGAAAATGATCCAGTGCCGGATTGAGCGTAATGGTATAGATCATCTGATTCGTGTATCCCCGCGACATCTCTCAGCTCAATGAGAGGGTTCCGTTTCCTGTTTGCTGTGCCGAAGATACACGAACCAATAGACCAAGGCTACGAGTCCCGTCCCGCCAATCATATTGCCGATCGTCACCAACCCGAGATTGAGCAGCGCGCCCGTCCAGGAAAGAGTATCCGGACCCGATACCGTCAGCGCAAACCCCAGAGGAAGGAAAAACATGTTTGCGACGGAATGCTCGAACCCGCAGGCGACGAAGGCGCTGATGGGAAAGATAATCGCGAGAATCTTGTCCGCCACACTTCTGGCCCCCATGCAGAGCCACACGGCCAGACAGACCAGCACATTGCAGAGGATGCCACGGGCGACCGCCGACACCGGATCCAGCGCCACCTTGCTGCGGGCGATCTGCACCATCGTCTCGCCGACCGCTCCCTCTCCAAGCGCAGGCACACCGGCCAGCAGCACCAGCGCCACCGTCCCGACGGCGCCGAGCAAATTGCCGAGATAGACCCACAGCCAATTCCTGACAACCTGGCTGGTCCGAACACAGCCGACGGCCCACGCCATGGCAATAAGGTTGTTCCCGGTAAAGAGCTCCGCCCCACCTACCACAACCAGCACAAGGCCCAAGCTGAACGTGATACCCCCGGCAAGACGGAGCAAGCCGAACGGGACCGGAGCAGCGCCGTGCCCGGTTGTCACCGTGACCGTGTAAAACAGAGCACCGAGTGAAATAAACGCGCCGGCCAGGATAGCCAGCGCCATCATCGTGGCCACCGGCATCGCGACCTTCGCCAACCCGATTCGACAGACACGCTCGGCAATTTGCGCGGGGGCATAGGCATCCGGCATGGGCACGTCTATGGGTGGCGGCGTAGACATCCGTGAGTTAGGTAATCAATCGCACGTGGACGGCTTCCAGTTCCCGCTCGTCATCGGCATCCAACTCTTCGCCATCAGCCGGTTCGACCCGCACCACTGAGACTTTATATTCCGGACAGCGGGATTGGTCGTCGGAACTGGACGAGAGCAGCGAATTCACATCACTCGCAGGAAAATGAAAACTCGTGAAGAGCTGCCCTGGCTGAACCCGCTCACTGAACACCACTGGCAAGATCGTGCTCCCCCTGGGACTGATCAACCGCACCAACGCTCCCCCTGCAATTCGCAGCCTGGCCGCATCCTCCGGATGCATCTCCAGCGCATCCACATCCACCACATCGAGAATGTCCGTCCGCCTCGTCTGGGCCCCGCAATTGTAGTGCTGCAAGATCCGGCCAGTGACGAGCGTAAAGGGATACTCCTCCGTCGGCGACTCGCCGGGAGGCAGATAATCCACTCCGACGAAATGCGCCTTCCCTTTCGGGAACCGGTCGCGATGCATAAGAGCCGTCCCTTCGTGACCCGCGGCAGGGACGGGCCACTGCAATCCATCCGGCGACTCTAAGCGGTCATACGACACTCCGGCAAACATCGGCGTGAGCCGTGCAATCTCGTCCATAATTTCTGATGGATGGCGATAGCTCATCGGGTAGCCCATCCTGGTCGACACCTCACAGACGACTTGCCAGTCAGGCAAGACGCCCTGCGGCGGATCGACGGCCTTGCGAATGCGCTGAATCCGGCGCTCCAGATTCGTGAACGTGCCGTCTTTTTCAAGAAACGCGGCACCGGGCAACACGAGATGCGCCATCTTCGCCGTTTCACTCATGAACAAATCCTGCACCACCAGGAAGTCCAACCGTCGCAGCGACTCATGGACTTTCGTGAGATTCGGATCGGTCTGCGCCACGTCATACCCGATGATCCACAACCCCTTCAGCCGTCCGTCCAGTGCCGCGTCCCACATATCGGGCGTCTTCATACCCCGTTTCGTCGGCAAAGGACGACCCGTCACGGTTTGATGCAATGCACCGAGCGCCGGATCGTTCAGCGCCTGATACCCGGTGAAGAAGGTCGGCAAGCAGCCGACATCGGACGCGCCTTGCACATTATTCTGGCCACGGAGCGGATTGATGCCGGTTCCCGGTTTGCCCAAGTTGCCGGTCGCGAGCGCCAAATCCACCAGCGCCATCACGCCGTGGCTGCCCCAGCGATGTTCCGTAACACCCAGGCCGTGCACGCACAACGACGCGCCGCTCGTCGCATACCGCCTGGCCGCCTCGCGAATCAGATCGCCCGACACACCGGTGATCTGTTCCGTCCATTCGGGCGTGCAAGGCTCAACGGCCTTCAGCCAATCGTCAATGCCATCGGTTCTTGAGTCGATGAAGCGCCGGTCGAGCCAGCCCTCTTTCGCCATGACATGGCCGAGGCCGTTCAATAGAGCCACATTCGTTCCTGGCTTGAGCGGCAGATGCAGCGTCGCCAGCCGCGCCAGTTCCGTCTTCCTGGGGTCGATCACAATGAGCGGGATGCCCCGCCGATGAGCCTGCTTGATACTCGCGCCGATAACCGGATGCGATTCGGTCGGATTGGCACCCACCACCATGATGAGCTTGGCTTGATCGAGATCCTGGATCGAGTTTGTGGCGGCCGACGCGCCCAGCGTCTCCATCATGCCGGTGACCGTCGCGCTGTGGCAGACCCGCGCACAGTTATCGATATGATTGGTCCCCATCACACAGCGGATGAATTTCCCGAAGAGATAATTTTCTTCGTTCGTCCCGCGGCTGGAAGAAATAGCCGCCAGCGCATCCGGGCCGAACGCGGTTTTGATTCTGGCGAACTCATCGGCAACACGATCGAGCGCCGCGTCCCAGGAGATCGCCTGCCAGGTGTTGCCGGTGCGCAGCATCGGCTGCTTCAGACGGTCCTCTGCGTAGACATAGGTCCAGCCGAATCGCCCCTTCATGCAGGCGTGGCCTTGATTGGAGGGACCGTCGTCGGCCGGCACCATCGTGACGACCTTCCCATCGCGCAGGCCCGCGTCAAACGTGCACCCGACTCCGCAATAGGCGCAGATCGTACGGACCGTGCTCGTCGGATGGCCCGACTCGCACACGCGCCGTTCAACGAGTGCGCCGGTTGGACATTCCTTCACGCACGCCCCGCAGGACACACAATTTGAGGTGGCAAACCCCGTGGAAGCTTCTCCATAGAAAGCCGCGCCGGCCATCGGCCTGGCACCAAATCCCCGGCCCACCATCGTGAGTGCGAACGTCCCTTGAGTTTCGTCGCACGCCCGCACGCAACGTGCGCAGGAAATACAGATGGCATTGTCGAAGATGAAAAACGGATTCGAACTGTCTCGTACGTGAGCACGAACCGCCGGCTGGCGATAACGGACATGATCGAGTCCGACCGACTGCGCCAGTGCCTGAAGTGCAGTCGGAAGCGTGCCATCCGTCGGCTGCTCCGAGAGCAAGAGTTCCGTCACATTCCGTCTCAGCCGAGCCAATGGCTCCGTCTGCGCACGAACCGTCATCCCCGCCTGCACCGGTGTCGTACAGGACGCCGGCGTGCCTTTCTGGCCATCCACTTCACAGACACAGAGCCGGCACGATCCGAACGGCGCGAGATGGTCGGATGAGCACAGGCCGGGTATGGTCAATCCCGCTCGTTTGGCAGCCGTGAATACCGTATCGCCGTCACGCGCCGTCACCGGCCGGCCATCGATGGTTATGAGTATGGACTCGCTCATGATCGCAACCGACTACGAAACTCCACAGGAAATTGTTCCAGCGCCGACAACACCGGATAGGGAGCCCGCGCTCCCAGTCCGCACAAGCTGGTGGCCTTCATTGTGTCGCCAAGCTCGGTCAACAGCGCCAACTCGGCTTCCGTCGCCTGGCCGCGTTGGATCGCCTCAAGAATCTCGCGCGCCCGCAGGGACCCGATGCGGCAGGGCACGCACTTCCCGCAGGATTCATCCGCCACAAAAGCCATCAGATGCCGCGAGAGCTCCAGCATATCGGTCTCATCGTCAAACACCACAATGCCGCCATGTCCGAG
>JBEBHO010000212.1:0-15901 GCA_040081095.1 Nitrospira sp.
GCGAGCAGCCAGTGACCCGATGAGTCCGCAATTCCTGGCGTGGCGCAGGGACAATGATCGGCTGGCTCAGATCGTCGATCACGTCGATGCGCTGTATCCGTCGATTTACACGTTTTATCCAGACCGCCAGGCCTGGGTCGCCTATGCCAAGGCACAAATCGCGGAAGCCCGCCGTCTCGCAAAAGGCAAGCCTGTCTATGGTTTTCTTTGGCCGCTGTATCATAACCAAGGCAATGAGTCGCTCGGCTCGCGGCCGATCGAACCGGACTATTGGAACCTGCAATTGGCCACGATGGCGCAATATGCCGATGGCGTTGTGATCTGGGGAGGGTGGGGAGATCACGGACCGGAATCCTGGAATGACGAGGCTCCCTGGTGGCAGGTGACGAAACGCTTCATGCAACGACTCGACCCCTCTTCTCTCAGGCCTCCCACAGACGTCAGGGCCCAATAATGTCGTGAAACGGTTCATTTCATAGCGCTATCCCGTCCTGGTCTCGATCAATTTCCGTCGCGGCATGCAATCGAGAGCCCTCCGACTCGCTCCTTTGTCCCTCAACTTGTTTTAACATTTTGTTAACACAAACTTGATATTGGCGATGCCATCGCTCTACCGGTGAACGATAGACTGGGCCTCCTACACATCGCTAGATCCTATGTGAGATCTCGTCTGGTGGACGAGACCTGTTGAGAGGACCCGGATGAATAGTCACCCCACAGCGTTGGAAGCCCCGCTGCCTTCTGTCTCCGTGATGTCTCGGACTCGATTGCTGGTGGGCATGAGTGCTTGGGTGTTCTGGGGCGTACTGGCCGTTGTGCTGGCAGTGCTGGGCTATCTCTACGCAGACAGCCTGCGAGTCCTGGCGCAGTCCTGGCTGGAAGATGACAATTACAGTCATGGGCCGTTCATTCCACTCATCTCCCTGTACCTGATTTGGCTTCGATGGAATCAGTTGCCCACAGTCTCGCGACAGGGCGCATGGTGGGGACTCCCGATCGTAGCCGTAGGACTCGTTGTCTATGTCGTCGGCGAGTTCGCTGCCATGCATGCGGTAGTCCAGCTCTCGTTATGGGTTGTGATCATGGGATTGCTGACGTGCGTCATCGGACTGTCCGGTATCCGCCTGCTGGCCTTTCCCTTGCTGTACCTTCTCGCCGCTATTCCAATGCCGGAGTTTCTGCAGGGGGAACTATCCAATCGTCTTCAGTTGTGGTCTTCGGCCCTGGGGATCGGATGTCTCCAGTTCATCGGGGTCATGGCCTATCGAGAAGGCAATGTGATCGATCTGGGGCCGATCCAACTGCAAGTCGTCGAGGCCTGCAGCGGACTCCGGTATCTGTTCCCCCTCACGGCCCTCACCTTGCTCGTGGCCTATCTCTATCGAGAGTCCCTCTGGAAACGAGTGCTGCTCGTGCTGTCCAGTATTCCGATTTCGATTCTCCTGAACGGCTTCCGGATCGGCACCATCGGCCTGTTAGTCGAGACCTATGGCAAGAGCGCGGCCGATGGCTTCAGCCATTTCTTCGAGGGTTGGATCTTCTTCGTGGCGAGTTTAGGGCTCCTCTGTGCCGAGATGTGGCTGTTGGCTCGCGTGGGCTCGACGTCATCCCGTCGTCCATTTTCAGAGTTAATTGGGCCTCCAGCAGTTGAGGGGGCGGGGGCGTCGTCGAAGATCGCCGTTTCCCACCCGGCTGGTCCTGTTTCTCCGGCTCCCATCCTGGCGGGAGGCGTCCTGCTCATCCTGGCGGCCGTGGCGGCTCCATCAGTCGCCCCGCATGAGTTTCCTCCTCCTGCGCGGCAGTCGTTGCTCGATTTTCCCTTGCAGCTCGGTGAATGGACAGGAGTCTCGTCTGTCATGGAGCGGCAGTATCTCGACGCCTTGCAATTGGACGATTACGTGCTCGCGGACTACAGCGCGGTTGAGAAGGTTCCGGTCAATCTGTACGTGGCCTATTATCTCTCGCCGAAAAAAGGCCGCTCGTCGCATTCCCCCCGGCAGTGTATTCCCGGCGGAGGCTGGGATATTTCCTCGTTCGAGCCGCTGAGGCTCGATCAACGGCAGGACATGACTAAGGCGTTGGATGTGAATCGTCTGGTGATTCAGAAGGGCGCCCAGAAACAGATTGTGTACTACTGGTTCAAGCAACGTGACCGCTGGATCACCAGCGAATATGGCGTGAAATTCTATCTTTTTTGGGATTCCTTGACGCGCCACAGGGCAGACGGCGCACTCGTGCGTCTCGTGTCGGGCGTCAATGCCGGCGAGACCGAGACCATCGTCGATGCGCGTCTGCAGGCCATGGCCGGTTTCGTGACACCACTGTTAGACCGATATGTTCCGGATTAAGGAATGACGGATATGGGTACGGCGATATTTTTTAGCTTCATGGGATCGCTGATCATCTGTATGGCGTTGATCCCGGCGTTGACGGCTTCTGCCTTGCGGTTGCAGTTCGTCGATATTCCTCGCGAGCGCCATGCCCATGATGCGCCGATTGCCAAAGTCGGTGGGATCGCATTCGGGGCCGCGACCTTTGCCGCTGTCTTGTTATGGGCACCCAAGGATGAGTTGATTCTGACCAGCCTGCTTGGCGGTGCCGTCATTCTGCTTTTCGGAATATGGGACGATCGGATCGGTCTCAACCATAGGATGAAGTTTGCGGGGCAAATACTTGCTGCAGCGATTGTCGTCGGCCTGGCCGGTGTTCGCCTGACGACGGTCCCCTTCATGGATGAGACCATCCTTCCACTCTGGATCGCGGCACCGATCACGTTACTGGTAATTGTAGGGGTGACGAATGCCGTCAACTTAGCCGATGGACTTGACGGCTTGGCCGGCGGGTTGTCGTTAATCAGTTTCGCCGGCATTGCCTACCTGGCCTACCAGGCGAACGAGACCCTGCTGGTGTTGTTGATGGTATCCGTTTTGGGAGGGCTCTTAGGTTTTCTCCGCTTCAATACCTATCCGGCCAAGATTTTCATGGGCGACGCCGGAAGCCAGTTCCTCGGTCATTATCTGGCCATGGCCGCCATCTTGCTGACCGATTCCGCCAGGACGACCTATAGCCCGCTGTTGGCATTATTTATTTGGGGGGTCCCCCTGCTGGACACGATCGGGGTGATGGGACAACGGTTGATGGAGGGTCGGTCCCCCTTCGTCGGCGATCGAAACCATATCCACCACAAGTTGCTGGCTTGGGGATTATCGCACGGCCAGGCCGTCACGGTGATCTACCTCGCCCATGGGGTGATGGTAAGTTGCGCCTACCTGTTACGGTGGCAATCGGATGGCATTCTGCTCGGCGCCTATCTCCTCTGTGCTGCCACCATTCTCTTCATGTTCGTTCGAACACCGCATCGGGCTGTGCCGGCATTCGTAACGGCTGAACCGGCACAGATCGCGACTGCGGGGATCGACACGTCCCATATACGAATCGGGGCCTGGGCCCTGTCAGGGGTTCAATTGATCGTGCCTCTTTACCTCATCACATCGGTTGCGATGCCGAAGTCGATTCCCTGGGATACGGGGATTATCGGGGTGGTTCTCTTGGTCACAGTGGTGAGTTCGATCGTCTTTGGCTACGGAACTGCGTGGGTCGTGCGGGCGGGCCTCTATGTCGGGAGCACCTGCCTGATGTATTACAGCGAAATCTCACCCCGCCTCTCCGGAATCGATCTGACGACATCGATCAACGTGGGATTCGTCCTCTTGGCTGGACTCGTCATCTTGAGCATCCGGTTTGCCGGTCAAAACCGGTTTCAAACGACACCATTGGACTACCTGGTTGTCCTGCTGGCCGTCGTTCTGCCGTTTCTTCCTGAAATGACCGCGGGCGATGTGCCGGTGAGTCTTCTTGCGGCAAAACTGATTGTGTTGTTCTTTTCATTCGAGCTGCTGCTCCACGTCTATCCTTCTGCTGCCACCCGCTTGGGCTGGGTCTCGGTCTGGATGTTAGGTGGGCTGGTGATACGGGCCTGGTGGTTATGATCCGATCTTTGAAGGGGAGGCAAGTATCATGAAACAGGGTGTCGCACTGGCGCTTGCGGTTGTGCTGCTGGTCGGAGGGTTCGGCTGTGGAGGGCCCGAAGAACGGAAAGCCAAGTATCGCTTACGCGCGCAAGAATACTTTCAGCAGGGCAATTTTCCCAAGGCCCGCGTGGCGATTCGGAATGTCCTGAAGATCGATCCCAAAGACGTGGAAGCCTATTTTCTCTACGCACAAGTGGAGGAAAAAGAGCAGAACTGGCGCAATGCCATCGCAGGGTATCAGCAGGTCGTGGAAATGAGTCCCGATCACGATCGCGCGCAGATCAAGCTGGCCAAATACTACCTTGAGGGACGAGCACTGGAGCAGGTGACGAAAATCACAGATCGGATTCTGGCGAAGACGCCGGGGCATATTCCTGCGCAGGCGTTGCAAATTATTGTGACCGCCGTCTCCGGGGAGATGGTCAAGGCCGTCGGTCAAGCTGAACAGTTGATTGCCGCCTCACCGACCGAGACGGATGCGGTGTTACTCATCGCCACCCTATATACCGCCACCCAACGTGGGGAGGACGCGCTGCCGCTGCTGCGGCGAGCGGTAGAATCCCACCCTGGGAATCTCGAACTTCTCGACGGTCTGGCCACGATCTTGATGAGGCAGGGCCACAGGGATGAAGCGGAATCCACGCTCCGGCAGATCGTTGCGTTGGAGCCGACGGTATCGAGTCACCGGTTGAGGCAGGTCGCGTTTTACGATCAACAGCAGCAGTACGACAAGGCTGAAGCGGTGCTCACGGAGGCGATTCGAATCGATCCCGATAACGAGACTCAACGGATGACGTTGGTGGAGTATGTCGCGAAGCGGCGAGGACTGGAGCGGGCCGAATCAACTCTGATGGGCGCACGCAAAGACCTGCCGCATTCCAGTAAGTTGTGGTTCGCCCTCGGAAGCTTGTACGAATCGACGCAACGGGTAGACAAGGCGCGGGAGATCTATCGCGCCATCCAGGAGGAATTTCATGGGAAGCCTGAGGGATGGGAAGCCAAAGTAAAACTCGCCGGTCTCGATTGGGCCGCGGGCAAGATCGATGACGCGGAACGCCAGCTTCAAGAAGTTCTGAAAGAAAACGCTCGATCGACCGACGCGTTGTTGCTTCGGGGAAAAATCGCCTTGCAGCGAGGGAATGGAAAAGACGCCACACAGGATTTCCGGTCCGTCCTGAAGGATCAGCCCGAGTCGGCTGACGCTCATCTCTTGCTCGCACGAGCTTATTTGATGACCGGTGAAACGACGCTTGCCCGAGAGAGTTTGGATGGAGCGCTCAGCGTGAAGCCGGCGTTGATGGAAGCCCAGCTGATGCTGGCGGGACTGGATGCGTCCGTTGGACATACCAAAGAAGCACGAGAACGCTTGGAGCCGCTCATCGCGCGCGACCCCGGGAACGTGACGCTGTTGGGCATGATGTTTCAGTTGCAGACCCAGGAGAAGGATTGGGGCCAGAGCCAGGAGACGTTGACGAAGCTGCGGACTGCCGGCGCGGACCAGACGGTCGCTGATTTGGCGGAAGGGCATGTCGCCTTGGCCCAACAGCAATGGGACAAAGCGGACGCCGCCTATTCCCGAGCCGTCGAGCAACGGCCGCTCGCACCTGAACCGCTCCTCGCCCTGGTGCAGCTTGGAATCAAGCGTGGGCAGGTTGCGCAAGTGCAATCCCGGCTTGAAACATTGCTGGCGGCCCATCCCGATCATCCTTTCGCGGATGGATTTCTGGGCGAGCTGTTGTTGACGAGAGGCGATACCGCGGCGGCCATTGCGCATTTTGAATCCGCGGCCCGTCTGAATCCGAAGTGGAGCACTCCCTGGGTCCACCTGGCCCGTTATCACTATGCGGGAAAACACCTGACGGAGGGGGACGAGGCCTTGCGCAAAGGGCTTCAAGGGAGTCCGGACAATGAACAGATGCGCTTGCTGCTGGCCGTGAGCCTTGACGCCCAACGCCGGTTCGACGAAGCGATCGGCCACTACGAGATGGTCTTGAAAACGAATCCGAAGTCGATGCTGGCCGCGAACAATCTCGCGGCGACATTGGTCGATCACAAAAGCGATCCAAAGAGTCTTGAGCGGGCTCTGACGCTGAGTCGGGCCTTTGAGTCGCAGACGCCGAACCCCTATCTGCTCGATACCTTGGGGTGGGCCCACTATAAGTTGAACCACGGGGGGGATGCCGTGCGCTTGCTGAAGCAAGCCACGGCCTTGGCGCCGGACCATCCGGTGCTGAACTATCATCTTGGTGCGGCGCTGTCGAAGTCCGGACAGCCTGGCGAAGCGCTGGTGTATTTAAGGAAGGCCGTAGCGGCAGGCACGCCGTTTGAGGGGTTGGATGCCGCGAAGGTGCTGCTGGCGGAGGTAGCGGGATGAGGAATTGTCTATGGGGAGGATTGGTTCGTAGCTTCGTATGTGCAGCAACGGTTGCAGGGGGACTCTGTCTGTTCGGGATCAACCTGGGTCAGGCGGCAGAGACGGCGGTCGCCGAACCCAGCTACTTGCTCGGTCCGGAAGACGTGCTCAAGGTGGCAGTGTGGAAAGATGAACATCTCACGCAGGAAACGGTGGTGCGCCCTGACGGGATGATCACCTTCCCGTTGATTGGAGACGTGTCCGCGACAGGTCGTACGGCAGAAGACGTTCGCTTCGACATCGCGAAACGGCTGAGCAAGTTTCTCCCGAATCCCAATGTGACGGTGACAGTACTGAAAGTTCTGAGTAACCGCATCTATGTCCTTGGTCGCGTGAATAAGCCAGGTGAGTATCTCGTCGGCCACTACACCGATGTGCTGCAAGCCTTGAGCATGGCAGGGGGATTGACGCCCTACGCGGCGGAGAACGACATCAGGATCATGCGCCGTGGTGGAGCCAATCAGCAGGTCTTTCATTTCCGATATGGAGATATGCAGAAGGAAAGGGACCTGAAGCAGAATATTTTATTAGAGCGTGGCGACGTGGTGATGGTGCCGTGACCGAATGGGACCATCGAATGCCGATCTCAATTATGTGCCCGTGGGAACCTGGCTACGACCATGCTTGTTGGCCGGTTGGTGTGCCGTCATGGTGATGGCGGCAGCCGGTATGCGAGGAGAGGTTAGTGCGGCCGAATGGTCGGCAGAGCCGTCGTTGAGCGTGAAAGGCGAGTACAACAGTAATCTCTTGCTCTTCAACGGGAACAATGAAGTTTGGGGCCATTGGGTCAGTCCGGCTGTGAAATTCAAAGGGGCCACTGAATCGTTGGAGGTTGAGGGAAACGTCAAGAGCGACTTCGTTCAATACTACGGCCATCAGGATAGAGGCCTGACGAATCTGTATTTCCCGTTGCGGACCTCGTACCACTCGGATCGGCATACATTCGGATTCGAGGGCGGCTTCACCAGGGACAATACGTTGATGGGGGAATTGAAACAGACCGGATTCGTGTTGGGTTTTACCCAACGAAGCCTGTGGACGGCCATGCCCAGCTGGACGGTTGGCATCACGGAGCGGTTGTCCTGGCAGAGTAGTTATCAGTTCATGGATGCGCGGTATGAGAACGGGCTTCGATTGGGCCTCGTGGATTATCAAGTTCACGGAGGAACGACGGGACCGTCCTATAACCTCGGCCTATTGGATCAAGTCCAGTTGACCGGCGAATACACGCTGGTTCGCACGCCCGCTATCCGGCAAGACTCCAACTATTATGGTCTGCAAGGCGGATGGACTCACGACTTCGGCCATGAGATGACCGGTTCGTTCTCGGGAGGAGTTCGGTTCGTGACCTCGACGCAGAAGATTCCAGGAGGGGCGCTGACCGATCGTGAGACCGCCTGGGTCTATAAAGGGACTCTCCGGAAGAAGTTTGAGCGTACGACGATTCAAATGGATGTCAGTCGAGAGATCAATCCTAGCGGGTTCGGCCTCTTGCTGCAAAGCGATCGTGTGGGCGGATCACTGTCGCATAACCTGTCTGAAACTCTGAGCGCTTCATTGAATGGAGGTATTTACTTTGTGTCGGGGGTCGTGACCAATGCTACGAGCGGCTCCGTGCCGCAGTCGAGGTTCACCTCATTGAGCCCGAGCCTGTCATGGAAGTTCAGTCCGTGGTGGACGCTGGATGTTTCGTACGCCTATGCGGAACGTGCCCTGGATAGTCTGAATCAATGGAATTTTTCAAATTCGACGTTTGTCATGTTGACGTACGGAGGACAGAAATGGTCGGTGTCCCGATGACCGGCGGCCGCGCGCCACAGGCGACAAGAACGATGGACGCTCCGGCAAAAGATCTCTACGACTATCTGGCATTGCTACGCCGGCGCAAGACCTTGATTCTCATGGTCGCCGCGTCGCTCCTGGCGGCCAGCGCCGCGCTGGCGTTTCTGCTGCCGGCGGTGTATCGGTCGACGGCGACGATTCTCATCGAAGAGCAGGAAATCCCGCCCGATCTCGTCCGGTCGGCCATCGCAACCTACGCCGATCAGCGTATCGAGACGATCAAGCAGCAAGTCTTGAGCCGTTCGACTTTGTGGCACATCGTCGAGCAATACGGCCTCTACAAGGATCTTCGGAAGCGGAACCCGACGGAAGAAGTTCTCGCTCGTTTCGTGAAGGACATCCAGATCGACGTGATGAACGTGAAGGTCATCGATAAGCGCACACAGAACCCCACCCAGGCGACGATCGCCTTTACGCTGTCGTACGATGGCGAGAGTCCAGAACTGGCACAGAAGGTGGCGAATGAGCTGACCAGCTTATTTCTGGGCGAAAATCTCAAGACCCGCGAGCGGCATGCGCAGGAAACCACCGCGTTCTTGAAACGCGAGGCCGAGAGTCTCTCGCATCATATCCAGGATCTGGAAGGCAAGCTGGCAGGGGTAAAACAGCGAGCCGCCGGTGCGCTTCCCGAACTGGTGCAACTGAATATGCAGCTCATGAGTTCGACTCAACGGGAAGTCATCGATAGCGACCGCGAGATTAGAAGCTTGAAAGAACGAAAAACGTACCTGGAAGGAGAGTTGGCTACACTGAAGCCGCATACTCCCCTCATCAATGCGAGTGGCGATCGAATGCTGGACACGAGCGAGCGCTTGAAGGCGCTGCGCGCCCAATATGCCAGCGCATCGGCCTACCTCGAACCAGAGCATCCCGATCTCATCAAGATGAAGCAGGAGCTGTCGTCGCTTGAGAAAGAACCAGGCGCGACGGATGGGCGGGAGGAACTATCGAAGCGTCTGACGGCGGAGCAGGCGTCGCTCGCGGCACTGCGTGAACGGATGGAGGCCTCGCATCCCGATGTGGTGAAAACTCAGAATGTCGTCGCCTCACTCGAACGGGAACTGCAAGCGGCAATAGCCCGTCCGCCAAAACCGCTCACGGTGAAGCCGGAGAATCCAGCCTATATCAATATTCAGTCGCAGTTGGCATCGACGACGGCGTCACTGGATTCTCTGGAAAAGGCACGGGTCGATCTGAAGCGGCGAATGGCCGAATATGCCAAGCGAGTGGAGACGACACCGACGATCGAGCCCGAGTATCTTGATCTGCAGCGGGACCGTGAAAACTCTGTGCGCAAGTACCAGGAGATTACCTCTCGCTTAATGGAAGCTCAGGTCTCCGGTGAACTGGAAGTGCAACGTAAAGGGGAGCGGTTCTCGCTCATCAATCCGCCGGAGTTGCCGGAGAAGCCCGACCGCCCCAACCGGATGGCGATTCTGTTGTTGGGCGCGTTTCTCGCCGTCGCCGGTGGAGTGGGAACCGGCGTTGTGGCGGATAATGTGGATCGTACGATCTATACGTCCGACCAGCTCGGCCGTGCCATGGGGATGGTTCCGTTGGGCGTGATTCCCTATCTGCCGTCGGAGGACGAAGTGGCGCAGCTCGGACGCCGCCGAGCGGTTGTCGGCCTTGCCGGGCTCGGCGTGGTGGTGGTGGGCGCCGTCGTCCTCCATCTGACCTGGATGCCTCTGGATGTGTTGTGGTACACGATCATGAGAAAACTTGGCTGAGCGGGAGAGAAGGGGAGCGGCTGATGGAATACTTACAACAGGGGCTAGAACGGTTCAAGCAAGAGCATGGGTCGGAGGTGCCGCCTCCGCGGCGGCAAGCCGGCGCGGCCCGACTAGTGCCTCCGCCCATCGTCTATACCTCGACGAAAACCGTTGAACTCACCGATGAGACGATGCGGACCCAGCGCCTGATCTCCGGGTTCGAAGGGGGCGCTTTCGTCGACGCGTTTAAAATGCTGCGAACACAGGTCGTGAAACAATGCCGTCAGAACGGGTGGAATGTGCTGGGCGTCACGAGTCCCACTCCACACGAAGGGAAAACGCTCACAGCAGTCAATCTGTCACTGGCGTTGGCAATGGACTTGGCTCACACGGTCCTGCTTGTCGATGCCGACATGCATCGTCCGGCCGTTCACGAGGCCTTCGGTATGGACAGCTGTCCTGGCTTGACCGAGCATCTCTTTGATGAGGTACCGCTCGAACAGCTGTTGATTCATCCCGGGATCGGCCGGTTCGTGTTTCTTCCTGGCGGACGCGTGATCGCAAATTCCGCAGAGGCCCTTGCTTCGCCCAAGATGGCGGTCTTGGTGGAGGAACTGAAACACCGGTATCCCGCGAGGCTTCTGGTGTTTGACTTGCCGCCTCTGTTATCGCGCGCCGATGTCCTGGGGTTCGTTCCACACATCGATGCGCTGCTCCTGGTCGTCGAAGAAGGCCGGACGGCCTCGACGGATGTAAAGCGGGCCATGGGGCTGCTCAAGGGAAGCGTGCCGGTCCTTGGAGGTATCTTGAATAAGTCAGGCCGGGGGGCACTGACGCAGCGTCGGGCGAAAGACCTTCTCATGACGAGTTCGAGGTAACGGACAGATGTACGAAGCCTATTATCGGCTGCAAATTAAACCGTTCACGCTGCTGCCAGATCCCGGATTTCTCTTCCTGGGATCCAAGCACAAGATGGCGCTGAACCTGCTGGAATATGGATTGGTCAACGGTTCTGCCTTTATCGTGATCACCGGTCATCCGGGCACAGGAAAAACCACGCTGCTGAACCGTTTGTTGGAGCAATCGCGTCATCAATGGACGATCGGCCTGTTGGCGAATACGCATGAAGGGTTGGGTGGGCTCATGCCCTGGATTACGGCATCGTTCGGCCTGGACACGAAAGGCAAGAGCGAAGTGGAGCTCTATCATGAGTTCGGAAGGTTTCTCGAAGGGGAGCAAGCTGCCGGACGACGTGTGCTGCTGGTTCTCGACGAGGCCCAGAACGTCGGGTCGGTGATGCTGGAAGAACTGCGCCTGCTCTCGAATCTGAACGATGGGCGGCGGCGTTCGTTGCAGATTTTGCTGTCGGGACAACCAGCGCTTCGAGATCTCTTAGAAGGGCCAGGGATGGAACAGTTCGCCCAGCGCATCGCCGTGGAATATGCGCTCGAACCGCTGGCCGAGGAGGAGGTCATTGCGTATATTGCGCATCGAGTTCATATAGCCGGTGGACGGAGGCCGTTATTTTCCAGACTTGCTTGCCTGAAAATCTTTGCGTTGACCGGTGGGGTCCCACGGCTGATCAATCAGCTTTGTGACCATGCCTTGGTCTATGGGTACGCCGCACAAGCCGAGACGATCACCGCACAGGTCATTCTCGATGCCGCACGTGTCCGGGACAAGAACGGATTTCTCCCGTTTCGGGCAGTTCCTGACACGATTGAGCCGAGCCAGAGCGAACTCGAAGCGGAGGCGGAGGAAGTGGCAGCACTGACTTCAGCGAGGTCTGAGCCGAAGGGACCCTCGCCGAGCACAAACCCGGCATCCTCGCCCGATCCCGCAGCTCTCTACCGCAAGGCCTTGTCATTGAAACAGGCGGGGGAGTTTTCACAGGCCCTCGCACTCCTGGACCGGCTGACTGACGATGGAGTCTGGGGCATGAAAGCGCTCGGGCAGAAAGGCCTCTGCTTGAAGGCGATTGGCCGATACGAGGATGCGCTGGCCGCTTTTCGCACGGCGCTTGACCGTCCGTCTGGATCGACGCAGGACCTGGTATCCCTCCGGTATCTCTACGCAAGGACGCTGGAATCCATGGGACGGTCCCAAGAGGCCGTCGAGTGTTATCGCACGATCAGCCGTGAGAGCCGGCAGTATCGCGATGTGGCTCTGCGGCTCGATCAGCTGACCCCTTCCACGCCGCTCGATGCCGATGCCATGGCCTCCCCACCAACGTGGTTACAGTCGCTGGTCAGGAGCTGTAGCCAACTCCTCCGCAGCACCAGCTGACGGCCTCAAAATCCATTTCCCATTTCACGTACAGAGAGACTGATTTCTGGATTGATCTTTCACGCAAGTTAACCATTACCGGACCCTGTCGTAACCTGGTTGTAATCGTCTCTTTATATTCTTACCCCCTCGGCAACACAACATATGATGAAGGGGGAAGGATGAGAATGGCGGCCGGGGTATGGACATGGTGTTGCGGAATGATCTTCGTTTCGATTGTCGGGGGATGGTCTCAGGCCTTCGGAGGAAAACTCGAAGACGTATTGTTCGAGAATAAGCAAATTACGATCGATCAGTGGGTGCAACTGAAGGCAGAAGAAGAAAAGCGGCAGGTCAAGGAATTCGAGGAAAGCCGGGGAGTCGGCGATGTGCCGGTGAGCGAGCGATGGTATGAAAAAATCAGCATCCGCGGCTATACCCAATTCCGGTACAACCAGACCGTTAACAATGATCTCCTGCAGAGCAACCAGGGCGATCGCTCAATCAGGGGCAACAATGAGTTCTTCTTGCGCCGCGCCCGAGTCATCATCAGCGGACAACCGCATGAGCGGGTCTTTGTCTATGTGCAACCTGAATTCGCGAGCGTTGTAAGCGGCACAGAACAGGTGGTCTCGCTCAGAGATTTTTACGCCGATCTGTTTCTCGACAGCAAGAAGGAATGGCGTATTCGAGCAGGGCTGTCGAAGGTGCCCTATGGGTTTGAAAATCTACAGTCGAGTCAAAACAGAATAGCGTTCGATAGAAACGACGCCCTAAACAGCGCCGTCCCTAATGAACGAGATTTGGGCCTGTTCTTATACTATGCGCCCACCTCGATTCGGGAGCGATTCAGGCGGCTCGTGGACAGTGGATTGAAGGGGTCCGGCGATTACGGAATGCTGGGGCTCGGCGTCTATAATGGGCAGGGGCCTAACACGAGAGACCAAAACAAGAGCAAGCACGTCGTATTTCACTCATCCGTTCCATTCGAATTGCCTTGGCGGAACGGACAGATCATTGAAGTCGGCATGGATGCCTATACAGGACAATACAACGTCGCGGCGACCCCGGTCGTGGCGGCACTGTCTCCACCCCAGCCTGCCGCATCCCCGATACTTCACAATAACGGAAACTATCAGGATGAACGTGTAGCCTGGCATTTCGTGATGTTCCCTCAACCGTTCGGCCTTCAAGGCGAATATACTGTGGGTCGAGGACCCGAGTTGAACCAAGCCAGAACTGAGGTCGTGAACGGAAGCCTTCGTGGCGGATATCTGCAGGCATTTTACAACTACAAATGCGACACCTACTGCCAGAACATATTCCCGTTCATGCGTGTACAGGAATATTACGGCGGGAGGAAATCCGAATCCAACTCTCCACGCAATTCGGTCCGGGAATGGGAGTTGGGATTGGAGTATCAATTCAATCGGGCACTCGAATTAACCGTGATGTATACGTGGACTCAGCGGAACACGTCGAACTCGAGTTTTTCTCCTGGAGTATGCTCGGCCAGCACAGTTGGCGCTTCGACCATTCCTTGTCTTCAATCCCCCTACCAACTCGAGAGCGGTAATTTGCTCCGGTTTCAACTGCAGTGGAGTTTTTGACCATCCATTGTACAGATCGTTACTATTTCTAGCGAGCAGCCGGCTTGGCTCCTTCGCTTGAAGGGCTCGAATGGCGGGGCAGATATGCAAGCAGGATGATGACTTCTCGTCGATCCCAATGAAACAGTTTCCCGAATATGGACGCATCGGGGGGACGTGTTGCCGATGCCGGTTCAAAATCCAGGCGACCGCGTTGAGGAGCCAGCGATCGCATCGGCGTAAGCCGGTCATCGCCTGTATCGGCGACTCCAATGTCGGCGCTGTAATGAGTCGGCGAACGGTAGTTCGCAAGGATGATATGCAGTTCTTCTCCCTGGACAAACAACCCGCCTGACGTCACCTCCCTGCTCGTGCCGGAGAGATAGCGAGATTGATAGAAGGTCACGACTTCTTCCGGCGTCGCTTTGCTAAGGGCGACAGTCAGCAGTGGCGAGAAAAACGTGACCTCTTTCTCGGTAAACGCCGGATGACGATGCGGCTGGCTCGTGTCGTCGTAGATCGGTAACTTTGCCCATGGCTCTTCAACGGTGATTCCACTCAGCATAACTGCCATCTGTTCAGCGGTTATGGAGAACGGATGAGTATGCCGTGGGTCTGCCGAATCGGCTTCGAGCCGTACAAAGGCTGCCGGCGTATCGAAGACCGTCATGGTCGTGAATTGGGCCGGTGCGCAGCCGAATATGAGCAGCCCGCTCAACGTAAAATATATACAAGAAATGATTCGGCCTGTCATATGTGATGGTTCCTGGTGACGAACTCTAACACAGTGGCGAGTCCGTCGACAGGGTAGGCTAGTCGCGAAGTTTAAGGGGTTGCTCCCCTGAAGCGGCTCGAACCGGTGTCGCCCACATCGCAGCCAGACGATTGAGTTCCATGGTCGGCAGGGGATAATAGCCCTCGTCGATCACGGTCTGCTGACCTTGTTGACCCAGCGCGAACTTCACGTATTCAGCGAGAGGGACTGGCGGAGCCACCTTTGGTGGCCGGTTGAGATAGAGATACAGATTGCGTCTGAGGGGATAGGATCCATCCATTGCCGTGTCAAACGTCGGTGTCACATACCGGCCACCTTGAACGGCCGCTATGGGAACCGGCCGTAGTCCAGATGTCCGGTAGCCGATACTGCTGAATCCGATTCCAAATCGATCCTTCATCAATTCAAGCACGACCGTTGCAGAGCCGATGCCCACGGTCATGGTCTTTTTCAAATCAGCCCCGTTCAAAACGTGTTCCCTGAAAAACGAAGCAGTGCCGGACTTGCCATTCCGTCCGTAGAGGTGAACGGGCGCTTCGGCCCACTCTCCTTCTAACAGCATCACGTCGCTCCATACATTAACCGGATATTTCAGCCCTCGCCGCCGCTCTGACGAGAACATCGCATCGACTTCGGCCAGGGACAACCCTTCGATCGGATTATCCTTATGAACAAACAGGGCCAGCGCATCGACGGCTACTGGTACCTCAGTAGGTTCGTATCCGAACTCTCGTTTGAATTCCACGATTTCAGGAGAGGTCATGCGGCGGGACATGGCGGCGATCTGCGCTTTCCCTTCCATGAGCTGAGCCAGACCAGTCTCTGATCCTGCGCTTGTGACGGTAATCGTCAAGCCAGGATAAAGGTGAAGCAGGTCCTTCGCCCAGGATTCCGACAAGGGCTTCATGGATTCTGACCCTGCGATGGAAATCGTTCCGCTGAGACTCCCCACGGGCTGGTATGGAGGAATATTTGAATCGAGTACGGGCTTTACCTGAGCCTGAGCAGGACATGCCACAGCCAGGATGACGGCGAAGGGAAGGACAGTTCGTGAGAGCGCTTGTCGAAGCTCGTTCAGCAGGTGCATAGATATTCCATAGTGTTAATCGCGCGAGCGAAGAAAGAAAAATATGTACTCAGAGTAAGGGCTGACTATTTCCTAGACGTCAATAAACTGTTAACTCGGCGTTAACTCCAGGCAGTCATGAGGGCGCACAGTTTGCTTGAGGTGTAGGAGTTTACCGACAGTTAACACCACCCTAACGATGATTTTT